>DVNQ01000075.1 GCA_018714245.1 Candidatus Avilachnospira avicola
GCCGCATCAGATATCTGGAGAAGATGCTCCGTACCGCAAGGGTCATAGATGACTCTTCAAATGAGGATGAGGTGGGCCTCAATAATACCGTGGATATATGGTTTGAGGAGAGGGGCATGGAAGCCACCTACCGCATAGTCACCCCTATCCGCTCCGATATCAGGAAAGGCCTCATATCAAATGAATCCCCCATCGGAAAAGCATTGCTTGGCAAAAAGGCAGGGGATCGGGTGGAGATAGAGCTGCCCGGAGGCACCTTCCACGTGGTCATAAAGGAGCTCAGGAAGACCGGGGATTCCGAGGATGACCGTATAAGCCAGTACTGAAAAGAAAAAAGCCTTCTGCCATCACTGTCCCGAAAGGAACAGTATCGGCAGAAGGCTGTATTTTTGTTTAATGATCACTTTCCGGGATAGACAATGGCTGACTCAACGTCATACTTTGAAAGCTTTTCCTTTCCGGAAAGTCCGGCAAGTTCCATGAGGAAGCATATCTTTGCCACTTTTCCCCCAAGCTTTTCCACCAGCTTGCAGGTGGCCTCACAGGTGCCTCCAGTGGCGATGAGATCATCCACGATGATAACCTTCTCTCCCGGCTTTATCGCATCCTTATGCATCTCGATCTCAGCATGTCCGTACTCCAGATCATACTGCTGGGAGACTGTCTCTCTGGGAAGCTTTCCCTTCTTTCTTACGGGTATGAAGGGCTTGTGAAGATTGTAGGCCAGGGGCACACCGAACATGAAGCCTCTGGATTCAAGTCCTACCACCGCATCAAACTCCAGATCCTTCACCATGTCGGCAAAGGTATCCACTGCCAGCTTGAGCCCGTCCGGATCGCTCAGGATGGTGGTTATATCACGGAACATGACACCCTCTTCAGGGAAATTCGGAACCGTAGTAACATAGTCTTCAAGCTTCTCTCTGATCATAACTTCTCTCCTATCTTATTTGCATAAGCAAGTATGGCAGCTACCGTCTTGGAATCCGTCATCTTCTGGGTATATATAAGCTCAAGAAGATCCTTAAGCTCCCAGGCCTCCACATTTATGTCCTCATCCTCATCCAAATGCTGGTGGGACTTCTTAAGGTCCTTTGCAAGGAAGACTCCTATGAATTCATCGCAGAAGGCCACGGTAGTGTTGATATTCAGAAGGAGGCTGAGATCATCAGATCTGTATCCTGTCTCTTCCTCCAGCTCCCGACGTGCGCACTCTATCATAGGTTCATCGGGGCTGTCAAGCTTTCCTGCGGGGATCTCCAGGGTATATCTGGAAAGAGCATGCCTGTACTGCCTGACCATGAGTATCTTTCCATCGTCCGTGACAGGCAGCACTGCAGCAGCTCCGTTATGGTGCACCAGGTCCCAATGGGTATGCCTGCCGTTTACCTCCACAAGATCATCATAGATCTTGAGTATCTTTCCCTGATAGGAAAGCCTGTGCTCAAGTACCTTTACGGGAGCCTCCGAAGGGTCTATCTTTCCTGAAGGCCCCAGGTTCCTTTTTCCTTCTTCACTCATCTTTTATGTCCTTCTTCCTTTTCATGCTCTTCATGAAATCGGAGCTTTAAGTTCTCACTTTCAGCCTCAGGCTATGGTGACCACCCTCATGATATTGGTATCGGTGGCCTTTTCTTCCTTGCCCCTGAAGTTGACCACTCCGGCAGTAACCACTGCCAGGTCTCCCTCCTTAAGGTAGCCTTCCTTTACAAGCTCGTTCATGGAGTTCTCGATAAGCTCATCCGTGGACTCGGCACGCTTTGACCATACGGGTATGGTACCCCATAAGATCATGGTACGCCTTACGGTAGCCATGGAAGGGCTCATGGAGTATATCGGCATGACAGGCCTCCACTTTGAAAGGAGCCTTGCCGTATGTCCGCTGAGGGTCGGAGCTACCACACCCTTTGCGGAGAGCCTCATGGCGGTGGATACCGTAGCATGGGATACTGCATTGGATATCTGATCAAAATGCACGTTTTCGGTCTTTCTGTGCCTGAAAGAATCGTAATTGATGTTCTTTTCCGTATCCTCACAGATCTTAGCCATCATCTCTATGGCCTCACAGGCATATTTTCCGATGGCTGTCTCACCTGAGAGCATGACACAGTCAGTTCCGTCATATACCGCATTTGCCACGTCCGATACCTCGGCTCTCGTGGGACGGGGGTTACGCATCATGGAATCCAGCATCTGGGTGGCTGTGATGACTACCTTATCCGCCATGTTGCATTTTCTGATGATGGTCTTCTGTATGTAGGGAAGCTTCTGGGATTCGATCTCCACTCCCATGTCTCCCCTTGCCACCATGACTCCGTCAGCTGCCTCGATGATCTCGTCTATGTTGTTGACGCCTTCCTGATTCTCGATCTTTGCTATAACCAGGATATCTGAGGCATTTTCCTCGGCAAGTATGGCTTTTATCTGCCTTATGCATTCTGCATCCCTTACAAAGGATGCGGCTATGATATCAAAGCCCTCCCTGATGCCGAACTTTATGTCATCTATATCCTGCTCAGTAAGCGAAGGGAGGTTGACCTTTACTCCGGGCACATTGACGCCCTTCTGCTCTCCCAGCTCTCCGCCGGCCAGTATCCTGCAGACTATGTCGCAGCCCTTTACCTCTTCGACCTCAAGATCGATGATGCCGTCGTCTATGAGTATATGCTGTCCCTTCTTCACATCCTCGTTGAGGCCCTGATAATTGATGAAGACTCTCTCACAGGTCCCCTCACACTTCTCAGTTGTCAGGACTATCTCATTTCCTGCGCAGAGCTCCACCTTCTTATGATCCTTAAGAAGCCCGGTCCTGATCTCCGGTCCCTTGGTATCAAGAAGTGCGGCTATGGGCCTTCCTGTCTCCTTCCTTACCTCCTTAAGGAGCTCCAGCCTTCCCTTGTGCTCAGCGTGATCACCATGGGAAAAATTGAATCTTGCCACATCCATGTTCTTTGCTGCAAGCTTAAGGAACCTCTCCTTATCGTCGAAGTTGGGCCCAAGGGTACAAATAATCTTTGTGTGTCTCATACTCACCTCCTGCTAAAGCCGATACAGCATAAAAGCACCGGCCTGGCCGCCATCTCAGTCCTGTCATCTCCACTGATCGCGCCATTCCTTCTGACGCTTTTTCTGCCTCATCCTGAATCTGAGATTACTTATGATATTGCCGCCTCCTCCGTAGTGGAAAATGAAGAATATCACCACCGGGATGAATGCAGCAGCTATGCTTATCTTTGTGATGATGCTTCCAGTAAGAAAGTTATAAAGGTAGATCACCGCTTCGGCTATGGCTATCCATTTGGCCTTGATCGGGATCACGAACATCAGAAGCACCGAGGCATCCGGAAACATGATCGAAAAAGCCATGATTATGGCAAAATGGGTATATATCGGCAGATAGGGGAAATTGAGCCCGGTTATGAGGTAGCTTATGATGGCCCCAAGCTCGCCTATGATTATGCTGCTGAAAAAGTATACGTTGAATTCAAAGGCACCCATCATCCTTTCCACCAGAGATGAAAAGTTATAGTAGATGAGCAGGCTTATCGCTGCCCATATGATGCTTGAGCTGGTGATGGGCGGGAACAGTATGGCAGTCACTATCCTCCATATCTGTCCATGGAGCACCTCATAAGGATAAAAGGCCAGCCAGGCAGAATAAACATAGGCCCCCACCGGTGAGATCATCAGCAGGTAGCCCAGGGAAAATATCATGGTCACATAAAGGGAAAGATTCTGTATGGCATATCTTCCGAATCTGTATTTCAATCTGTAAAAAAGGTCTCTCATTTAAAACATGTCCTTTTTCTTTAATATGATCGTAGCCACTATCGCAAGGGCCACTATCACAAGGCAAATGATGCCGAAGGCCGCAGGACTCTCCTCCAGCGGAAGGTTTATGACATTCATGCCGTAAAGCCCTGTTATGATGTTCGGTATCGAAAGCACTATGGTGATGGCCGACAGGGTCTTCATGACTATGTTCTGGTTATTTGATATGACTGAGGCGAAGGCATCCATGGTGCCTGAGAGTATGCCGCTATAGATATTGGCCATCTCTATGGCCTGTTTGTTCTCGACTATAACATCCTCAAGCAGATCCTCATCCTCAGGATATTTTTTGATCTTTGCGATCTTTAGGAGCTTCTCCAGCACCATCTCGTTGCCCTTAAGGGAGGTGGTGAAGTATACCAGGGTCTTTTCCAGCTCCAGAAGCTCGATGAGCTCCTTGTTCTTCTGGGACTTATGGAGGCTCTTTTCGACTATCTCCGATTTCCTGTCTATGATCCTCAGGTACTGAAGGAAAAGCTGTGCATTTTTATAAAGTATCTGAAGTATGAACCTGGTCTTTTTGAAGGTATAATGATCCCTGACCCTTCCGTCCGTAAAGGCGGAAAGCACGGGAGTATCCTGGAGGCATACGCTTATGATCACGTCCTCCGTGACAAAGATACCAAGAGGCAGGGTGACGAACCAGTCAGCTCCGTTTCGTTCCTCGATGGCAGGGATGTCCACCACTATGACCGTATAATTATCCTCGGTCTCTATACGGGATCTCTCTTCTTCATCAAGAGGCGCCCTTAGGTCATTGAGCTCTATGCCGTATTTTGAAGCGATGAGCTCTGTCTCGGAGGCTGTCGGGTGGGTCAGTGAGATCCAGCACCCCGGTTCCGGAGACTCGATCTCTGATATGGTCCCGTTCACTGTAAGATAATAACGTATCAACCGATCAGGCCTCCTTTCCTCAGCTCTCTTTGCCTGCAAACGAATAAAAACAGGTCCCTGTGCCTGCCCGTTAAGTATACATTTTCAGAAGATTTTTGTAAACACCAAAGGGGGATTTGACAGAGATTTAACCTATCCTTTACCTCTCCTTTTAATTATTTTTTTATACTTTGACTGTTTATATATATGCATATTTGTGATAACATAGCTTACGGAAATCTTCCAAAATAATAATGATATGTTTCCGGCATTTTTTGAAGGCATCCTCCGTAAGGCGGAAGCTTAATAAAAGTGCCGGTATACTGTATTTTAGAAAAGGATATACAAGTTTTTATGTCAGAAAAGACCTACAGATTAGGTATCGATATCGGTTCCACCACCGTAAAGGCCGCCATCATCGATGATGAGGGAAAGGCCCTGTTTTCAGATTACAGAAGACATTTTGCGGATATCCAAAATACTCTTGCGGATATCCTCTCCGATGCCAGGAAGGAACTTGGAGATCTTGTGCTCCGTCCTGCAGTTACCGGCTCAGGGGGACTTTCCATATCCACACATATGGGGGCTCCATTCATCCAGGAGGTAGTTGCAGTAGCCACCGCCCTTCAGGACTATGCTCCCCAGTGTGACGTGGCTATCGAGCTTGGTGGCGAGGATGCAAAGATCATCTATTTTACCGGCGGCATAGACCAGCGTATGAACGGCATATGTGCCGGAGGCACTGGCTCATTTATAGATCAGATGGCCTCCCTGCTCCAGACGGATGCAAAGGGCCTTAATGACCTTGCCCGCAACTACAGAGCCATTTATCCCATCGCAGCCCGCTGCGGTGTATTTGCAAAATCCGATATACAGCCCCTTATAAATGACGGGGCTACCCATGAGGATCTTGCCGCATCCATATTCCAGGCTGTGGTCAATCAGACCATCTCAGGACTCGCCTGCGGAAAGCCCATCAGGGGCAATGTGGCCTTTCTCGGAGGGCCTCTTCATTTCCTTTCCGAGCTGAGAGCTGCCTTTATCCGCACACTTCATCTTACGGATGAGCATGTCATAGCTCCTGAGCATTCCCATCTTTTTGCGGCAATCGGCGCTGCCATGAACCTGCCCGCGGATCCTGAAGCACCTGTCATCGGGATCCATCACAAGGCTCCATCCATGGATATAAACGATCTGATCGAAAAGCTCCGGAACGGTATAAAGCTGGATACGGAGATAAAAAGGCTGGATCCCCTCTTTGAATCCCAGGAGGATTATGACCGTTTCCTCAAAGAACACGGAAGATCCAATGTAAGGACCGCTGATCTTGGTACCTATAAGGGCAACTGCTACCTGGGCATCGATGCCGGTTCTACCACCACAAAGATAGCTCTTGTAGGCGAGGACGGCTCCCTGCTTTATAAATTCTATGAGAGCAACAATGGCTCTCCTCTTGCAACCGCCATAAAGAGCATGACTGAGATAAAGTCCCTGCTGCCCAAAGATGCCGGCATCGTCTATTCCTGTTCCACAGGCTACGGCGAGGCTCTGCTTAAGGCTGCCTTCCTGCTGGATGAAGGCGAGGTTGAGACCATATCCCACTATTATGCTGCCTCCTTCTTCGATCCCGAGGTTGACTGCATCCTGGACATAGGCGGACAGGACATGAAATGCATAAGGATCAAGGACGGCACCGTGGATTCGGTCCAGCTCAATGAAGCCTGCTCCTCAGGCTGCGGATCCTTCATCGAGACCTTCGCCAAGTCCCTCAATTACAGCGTAAGGGATTTTGCCAAGGCTGCACTGTTTGCAAAGGATCCCACAGACCTGGGACAGCGCTGCACCGTATTCATGAATTCAAACGTAAAGCAGGCCCAGAAGGAAGGCGCCACCGTTGCCGATATCTCTGCCGGGCTTGCCTATTCAGTAATTAAAAATGCCCTCTATAAGGTCATAAAGATCACAAGGGCAGAGGATCTCGGAAAGCATATCGTGACTCAGGGCGGTACCTTCTATAACGATGCTGTGCTTCGGGCCTTCGAGAAGATCGCAGGCTGCACCGCCACAAGGCCTGACATAGCCGGCATCATGGGAGCCTTCGGCGCTGCCCTTATAGCCCGGGAGCGCTATAACATAAGGAAGGATTCCGGCGAGGACGTCCATACCACCATGCTTTCCCTGGATGATATCATAGGCCTCAGATACAAGACCTCCATGACCCGCTGCCAGGGCTGCAACAACCACTGCGTGCTCACCATCAACAACTTCGGTGCAGGCCGCAACTTCATATCCGGAAACCGCTGCGAAAGAGGCCTCGGAAAGGAGCGCTCAAGAAAGGAGATCCCCAATCTCTTTGATTATAAGCTTAAGAGGATGTTTGACTATGAGCCCCTTCCCGCTGATCTTGCCATAAGAGGAAAGGTGGGCATACCCAGGGTCCTCAACATGTATGAAAACTATCCCTTCTGGGCTACCTTCTTCAGGGAGCTAAAGTTCCAGACGGTGCTCAGCCCTCTTTCCACAAGAAAGATATATGAACTCGGCATAGAGTCAATACCCTCGGAGTCCGAATGTTATCCTGCAAAGATATCCCACGGACATGTGGAATGGCTCATTAAAAACGGGATAAAGTTCATCTTCTATCCCTGCATACCCTATGAGCGAAACGAGACCCCCGATGCAGGCAACCATTATAACTGTCCCATCGTTACCTCCTATGCGGAAAATATAAAAAACAATGTGGAATCCCTCCACAGTGAGCATGTGGACTTCATGAATCCCTTCCTGGCCTTTACGGATGAAAAGATCCTTACAGATGGCCTTGTAAAGGTATTCATGGCAAAATTCGGAAGGTCCGGAAAGGATGAGTTCGGACACGAGATCCCCGCCATGACCGAGGCAGAGATAAGGTCCGCCGCCCATATAGCCTGGGAGGAGCTCCTTACCGCAAAGAGGGATACGGAAAAGAAGGGAGAAGAGGTCCTTTCCTGGATGGAAAAGACAGGGCACAGAGGCATAGTGCTTGCAGGACGTCCCTATCACGTGGATCCTGAGATCAATCACGGTATAGCCGATATGATCACAAGCTACGGCTTTGCCGTGCTCACCGAGGATTCCGTAAGCCACCTTGCAGAAGTGGAGAGGCCGGTCATCGTCACCGACCAGTGGATGTACCACACCAGGCTCTACCGGGCAGCCACTTTCGTAAAGAAGAGGGACGATCTGGATCTGGTACAGCTCAACTCCTTCGGCTGCGGCCTGGATGCGGTGACTACGGATCAGGTCAGCGACATACTCACCGGCTCCGGAAAGATCTATACCGTCTTAAAGATAGATGAGGTCAATAACCTCGGTTCCGCACGCATACGTATCAGATCGCTGATAGCGGCCCTTCGTGTCCGGGATCAGAAAAAGATAAAGCGGGTGGAGCATTCTGCTTCCTATGACAGAGTGGTCTTTACCGAAGAGATGAGGAAGGATTATACCATCCTCTGCCCCCAGATGTCGCCCATACATTTTGATCTGATAGAGCCTGCCCTGAACACCTTCGGATATCATATCGAGGTGCTGCAGAACGATAACCGTTCAGCCGTGGATACAGGACTCATGTATGTAAATAATGACGCCTGCTATCCTTCCCTGATAGTCATAGGACAGATCATGGATGCACTGCTTTCCGGAAAGTACGATCTTGACCATGTGGCAGTCCTCATGTCCCAGACCGGAGGAGGATGCCGCGCATCAAACTATATAGGATTCATAAGGCGTGCCTTGGAGCGTGCAGGCATGGGACAGATCCCGGTCATCTCCGTCAACATGAACGGCATGGAGACAAATCCCGGCTTCAGATTTACCGTGCCTCTGATCACAAAAGCCATGCAGGCAGTGGTATATGGAGATGTATTTATGAGGGTGCTCTATGCCACAAGGCCCTATGAGCTGCTCCCCGGATCAGCTGATGCCCTCCATAAAAAATGGAAGGAAACCGTCATAAAGCATCTTAGGAAAAAATCTCCTTCCATGAGAGAGTTCTCAAAGAACCTTCGGGGTATCATAAGAGAATTTGATGAACTTCCCAGGAAGGACGAGGTCAAGCCCAAGGTAGGCGTGGTAGGTGAGATACTGGTCAAGTTCTCACCCCTCGCGAACAATCATATAGTGGAGCTTCTTGAACATGAAGGAGCCCAGTGCGTCATGCCGGATCTCATGGATTTCCTGCTGTACTGCTTCTATAACACAAACTTCAAAGCAGACAACCTGGGAGGAAAGAGATCCACCGCATCCTTTGCAAACATAGGCATATCCCTTCTTGAGATGCTCCGCTCGACTGCAAAGAAGGAGCTTGAGAAATCCAGACATTTCGATCCTCCCTCAGAGATCAGGGAGCTTGCACAGATGGCCAGGGAATTCGTTTCCATCGGCAATCAGACCGGTGAAGGCTGGTTCCTTACCGGTGAGATGCTGGAACTCATCCATGAGGGAGTAAATAATATAGTCTGCACCCAGCCTTTCGGCTGCCTTCCCAATCACATCGTTGGAAAGGGAGTCATAAAGGAGCTTAGGAGACATTATCCGGAAGCAAACATCATAGCCGTGGACTATGATCCGGGAGCTTCAGAAGTAAACCAGCTTAACAGGATCAAGCTCATGCTGGCCACAGCCCAGAAAAATCTTGAAAAAGAGAGGAAATGACCCCTATGCCATTAAAGGAGAGAAAAGTCTTCGTCGTAGGCCACAAAAATCCTGATACTGATTCCATATGCTCTGCCATAGCCTATGCAGAGCTGAAAAACCGTATACGGGAGCGGGATGAGTCCATCCCCTCCTCAAAGAAATATCTGGCGGTCCGCTGCGGGCACGTCAATCAGGAGACCCAGTTTGTGCTCAGGCATTTCAGGGTCCCGGCTCCAAGGTACATGACAGATGTCTCTCCCCAGGTAGCTGACATAGAGATACGCCGTATCCCTGGCATAAGCGAGGATATCTCCCTCAATACTGCTTACCGCTTCATGAAAGAACAGGAATGTGTCACTCTCCCGGTACTGGATGAGGACAGCTTCCTTAAGGGAGTCATCACCATAAATGATATCGCTGAATCCGATATGGATATGTTTGACAACCATATCATAGGCAAGGCTTCCACCCCGGTAAAGAACATACTTTCTACCATAGACGGAAAGCTGATATGCGGGGACCCCTCCTTCTGCATCACAAAGGGAAAGACCACCATAGCCGCTTCCTCTTCGGATGTCATGGAGGATTTCATCCAGAAGGATGACCTTGTCATAACCGCCAACCGTTCCAAGGCCCACAATATTGCCATCAAAAACGGAGCCTGCTGCGTCGTTGTCTGTGGCCCCAACAGGATCACCCAGGAGACCATCGACCATGCAGCTCAGAACAATGTGGTCCTTATCGAGACGGCACATGATACCTATACTACCGCCAGGCTGATAAATCACTCCATGCCGGTAAAAAGCTTCATGGCCAGTCAGAACCTGCTCACCTTCCGTCTTTCGGACAGTGTTGAGCATGCCAGGGATGTCATGACCAAGCACAGGGTCAGGGATTATCCCATACTGGATAATGAAGGCCATTATGTGGGCATGATATCCAGGCGGAACCTCCTGGGGCTTAAGAAAAAAGAAGTCATACTCGTAGACCATAACGAACTTTCCCAGGCCGTGGACGGTGCCGATGATGCCGACATCCTGGAGATCATCGATCACCATAGGTTGGGAACCATCGAGACTACTCAGCCCATATCCTTCCGCTGCCAGCCTCTGGGCTGTACAGCAACCCTTGTCTATCGGATATACAAAGAAGAGCATATAGACATAGATCCGGTCATCGCGGGGCTCCTCTGCTCTGCGATCATCTCTGATACCCTTATGTTCAGGAGCCCCACCTGTACCGATGAAGACAGACGTGCGGCTGAAAAGCTTGCAGAGCTCTCCGGCCTTGATATCGAATCCTTTTCAAAGAGCATGTTCAAGGCAGGCTCAGATCTTCGGAGCAAATCCGCAGAGGATATCTTCTTCCAGGATTTCAAGAAGTTCAATGTGGGCGAGGTGAGCTTCGGCGCAGGACAGATCAATTCCATGAGCGATGAAGATTTCCCGGAGATAGTGGAAAAGCTCCGCCCCTTTATGGAAAAGGAGCTTTCAGAGCTCCATGTGGACAGCCTCTATTTCCTGCTTACCAGCATCCTTTCGGAAAGCTCCGAGGTCATATGCGTTGGAAAGGATGCAGTGAAAAATGCTGAGGAAGCCTTTGGAAGAAGGGCTGAAAACGGGATCATCTCCCTGCCCGGAGTGGTCAGCAGAAAGAAGCAGTTCATCCCTCCGATGGCCATGCTGCTTCAGCAGAAATAATCAAAAATCTAATCAAGTATCAGGCATTGCGGCTATATTTGAAAGGAAAACTCAGATATGAATAAACCAGTCATAGGCATATCCTGCAACTACGATCATGATGATATCTTTAAGGACGGAGGGGACATGTCCCTCATGTATCACTATGTCTCCCACAATTATGTCAGGGCGGTCATGGAAGCCGGAGGCATCCCTCTCCTTCTCCCCATATATGACAAAAAAGAAGATCTTGACCAGGTGCTTGAGTCCCTTGACGGAGTGGTCCTCAGCGGCGGAAACGATATAGACCCGCTGATATTCGGAGAGACTGACAGGGGAAAATGCGGACGCATCATCCCTGAGCGTGATGATCAGGATCTCTATATAGCACGCAGGGCCGCAGAGCTCAAAAAGCCCCTGCTCTGCATATGCAGAGGCATACAGGTGCTCAATGTGGCTCTTGGCGGCAGCCTTTATCAGGATCTTCCCAGTGACGGAGACTTTTTTTCTCATTCAAAGTCAAACTACCCTCTTAACCGGGTATCACATCACGTAAAGGTAGAGAAGGACAGCCTGCTTTACGATATTACAGGCATTGAGGACATGGGCGTGAATTCCTTCCACCATCAGGCCGTAAAGGATGTAGCTCCCGGACTGAGGGCCACCGCAGTCTCTCCCGACGGAGTCATAGAAGCCCTGGAGACCGAGGGCTCAGTTTCCGAAGGCTCCTGCTTCCTGCTGGGACTTCAGTGGCACCCCGAAAAGATGTATGACGATCCTGTGCAGAAAAAAATATTTGATCGATTTATAGAAGCCGCCGGTACTTAATCCCGACTGCCGCAGACAAGGTATTATGTGAGACTGTTCCTAAGTTCCATGGGCAGTCTCTTTTTTATGGCCGATGCCAGATAAAGGGCTGCCGCAAGCTTAAAGAGATCAGGTATGATAAAGGGGATGACGCATACTGCAAGACTTTCCATAAAGCTGTTGTTGCTCAGATACATGAACCAGCAGGTGCCCAGCACATAGCAAAGCACTAATGAGCATATCATGACAGAAAGCTTAAACTTAAGAGACAGTCCGGCAGTCTCAGCCAGAGAGCTCATATAGCTTATAAATACATATCCCACTATATATCCCCCGGTCATTCCGAAAAGTACCTGTGGGCCTCCGGAAAAGCCTGCAAACACAGGCACTCCCAAACCTCCAAGTATCAAATAGCACAGCATGCTGAGCAGGGCATATCTTGGCCTAAGCATCAGCCCCATGAGAAAGGCTCCCAGCACTCCCAGATTAAAGGGTACAGGTCCTATAGATATGACCAGTTGGGAAAGGCCGGCCATGATGGTTATAAGCATTGCTCCCGTACACAAAGCCATTGTCTTTTGATATTTCATTATTTATTGCTCCTTTTCCCGTATTCGTGTTAATATTAATACAAATGTCTTTGATTGTAAACTTGTTTATACTTTTTGGTTTACTAAGTAATTGATATCGCGGATCGGAGGAATAGTTTAAGCCATGAAGCTTAAGGAGGATGTACTTAAAAGGCTTGAGGAGTCAAGAGGGATCTCTGTCTCCGGAGAAGAAATGGCCGAAGAGCTTTCAGTCACCAGAGCAGCCATATGGAAGGCCATAAAAAGCCTTAGAGATGAAGGCTTTGACATAAAAGCCGTAAAAAACAGCGGCTATATGCTCTCTTCTACTGACGACAGGCTCTCCAGAGAAGGCATAGAGACAGGTCTCAGGGCCGCAGGCTTTACGGGAGTCTGCGAGATAGAAGTCTATGACAGCGTTGACTCCACTCAAAATGTGGGAAAGAAGCTGGTCTCGGAACATCCCCTCTTCCATGCCCTGATCACTGCCAACAGTCAGACCAAGGGCAGAGGACGCTACGGTAAAAACTTTTATTCCCCAAAGGACACAGGCATATATATGAGCCTTTGCATAAGGGTGGAAAAGCCCATAGAAAACTTTCTGTCCATCACCTTTGCCACCGCAGTGGCAGTAAGCAGGGTCATAGAAAGGCATAGCAAAAAAAAGGCTGAGATCAAATGGGTCAACGACATATGGATAGATGGGCGGAAGTCCACAGGAATACTGACCGAAGCAGTCAGCGATATGGAGAGCGGAATGCTGGGCTATGTGGTCATAGGCATAGGCATGAACCTTAAAACCAGGGATTATCCTGATGATGTCAAGGATATAGCCTTTTCCATAGACGACATGGACATATGCAGAAGCCGTCTCATAGGCGAGATAGCCGCAGAGGTCTTTGAAGTGGCAAAGGATCCGGATTCCCTGGAGATCTATGAGGAGTATAAGTCCAGATCCCTGGTGCTTGGCAAAAAGATATGGTGGATGGAAAACGGGCAGAAAAAGACCGGCACAGCCACTGACATAAACCGTGCCGGTAATCTTATCGTTGATACCGATGAGGGTATCTCTGTCCTTAACTCAGGAGAGGTCTCCATCAGGCCTCTTTGAGGAATTCAGATATATCTCTATATTTTTAACATTTTCATGCCGCTCTACCCTGCTCTCATTGCCGGAGAAAAGGGACGGGTCGGCATTTTTTATGACCACCTTCGTGGATGATCCGGCTCCGATGCCAACTACCGTATGCTTTTCCTCCATCATGAGGATATTGTAAAGATTGGCTCTTCCGGGGATGCAGTAGCCCACATTTTCCTGATTCCCTGCCATGTTTTTCTGTCTGTAAAGGTAGTAGGGTTCCATGCCAAGTTCTTCTGCGCACATGGCTCCCATCCTTATCATCTCGAAGGCCTCCTCCATGCCTGCCCTCTTAAGCCCGGCATAAGCAAGCCCTTCCGTGGTAAGCCTTGCAGCCCTTTTTACCGCAAGGGCATGTACCGTCAGGCTTTCAGGTCCAAAGCGCCTTATACAGGAGAGGGTATGCTCCACATCCTTGATCCCCTCTTCCGGAAGGCCCATGATAAGGTCCATATTTATGTTGTCAAAGCCCTCTTCCCTTGCCAGAGCATAGGCCCGCTCCACATCAGCTGCAGTATGTCTCCTGCCGATAAGCTCCAGCGTATGATCATTCATGGTCTGGGGATTGATGCTGATCCTGTCTATGCCGTGGGCTTTGAGCACCCGAAGCTTATCCCTGTCTATGCTGTCCGGCCTTCCGGCTTCCACCGTATATTCCCTGAGCCCCTGAAGATCCATCTCTTTCTCCACCATGGACAGGAGCTTGTCAAGCTGGAGCGCCGAAAGGGAGGTCGGAGTCCCTCCTCCGATGTATATGGTCTGAAGCTCTCTTCCATAAAGATGATAATCAGGCTGTCCTGATCCTGTGCTTCTGTCAGCAGAAGCCTCCACGGACTTTCCTTCATAAGCTCCAAGCTCCTGGGCCCTTATGCCTCTCAGCTCATTTCTCAGGGCTTCGATATATTCATCTATACGGCCTTCAAACCTGCTGATGGGATTAGAGGTGAAGCTGCAGTAAAGGCAGGTGCTGGGGCAGAATGGAATGCCTATATAAAGGCTGAATCCCTGTTTATAGTCAATATGGGAAAGAGCTTCCCTCTCCATATCAAAGGTCCTTGAAAGCAGCCGGAGCTTTTCATCAGAGATAAGATAATCCTCCTTAAGCTGCTTTTTTGCAGCCTCCCTTCCATAGGCCCTGTATTCATTTTCATAAAGCTTTACCGGCCTTATGCCCGTAAGAGTGCCCCAGGGAAGCTGTTTTCCCGTCATCCCGGAGAGCATAAGATAAAGCTCCTTTTTAAGGATGGACTTATCACGCTTCCGATCTCCGCAGAGCTTAAGCTCCCGGCCTGAATCTCCCAGACTCCCCCGAAGCCCTATGTGCTCCCGGTCTGCTTCGACACAAAGAAGCGAGGCTTCATCCTTTTCGTGAATAAAGCTCTCGCCTGGAAAAAATGCAGAAACAAGTTCTCTTATATCCTGTTCAAATTTAAGATCATCTGAGATAAGTAATGATATCATAGGTCAAATAATCCTTATGTTTTTGCCATGGCATGTCTCCGATCTCAGGAGAAACTGAGAAGGCCATGCTTCTTTTCATCCCCTATGGAAGTTTCATCCCCATGTCCCGGTAATACCCTTACCTCCGAAGGAAGC
Source organism: Candidatus Avilachnospira avicola (assembly GCA_018714245.1). Classification (GTDB taxonomy): domain Bacteria; phylum Bacillota; class Clostridia; order Lachnospirales; family Lachnospiraceae; genus Avilachnospira; species Avilachnospira avicola. The sequence goes on from DVNQ01000075.1 coordinate 15,168, forward strand.
TCTGAAAGCCGTCTGAGGCTCTGCCCCATCATGGCCTCCGATCCCGTGGAAAGATCCGTCCTTCCGCAGGTACCGTAAAACAGGGTATCTCCGGAAAAAAGAAGGCCCTCTTCCTCCACATAATAACAGCAGCCTCCGGCGGTATGGCCCGGAGTCTCAAGGAGCCTGAAGCTCCGTGAAAGAAGGGAAAGCTCATCCCCTTCAGAAAGCCCAATGACTCCAAAAAGGCTTACAGGATCCCCCATGTGGGCGGAAAGATTGAGAGCTTCGCTTCCAAGCATGGGAAGCTCCTTCTCTGATGAATATACCTTTATGTCCGGAAATGCATCCCTGATCCCGGGGACAGCAGAGATATGGTCAAAATGTCCGTGGGTAAGAAGGATCGCAGCAGGCTTCAGTGAAAGGCTCTTAAGGAGCTCAAGTATCCTGTCTGCGGCTGCTCCCGGATCTATGAGCACTGCCTCTCCGGGGGACTTGCATCTGTCTTCCTGTCCCCTTTCATCCTCCTCATGAAGGATGTAGCAGTTTTCCTCCATCATGCCGACAACTATATGATCCGTTATAAGCCTCATCCTGCCGTCCTTCCTATGTCGAGCACTCCCTCCACGCTCCTGATCTTGTCGGTAAGCTTCATGAGCTCGTCCTTTCCATGTATGTCAAAGGTGAGGATCAGGGTGGCGGTTCCGTTCTTTGCAGTCTTTAAGTTGATGCTGGTTATGTCTATCTTTGCCTCAGTAAATATCTTTGAGATGTCCACGATAAGGCCAAGTCTGTTATTGCAGTAGATCTTGATCTCTGTGGAGTAGGTCTCCCTTACGCCCTCAGTCTGCTGCCACTCAGCCTCTATGAGCCTGCTGCGCTCATCCTCCGGAAGGTTCATCATATTGACACAGTCGGTCCTGTGTATTGTAATGCCTCTTCCCCTTGTAACAAAGCCTACTATCTCATCACCGGGCACAGGATTGCAGCAGTGGGCATAACGTACTGCCACGTCGTGGATGCCCTTTACCACTATACCACCCTTCTGGTTCTTCTTGACGGTGGGATTAGTGATGTCCTGATTTTCCGCAAGGTTGGCATTTATGACATCCGCATCCGTCATATTGCGTCTGTCCGCCTTCTGCTTTGTCTCCAGGAGCTTGTTTACCACCTGGGACTCCTTCAGGCCGCCGTGTCCTACCGATGCCAGGGCCGCATTCCAGTCCTTGAGGGCATAACGCCTGAGCACTCCCTCCACATATTCGGGCTTGGTAAGCTCGCTGTAGCTTAAGGACTTCTGCTTGCAGTATTTCTCAAGCATCTCCTTGCCGCGGATGATATTGTCTTCCTTACGTTCGGTCTTGAACCAGGCGTTGATCTTGTTTTTTGCCTGGGTGGACTTTACGACGGAAAGCCAGTCCCGGCTGGGCCCCTTTGAATTCTGGGAAGTGATGATCTCTATCTGGTCCCCGTTATGGATCTCGTAATCTATCGGTACGAGCTTTCCGTTGACACGGGCTCCGACCATCTTGTTGCCCACGGCAGAATGTATGTTATAGGCAAAATCTATGGGAGTGGATCCCTTAGGAAGATGCTTTACGTCTCCTGTTGGTGTAAAGCAGTATACCTCATCGGTGAACAGGTCAAAATCCGACTTGACCATGCGGAGGAATTCCTTTGAGTCATCGGTATCCCTCTGCCACTCCAGCACCTGGCGAAGCCAGCTCATCTTCTCGTCTTCAGCACTGGAGGCCTTCTGTCCAGAACCCACCTCCTTATACTTCCAGTGAGCCGCGATACCGTATTCAGCGATGCGGTGCATCTCATAGGTCCTGATCTGTACCTCGAAGGGGGTTCCCTTCTTGCCTATGAGGGTGGTATGAAGGGACTGATACATGTTTGGCTTCGGCATGGCGATATAGTCCTTGAACCTGCCGGGTATGGGCTTATAGAGTTCATGTATCACTCCAAGGGCAGCATAGCAGTCCTTGACATTGTCCACAAGTATACGTACCGCAAAAAGGTCATATATCTGATCCAGGGTCTTCTGCTGGTTCACCATCTTTTTATAGATACTGAAAAAGTGCTTGACCCTGCCCACGACCTGGGCCTTGATATCGGCATCGGCCATGTTCTGGGAGACTTCATTTACTATGCCGGAAATGAACTCCTCTCTTTCATCCTTCTTGAGGGAAATCTTTTCCGCCAGATCATAATATACATCAGGATGCAGATATTTGAGTGACAGGTCATCCAGCTCTATCTTCAGCTTGCTGATACCAAGCCTGTCCGCTATCGGTGAATATATGTCCAGGGTCTCCCTTGCCTTTTCCAGCTGCTTTTCATGGGACTGGTACTGAAGGGTACGAAGGTTGTGAAGCCTGTCCGCAAGCTTGATAAGTATGACCCTGATATCCTTTGCCATGGCAAGAAACATCTTGCGCAGATTCTCCGCCTGCATCTCGATCTTGTCCTTGTCATAATTGAGCTGAGTCAGCTTTGTGACTCCGTCCACAAGGTTAGCGATCTCCGTACCGAACTCGGACTCCACCTCGGAAAGCTCCATCCCTGTATCTTCCACCACGTCGTGAAGGAGGGCAGCTGCTATGGTCTCCTTATCCATCTCAAGATCGGCAAGTATGATACCGACGCAGAGAGGATGGATGATATAGGGTTCCCCTGAGCGCCTCTTCTGATCCTTATGCTGCTCAGCCGCCACCTCATAGGCCTTCCTTATGAGGCTCGTGTCCTCGGAAGGATGGTATGAGCGTATGGTCCTGATAAGCTCGGAATAGAGCTCCTCCGGAGGGGTGAAAGGAGCAGGGTCTTCTATCTCCCTCTCGCCAAGGGCAGTCCCCTGCTTGTCATCCGTAGTCATATGCTGCGCAACGTAAGTGCCGATATCCGTCTGGATACCGGCCATACGATGCTCTTTCGCCATATCTATCGCCTGTCCCGAGGTGCCCTCGGAAGCGATGCTTTTTAAATCGTCTTTCTCTTTGATCATTTATCCTTGGGAAGCTTGAATGAGGACTTCAGGCCCACTATCCTGTTGAATACGGGCATACCCTCCTTTGAGTCATGTGAATCCACGGTAAAATATCCGTTCCTTACGAACTGGAAGCTGTCATAGGGCTTTGCATCCCTGAGCACGGGCTCAAGATAGCAGTCCTCAAGTACCGTAAGTGAATTGGGATTAAGGTTAAGGGCTCCATTTTCATCAAACATGCCCTTTTCTGTATCTATAAGGCTCTCATAAAGCCTTACCGCAGCCTTGAAGGCAGTTCCTGCATCCACCCAGTGGATAGTACCCTTTACCTTCCTTCCGTCTGCGGCATTGCCGGATCTGGTCTCGGGATCATAGGTCACATGTACACAGGTAATATTGCCATCAGCATCCTTGTCGCAGCCTACGCACTTGACGAAATAAGCTCCCATGAGCCTTACCTCATTTCCGGGGAAGAGCCTGAAGTACTTATGAGGCGGAACCTCCATGAAGTCCTCCTGCTCTATCCAGAGCTCCCGGCTGAAGCTTACCTTCCTGGATCCCATCTCAGGCACCTCAAGATTGTTGGGAATCTCAAGCTCTTCGGTCTGTCCCTCAGGATAGTTGTCTATGACAAGCTTAAGAGGATGCAGTACAGCCATGATGCGGGCTTTTTTGAGCTTCAGATCGTCTCTTACGCAGTACTCAAGCATATCCATGTCGCAGGAAGAATCTGCCTTTGAGATGCCTGCAAGCTTTACAAACTTGGCAATGGACTCAGGCGTATATCCTCTCCTTCTGAGAGCCGCTATCGTCACCAGCCTGGGATCGTCCCAGCCATCAACTATACCGTCGTCAACCAGCTTCTTGATATATCTCTTGCCGGTCACCACATTGGTGAGATACATCTTTGCAAACTCTATCTGGCGGGGAGGATGGGGATACTCACACTCCTTTACGACCCAGTCATAAAGAGGCCTGTGATCTTCAAACTCCAGGGTGCATATGCTGTGGGTGATGCCCTCAATGGCATCCTCTATAGGGTGGGCAAAATCATACATCGGGTAAATGCACCATTTGTCCCCGGTGTTATGATGTGAAAGCCTTGCTATACGATAGATGACAGGGTCCCTCATGTTGATATTTCCGGCTGCCATGTCTATCTTGGCACGGAGCACCTTCTCTCCGTCTGCATATTTGCCGTCCTTCATGTCGGTAAAGAGCTGAAGGTTTTCTTCTATGCTCCTTTTCCTTGCGGGGTCCTCTTTTCCGGGGGTGTTGAAATCCCCTCTGTATGCCTTGATCTCATCCGCGGAAAGATCTGATACATAGGCCTTGCCCTTCTTTATCAGAAGCACTGCCTTTTCATACATCTCATCAAAGTAATCAGAAGCGAAGAACAGCCGATCCTCAAAATCAGCACCGAGCCACTTCACATCCTCTATGATCGCATTGACATACTCGGTCTTTTCCTTGGTGGGATTGGTATCATCAAAGCGCAGGTTGAATTTTCCGCCATACTCCTTGGCAAGCCCATAATTAAGAAGTATGGACTTTGCATGTCCCACATGAAGGTATCCGTTGGGCTCGGGAGGAAATCTTGTATGTACGCAGTCGTACACGCCCTCGGAAAGGTCCTTGTCGATCTCCCTCTCGATAAAGTTCTTGGATACAGTTTCCTTCTTTTCTTCGTTATCGTTTAAATTCTTTAAGCTCTCGTCTGCCATACCATATCTCCCCTTTATAATATGAAAGAAAGTATATCACAGAAATGCCACTTTGACTATATAAGCAACGATCAGATCTTCTTAAGCTCGTACTCCCTGGTACCGAGCCCTATCTTCTCTCCCTGATCAAGGGTAGCCTTCCACTCTATGTTAGGGTTGGAATCCTTGAAGTGGTCGTGATGGCAGTGCCATCCTTCCCTGGCAAGGTTCTCTCCAAGCTGGCTGTCTGCTATGGGCGTTGCTGCAAGGCATGCATCCGCACAGGCCTGGTCAAGCGCCACAGGGTCAAAGCTTGCAAACATTCCGATGTCGGGAAGTATGGGGGCATCATTTTCTCCATGACAGTCGCAGTTGGGGCTTATGTCCTGTACCAGCGCTATATGAAAGCAGGGCCTTCCATGGCATACCGCCTGGGCATACTCTGCCATCTTCCGGTCCAGCAGCTCGTTTGCACTGTCGTTATCGTTATAGATCGCATCAAAGTTGCAGGCTCCTATGCATCTTCCGCAGCCTACGCACTTATTGTAATCTATCACTGCCTTCCCCTCAGGATAGCTTATCGCTCCGCTTCCGCACTCCTTTGCACATCTTCTGCAGCTTCTGCACTTCTCCTCGTCTATCGAAGGCTTTCCGCTCTTATGCTGGTCCATCTTTCCGGCACGGCTTCCGCAGCCCATTCCGATGTTCTTTATCGCTCCCCCAAATCCTGTTGCCTCGTGGCCCTTGAAGTGGGTAAGGCTTATGAATACGTCCGCATCCATGATCGCTGATCCTATCTTAGCGGTCTTGCAGTACTCTCCGTTTACTACCGGTACTTCCACGTCATCGTTTCCGCGAAGGCCGTCTCCTATGATCACCTGACATCCGGTGCTTATAGGGTTGAAGCCGTTAAGGTTTGCGCAGTCCAGGTGGTCTATGGCATTCTTTCTCATCCCCGGATAGAGGGTATTGCAGTCCGTTAGGAAGGGCTTTCCTCCCTGTTCCTTGCAGAGGTCCGCCACCGTCTTTGCATAGTTCGGTCTCAGAAACGCCAGGTTTCCAAGCTCTCCGAAGTGCATCTTTATCGCCACGAACTTTCCGTCCATGTCGATGTCCTTTATTCCTGCTGCGATGCAGAGTCTCCTCAGCTTATCCAGCTGGCTCGTTCCCACCTTGCACCTGAAATCCGTAAAATATACCTTTGATTTCTCCATATTGTCCCCTCTCTGAATGATATTGATGCAGATTGATCTGTCTGTTTTTAATGATATAATAACGGGCTGTATAACGCAAGACATACGCCCGGATGTGAAATTTTTGTAAACATTTTCCCTGTTTTCTTTACACCGTCTTTATGCTCATGTTAGACTTTTTTATATGAATGATAAGCTTAAGGAAAAAATATCCGAATCCCTGCAGAGCGTGCTCCCAATAACCTGTATAGTGCTGCTGCTCTGCTTTACCCTGGTGCCCGTAAGTATAGGCACCCTGTCCCTTTTCGTCTGCGGAGCCCTGCTGCTTATAGTGGGCATGGGTTTTTTCCAGCTTGGAGCCGAGACAGCCATGACTCCCCTCGGACAGGGCATAGGCCAGAGCCTTTTTGAGACCAAAAAGCTCTGGATCACCATAGTCCTCTGCTTTCTTGTAGGCACGGTCATAACCATATCTGAGCCGGACCTTCAGGTCCTTGCGGAGCAGGTGGCCTCTGTCCCCAACAGTGTGCTCATCTGGGCTGTTGCCGTGGGAGTCGGCATCTTCATGGTGGCGGCAGTTTTAAGGATCATATTCCGGCTGCCTCTTAACAGGCTGCTCACTCTCCTTTATATATTCCTTTTTGTACTTACTGCCTTTGCTCCGGCTGACTTCATAGCCGTGGCCTTTGATGCCGGCGGCGTGACTACGGGGCCCATGACGGTACCCTTTATCATGGCCATAGGCGTAGGCCTTTCCGCCACGAGAAGCGATAAGGAAGGAAGCAGCGACAGCTTCGGCCTCGTGGCCCTCTGCAGCGTAGGCCCCATACTCATGGTGCTCCTTCTCGGCATTTTCTATTCACCCTCCGATGCCCTTTATGAGGCCGTGGAGATCCTGGAGCTGAGCACCACCCATGACGTGGCATTTTACTTCATAAAGGCACTGCCGCATTATGCGGAAGAGGTCATAAAGAGCCTGCTTCCGGTCCTCGGCGCCTTTGTGGTCTTTCAGCTGTTTACCCGCCGCTATCGGAGGCGCCAGCTTCTTAAGATCAGCATAGGCTTCATCTATACGATCATTGGGCTCATCCTCTTCCTGACCGGAGTAAACATAGGCTTTGCCCCCGTGGGAAGCCTGCTTGGGGGAGAGCTGGCCTCAAAGGGCTTTCGCTGGCTGCTGGTGCCCATAGGCCTTCTGATAGGCTACTACATCGTCAAGGCTGAGCCTGCAGTACAGGTCCTCAATGAACAGGTGGAGGAGATAACCGGCGGCACCATCTCAAAGCAGATGATGAATCTGAGCCTTTCCCTGGGAGTTTCCCTGGCGGTCGGCATATCCATGATACGGGTGCTTACGGGCATAAGCATTTTCTGGATCATCATACCCGGCTATGTCCTTTCCCTTCTGCTCAGCTTTTTCGTGCCCCCGATCTTTGTCGGCGTTGCCTTCGACTCAGGCGGAGTTGCAAGCGGCCCCATGACCTCCACCTTCCTGCTCCCTCTCTCCATGGGAGCCTGCATGGCCATCGGAGGCAATGTGGTGACCGATGCCTTCGGAGTGGTGGCCCTTGTAGCCATGACGCCCCTCATAGCCATACAGCTCATGGGGCTGATCTATTCCGTAAAGAGCAGGAAACACAAGGCAGCTCTTTACATGCTTTCTGACGATATCATCCTTGAGGATGACTGAATATACGGAGCCTGATATATGAATATAAAAAAAGAAAAAGATATGGCAAAATATCTGTTGATGCTCATAAATAAGCCTGAGGATGAAAAGACCGCAGAAAAGGTCTTTTCTAAGCTGGGCCTGCCGATCATATTTCAGTTCCGGGGACACGGCACCGCGAGCTCGGAGCTTCTGGATATCTGCGGCCTCGACGGGACATTGCGCATCATAAGCCTCTGTCCCATAGACCGATGTGCATTTGATACGGTATCACAGAAGCTTAAGGAGGCTCTCCGCCTTGAAAAGCGGGGACACGGCATAGCTGCCGCCATACGCATCACCGGGCTTCAGGAGAGCATTAAGAAGATACTTGAGGAAGAGGAAAAAGAGCTTTCGGAAGACTCATCATCCATCTCGGAAAAGGAAGGAACAGGATATATGTCAAAGGACGGATCTTCACATTCAATGATACTTGTGGCTGCAGAGTACGGCTACAGCGAAGATATAATCAATGCTGCCCGCAGGGCGGGAGCAATGGGAGGCACTGTCATAAAGGCCCGCAGGCAGGGCACGGAGAGCGCCATGTCCCTGCTCGGTACCTCCTCCCAGGATGAGCAGGAGCTCACGATGATCATCGTAGACAATAAAATAAGAGCCGCAGTCATGGGAGAGATCTCCTCATCCTGCGGGCTCCGTACGCCTGCTCACGGGATCGTTGTAAGCCTTCCCGTTGAGGCTGCCATCGGGCTTGAAAAGGACTGACCTTCTCATGCCCTTTATCTGGCTGATACTTTTCACTTTATCTCCGACAGCTTTTTTTGTCTGCCATCACCGCTGCCATCATGCAGGAAGCATCCCGGATCATGGGAGTTTATTATCCCCGCTGCCTGCAGATAGGCATATATGATCGTAGTCCCCACAAACTTCATGCCCCTCTTCCTGAGCTCAGCCGAAACTGCATCGGAGAGGGGTGATTTCGTAAGGCCGGTCTCATATATCACTCTGCCTCCGCAGAGATCCCACAGGAAACGGTCAAAACTCCCATACTCATTTCTTATCTCAAGGAAGGCCCTGGCATTTCCACTGGCTGCCTCTATCTTCCTTCTGTTTCTTATGATGGAAGGATCCAGCATGAGCTCTTCCGTCTTTTTCTCATCGTATGCTGCAAGCTTTTCCGGATCAAATCCGTCAAAGGCCCTTCTCATGGCCTCCCTCTTATGCAGCACGCATTTCCAGGAGAGGCCGGCCTGAAAGCCTTCAAGGATCAGAAGCTCAAAGAGCTTCCTGTCGTCATGGAGAGGCACTCCCCATTCATGGTCATGATATTCGATATAGAGAGGATCCCCGGGATCTGCCCAGCTGCATCTCTGCCTTCCATCGGCATATGGTATCTTTTCATGACGGGACCAGTCTTTTTCTTTTATATCATTCATATCATTTCATTAATCACAGTATCAGAAGAGCCAGGGCATGTATAATGAATGCTGCCACCCAGGCTATCAGGCACTGTCCGAATACCACAAAAACTGCCCAGCCTCCGCCAAGCTCTCTCTTTACCGCGCTCACTGCTGCCACACAGGGAGTATAAAGGAGACAGAATACCAGGAGTGAAATGGCCTCAGCCGTGCCTATGGCTGAGAGCAGGTTTGCAGTGCTGCCAAAGAGTACATTCAGGGTAGCTACCACGCTCTCCTTTGCCATAAATCCGGTAATGAGTGCCGTGGATATCCTCCAGTCTCCGAAGCCAAGAGGAGTAAATATGGGAGCTATGGCACCTGCAGCCATCGCAAGCATGCTCTGACCCGCATCCTCCACCATGTTGAAGTGGATATCAAAGCTCTGAAGGAACCATACTGCTATTGTAGCCACAAAGATCACCGTAAAAGCTCTCTCCAGGAAGTCCTTTGCCTTTTCCCAGAGCAGCTGGCCCACATTTTTGGCGCCGGGCATGCGATAGTTGGGAAGCTCCATGACAAATGGTACCGGTTCGCCCCTGAACAGCGTATTCCTGAATATGAAAGCCGCAAATATGCCCGCAATGATACCAAGAAGATAAAGGGCTATCATGACCAGTGCCCCGTATTCAGGAAAGAATACAGCCGTGAAAAAGGCATATATCGGCAGCTTTGCCGAACAGCTCATAAAAGGAGTAAGCAGTATGGTCATCTTCCTGTCCCTCTCTGAAGGAAGGGTCCTTGCAGCCATGACTCCCGGCACCGTACATCCGAAACCTATGAGCAGCGGCACTATGCTCCTGCCCGAAAGCCCCAGCTTCCTTAGGAGCTTATCCATGATAAATGCCACCCTTGCCATGTAACCGCTGTCTTCAAGCATGGAAAGGAAGAAAAACAGTGTGACTATGATCGGCAGGAAGCTTAAGACGCTTCCTATGCCATTGAATACTCCGTCTATGATGAGGGAATGGAGCGCCGCATTTACATGAGCTGACAAAAGCAGCCCGTCCACTGCCGAAGTAAGGGCACCGATACCGCTCTCAAGGAGAGACTGCAGCGCCGCGCCAATGACTCCGAAGGTCAGCCAGAAAACTATGCCCATGATGCCAATGAATGCAGGTATGCCGGTATATTTCCCTGTAAGTATCTGATCGATCTTTTTGCTTCGAAGGCTTTCCTTGCTTTCATGAGGCTTGATTACGGTACCGGAGCAGATCCTGATTATGAAATCAAAACGCATCTTCGCCATGGCCGAGGATCGGTCCAGCCCGGTCTCCTCCTCCATCTGGCTTACTATGTGCTCCAGCATCTCCTTCTCATTCTGGCTGAGATCCAGGGCATCCAGCACGGCCCTGTCATTTTCAGCGATCTTTGCAGCGGCAAAGCGCACCGGTATGCCTGCCTTCCTGGCATGGTCCTCTATCAGATGCATGATGGCATGTATGGATCTGTGAATGCCTCCGCTCTCGTCCTCACTGTCCAGGCAGTAATCTGCCCTTCCAGGACACTCCTGATATTTGGCCACATGTACGGCGTGTTTTACAAGCTCATCTATACCCTGTCCCTTTGCTGCAGATATGGGGATGACAGGCACTCCGAGGAAGGCCTCCAGTTCATTTATGCGTATGGAGCCTCCGTTGCTGCTTACCTCATCCATCATGTTTAAGGCTACTACCATCGGCATGTTGAGCTCCATGAGCTGCATGGTAAGATACAGGTTGCGCTCGATATTGGTGGCATCTACTATGTTGATTATACCCTTCGGCTTTTCCGAAAACAGGAACTGCCTGGTCACCAGCTCTTCGCTGGTATAGGGTGACAGTGAATATATGCCCGGAAGGTCCGTGATCCTGGTATCCGGATATCCCTTAATGACTCCGTCCTTCCGATCCACCGTTACTCCCGGAAAATTACCCACATGCTGATTGGAGCCCGTCAGCTGATTGAAAAGAGTCGTCTTTCCGCAGTTCTGGTTTCCTATCAGGGCAAAGGTCAGCAGCGTCCCCTCAGGAAGCGGGTGCTCATCCGTTCTGTCATGGTATTTTCCTCCCTCGCCGTATCCAGGATGCTCCATGGCGACACGTCCGGCCTCCTGGACAGTTTCCTTTTCTTCCCTGACATCGGCTATCCCTATCTTTGCCGCATCATCCAGTCTTATGGTCAGCTCATAGCCATGGATCCGAAGCTCTATCGGATCTCCCATGGGTGCATACTTGACTACGGTCACATCCGCTCCCTTTATAAGGCCCATGTCAAGCAGATGCTGCCTGAGAGCGCCCTCGCCCCCTACCGACAGTATCGTCGCTGTCTTTCCTATCTCAAGATCTTTTAATGTCAATGTATTCATGTCCTTGTCTCTGCCTCTATCCCCGATCATTTAAGCTCCTGAGTATGTACGAGCTTTGCATATTCCCCGCCGAGCTTCATGAGCTCTTCATGGGTGCCAAGCTCAAGTATCCTTCCGTCCTCTATGACAGCTATGCGTCCCGCATTTTTGACCGTAGAAAGCCTGTGGGCTATGACGATGGTAGTTCTGCCCTCAGACAGCTTTTCAAAGGTCTCCTGTATATGCGCTTCAGTAATGCTGTCAAGCGCGGAAGTTGCCTCATCCAGTATAAGTATGGGAGGATTCTTAAGGAATATCCTTGCGATGGATATCCTCTGCTTCTGTCCCCCGGAAAGGAGGGTTCCTCTCTCTCCCACATTTGTGTCAAATCCATCCGGCATGGCCATGATATCATCATATATCTCGGCCATCCTGGCGGCCTCCATGACCTCATCCATGGAAGCCTCAGGCCTTCCATAGCGTATGTTTTCAGCTATGCTTCCGGCAAAAAGGAATACATCCTGCTGCACTATGCCTATGGCCATGTGAAGGCTTTCCTGAGTAACATCCCTTACATCCCTTCCGTCTATGCATACGGCGCCCTCGGTCACATCATAGAACCTGGGTATCAGCTGGCTCAGGGTAGTCTTTCCGCCTCCCGAAGAACCTACGAAAGCCACGGTCTCTCCGGCAGCTATGGAAAGGTTCACGTCATGAAGCACATCCTTCCTGCTGCTGTAGGCAAAGGACACATCCCTTATATCTATGCTTCCCTTTACATCCGTAAGCTCCGCAGCTCCCTCCCTGTCCTTAAGCAGTGGTTCAGTACGCATGATCTCAAGGAAACGCCTGAAGCCTGCGCTTCCGTTTGCCAGCATCTCCGCATCCGTGGAAAGGTTCCTTATGGGTGTCACAAAGGTGGTCACATAAAGCGTAAATGTTACCAGGTCCACCACATCCATGCTGCCCTGCATGATAAGCGCTCCGCCGACGGCTATGACCGCTACGGAAAGCAGGCACATGAAGAGCTCCATGGAAGCCTTGAACATGCCCATGGCCTTATGGTAAGCGGCCTTGGAATCCCTGAAGGACAGATTTGCCCTGTTGAATTTTCCAAGCTCCACATCCTCATTTGCAAAGGCCTTTGCTGTCTTTATCCCTGATATGTTTGACTCGAATTCGGCATTTATGGAAGCCTGGGTCTGCTTTACCCTGATCGATGTAAGGGCCATGGAGCGTCTGCATCTCCATACCACAAGCAGAAATACAGGGATCATGACGGCTATCACAAGAGCCAGCCTCCACTCGATGGTAAACATGATGATGACGGCTCCAATGATCGTAAGCACCGAACACACCACATCCTCCGGGCCATGATGGGCAAGCTCCGTTATGTCAAAAAGGTCCGTCGTAAGCCTGCTCATAAGCTGGCCTACCCTGTTCTGGTCAAAATATCCGAAGCTAAGCTCCTGTATATGCTGAAACAGATCCTTCCTGATGTCTGTCTCCACCAGTATGCCGAAGCGATGGCCCTGATAACACATAAAATAGGTAAATACCGATCTGAGCACATATACCAGGACCATTATCCCCATGATGGACCAGAAGGTCATCCATGCGCTCTCAGGTATCAGCGTATTGAGGCACCATCTGGAAACAAAGGGAAATGTCAGGTCTATGGCAGATATCGCAAGGGCGCAGCCCATATCCAGCATGAAGGTCTTTTTATGAGGCTTGAAATACGAGAAAAATATGCTTATGCCATTTTTATTCCTGAAATCTTTTTTGTCCATCTGAATCAGGCTCCCTTACAGATTTTCTTCCAGAAATTCCAGCATGTCCCTGGCCTTGGGAGGACAGCCCTTAAGGCTCTTTTTGAAGCAGGCGGTGCAGGATCCGACTCCCAGCTCTCCTGTCTTTCCTTTATAGCCCTGGCCTATGCAGACCTTCTTCGTGCCCTTTCCGAGCATCCCCCGGTCATTGAGCCTGTCCATGGCATATATCAGTGAGCCATAGCAGGCACTGCAGGCATCATCCGCATCTATATATCTCTCCAGCGCCTCTACCCTTCTGGTCTTTCTGCGCATGCTCCTGCCGCTTACCGGCTCATTGAGGTATATGATATTTGCATGCTCAAGGTCCGTGCTTCCAACTCCAAGCTGTTCAGCCCTGACTATATACTCTATATCTGACTTGTCATATCCCATGGACTCGCTTACGAAGGTATCACAGAGTACAGGATCCAGGAATCCGAGGACCCGGTCCATCTCCACCGGATTGCCTCCTTCTTCAAAGTCCAGGTCTCCGCAGATATTGTCCACCAGTATGAAATCATTTCTGGCCACCGTATTCAGATGGGCTATGGGCTTATGAAGGCCAAGGGTATGGAAGCGCCTCTTTTCTGAATTGGGTATCGTTCCCTTGTTGTTCTTAAGGGCACAGGTCACGATGGTCTGGCAATGTCCCTTAAGTACCGGCATATTGATCATATAACCTATGTTCATGGCCCGGTCACATACCTTGATCTTCATGCCCCTGGCATCATATTCTTTATAGCTGTCTCTCTGAAGATCATAGAAAGGCACTCCGTACTTTTTCACGACCCTGTCATAGCCTGCCTCCCTGAAGGCATTGGGAGTTATCTCTCCAACCCAGGATCCTTCCATGATGCAGATATCCTTGAAGCCATGCTCCTGCAGGTATTCTATGGCCCCTTCCAGGAGCTCTGCATGGGTGGTGGCTCCGGTCTCAGGTGCCCGCGAAGTCACGAGGTTGGGCTTAAGGCCTACGGATCTCGTTCTGTCTCCTATGCGGCCCGCCACATCGGCAGCCTCAAGGACCTTTTTTGCCATATCCTTATAATCTGTTCCATGTATTATGATTATGTCGTTTTTTTCCATCTTTAATCAATCACGGGGCAGTCTCCTGCCCCGAAGCTCTCCTTATATTATTTCAGGCTCTTTTCATAATCGGCGAAGTCAGATGCGCACTTTCTGAGCATCTCCCTGATGGGAAGATGATAGGGGCATCTGGTCTCGCAGAGGCCGCAGTCCACACAGGCCTCAGGCTTTACCGCAAGGCTCTGGTATCTGTCATAGGCCCATTCTTCAAGTCCGTATCTCTGAAGATAACCTGCAAACAGAAATACCCCTGAGATGTTTATGCCTGCCGAGCAGGGCTGGCAGTAATTACATCTTCTGCAGAAGTTTTCTCCAAGCTCTTCCCTTACCTTTTCAAAGCCTGCCTTTTCCTCCTCCGTAATGGGAGAATCATCCAGCACTGCCTCTATGTTCTTCTTTGCCTCATCGACACTGTACATGCCCGGTATGACCACCGTCACATCCGGATTGCTGCATATGTACCTGAGGGCAAGCCTGCCGTCCTCTATGGCGCCGCCTGCAAGAGGCTTCATATCTATGAAGGCCACATTCTTTTCCGCAGCTTTCTTCATAAGCTCCGTTCCCTGGAACTCCACGATATTGTAGGGGAACATGATAGTCTCTACAAAGTCCAGGGAAAGGGCCCTTTCAAATACTTCCGTAGAATGGGCAGTGAGTCCGATATGTCCTATCTTTCCTGCCTCCTTTGCCTCCATGAGGGCCTCAAGGGCTCCGCCTTCAGCAAGTATCCTGTCCAGATTCTCCATACTGGGATTGTGGATCTGATAGAGATCTATATAGTCTGTCCTGAAATTTCCAAGGCTTATGTCTATGTCCTTAGCCATGGCCTCCTTTGTGACAGCCATGCTCTTTGTGGCTATTACGAATCTGTCCCGGTATCCTTCCATGGCCTCTCCAAGAAGCGCCTCACTTACGGTATAGCCTCTGGCACTGTCCACATAGTTGACTCCCTGCTCCATCAGATACATGAGAAGTTCCCTGACTTCCTCCGCACTGTTTTTCTGGATGGGGATGCCTCCAAGGCCTATCTTTGATACCTTAAGCCCGGTCTTTCCCAAAGTTACATATCTCATACATTTACCTCCATGCAAAAACCGCCTGACGTACTCTATAAATAGTACGCCAAGCGGCTTTCAACGTCAATGAAAAACTTTGCAGGGATACTGTCTGAAAATATACTGAAAGTCATCATGTCAGAGTATCCCGAAAGCCATCATGCCAGTGTCTTTATGACATCTTTATTCTCATCGTCACCGACTATCTTCTTTACTACCTTCTTATCCTTTTTCTTCCATGCATGCATGGCCAGGGATACGGCAATGACGCCATAGCATATGAACATACGGATGTACTCACTTATCGCAGAGTCTCCGATGATCTGTGTTGCAGCAAGCGGAGCCACAACGAACAGGGTATGGAACAGAACTACGCCTATGATGGCCTGTCTGTTATTTGCCTTCTGTACGCTCGCACCGCCTACAAGCAGGGCCGCAACCGCATAAAGTCCTACGTTCGACTGCTGCTGTACGGTATTGAAGGTCCCCAGGTTCTGAAGATATATGAGCTGTCCCCAGGCTGCCAGTACTGTAGAGATACAGGTAGCTATTATACGTATCTTATCCACGTTTATACCTGCGGATCCTGCCACGATACGGTTCTGTCCGACTGTCCTCATGTCCTGGCCAAGCTTGGTATCAAGTATCCAGTTATTGAAGAAGCAGAACAGGCAGATCACGCCATAGGTGCAGGCGGATATGCTTACGCTCCTTAAGATGTCCCTTATAAAGGGGATATAGCTGAGTACAAGCACGATAACCGTAAGCACCGCTCCCTTTATGAGCCTGTCCTTTGTTATGTCGCGATGAAGAAGGAACTTCCTTATCACAAGTGAAAGGAGATACACGATCATGGCCACACGGAGCGTATCGCTGAGTATGAGCCTGGTGCCGCCTATCATTCCGCTTACTCCCGGCACTGCCATGAGGATAAAGGATATCACTAATCCGGCTGCTGCCGAAACAAGCTTCAGCATACTCTCCTTCTTGTCCACTGCCATGGCCTTTTTGCTTCCAATGGCAATGTTTATCAGCTGGATGACGATGATGAACACCATAAGCAGGCGGAATACGGTCACAAAGCTGATATCATCAAGTGCATACTTGATGCTGTCGGAAAGATCGAAGGCATTTCTCAGTCCGAATCCTCTGTCAAGAAGGTTTGGATCATCATAGGGGATGAGGCCTCCGATTATGTAAAGAGTAAACAGTCTGTAGAGTCCGTCAGCAAAGAAGCCAAGCACAAGGCCCGTGATCATCTCTGATCCCTTGGTCTTATTGAAAAGGATACCGAGGAGCCAGCCGAAGAAGATGGCCATGGGTGTGGACATCAGGGTACAGAGCAGGAATCCTCCTATGCCGGTAAAGCCCCAGTGTACCACGAAAAAGATGGCTATCTGTGCTGCTATCGCACCTACTACTATACCGAAGTTCATGCCCAGTCCTGCAAGGCAGGGAATGATCAGTGCCAGTACCAGACAGGCATTTCTTCCGAATCTGGAAAATACCTCGGATGCGATATAGTTGAGTGAAGTATTTGAGGCCATGATACATGCTATGCAGAGCACGGTAAACAGTATGATGACCTTGTTGTTGAATATGGCGCCCTTCAGATATCCTGAAAAGGAGATCCTCTTTTCTTCATTATTCTTCATTTGATGAACCTCCCTTCGCCTTAGTAAGCGCATAGAGTATGACGCCGTTCTGGATTATCTGTCTCATGGTGTCCGATATATCAGTACCGGCAAGGAGCTTATTGGATACCGGAGGGGTAAACATCAGAAGTCCCTGGAACAGGAAGGTTCCGATGATGACATGGCTGATCTTCGCCTTGCCCGTGGTAGCACCGCCTATAAGTATGGCAGCCACGCACTGGAAGCCCATCTGAAGAGGAGCCGTATAGGCCTGAAGTATGCCGAAGCCCTGTGTATAAACTACTATTCCGATGGCGCCAAGCACAGTTGAAAGGGCAATGCCCTTTATGCGCATCTTGTCAACGTCTATGCCGTTTGCCCTTGCAAAGCTGGGATTGGATCCGGCTGCGGTCATGGCAAGTCCTGACTTGCTCCTGAAGTAAAGGAATACCGCAAGGCAGCACAGCAGGAAGAATATTACAAGTCCGGTAGGGATGTATATTCCGCCCTCTCCTCCGAGTTCAAAGCCCAGGAAGTCGTTAAGCACGCTTCCGAAGCTGGACTCCATGCTGAGAGAGTTACGTACTCCGGATGCACCTATGGGCCACTTGATCTCACTGTTTGTAAACGGAGCCCTGAACCATACGATGCACATAAGGTAAATGAATGAATATCCGATATATGTGGTCACGGTCATCTCGGATCCCTTTACGCAGTTCAGGATCTTTCCGTAAGCCACTCCGACGAACCAGGCAAAGAATGCACTGGATATCATGGCAAAGGCTATGGCCGCCCAGGGTCCAAGTCCGGGAACTATGCCATTGAATATATCCGTGATGCCGAACTCTATGGCCAGCAGGCTTCCCAGAAGTCCGCATACTATGCCAAGGCTTATACCGAAGTTAGGGCCTATGCCGCACTTTATGGAAGGCACCATGGCAAGCACCAGCACTCCCCACATTCCCCAGTATTTTATCGTACTGCCGATATATGAATTGACATTGATGTCATTTACATATGCCAGAAGGACGATGAACAGGAAAAAGAGGATAATGATCAGTCGCGGCAAATTGATATGCTTTACAGCGGATTTAAGCTTCTCCATCATCTGCACCTCCCACTTTTACACCGGACATGGCAAGGCCGAAGTCCGCATCGCTGTCTTCGGGTCTCAGAATGGCCGAGATCTTTCCGTCCGCTACTATTGCTATCCTGTCTGACAGGCTTCTGAGCTCATTGAGCTCGGAGCTTACTACTATGATGGTAAGACCCTTTTCACGGTTGAGCTTTACAAGGAGCTCAAGTACCAGCTTCTTTGCTCCGATGTCTATGCCTCGTGTAGGCTCGGATACGACAAGGAGCTTGGGCTCCAGCGTAAGAGCACGTGCAAGGCAGACCTTCTGCTGGTTTCCTCCTGAAAGGCTTCCAACAAGCTGCTCAGGACCGACGCATCTTATGTCCAGTTCCTTTATCATGTCCTCTGCGTGCTTTCTTGCCGCAGCCGCATCATACTGGGTAAATACGCCGAATTTCTTCATGAATTTATTTTCGACCTGAGTGGCAGTGAAGATGATGTTATGCTCAATGGACTCCTCAAGAAGAAGGCCAACGCCCTTCCTGTCCTCGGAAACAAATACCATATGTCTTGACAGTGCATCTCCGAGCTTGCCGGGATCCACCTTCTGTCCATCGAACTCTATGCTTCCCGAGGTCTCGTAAAGGCCCTGTATACCATTGGGGATACCTATCTTTCCCTGTCCGGCAAGTCCGCCTATGCCGAGGATCTCTCCCCTTATCACATCCAGGTCAAGGCCCCTTACGGTCTCTCCGGGCATGTCCACATGATAGTCACGAAGCTTGAGTATAATGTCATCCTTATTGAGGTCTCTTTCTCCGTCAGCATTGTCCACAAGCTTCTCCACCTTTCTTCCGATCATCATCTCTGCGATCTTGGATGCGGTGGTATCCTTGGTCTCAAGCCTGTCTATAAAGGTACCGTCACGAAGTATGGTCACGCTGTTGGACACCTCAATGACCTCATCGATACGGTGAGTGATAAAGATGATGGCTATGCCCTTTTCGGAAATGACCTTCATGGTGCGGAGCAGTCTCTCTGCCTCAGATTCCGTAAGGACAGCCGTAGGCTCATCAAATATAAGCAGCTTCATGCCGGTCTTGTCTATCTCTCTTGCGATCTCGATAAACTGCATATAGCCTACGGGAAGGCCTCCGACCATGGTGTTCTCATCTATACCGAGGCCGATGGTGTCCATAGCACGTCTTGCATCCCTTGCCATGGTCTTTCTGTCAAGCACCTCAAGAGGCTTTCCCAGTATCGCGCTGGCGACTGTGGGAGTAGTGACCTCACGTCCAAGCTTGATATTTTCAGTGGCGGTGAAGCCCGGTATGAGCATGAACTCCTGGTGAACCATGCCTATACCGCATTCCATCGCCTTCTGAGGAGAATCTATCTTCACAGGCTCACCGTCGATCTCTATGGTACCCTCATATCCGCCAGTATTCCAAATAGCCGGCATACCGAAAAGGATGTTCATGAGCGTGGATTTTCCGGCTCCGTTCTCTCCCATGAGAGCATGTATCTCGCCGGGCCTCACGCAAAGGCTGACATCCTTAAGAACTCTGTTGCCGGAGAACTCTTTGGAAATATTTTCCATTTTTACAACATATTCTGAACTCAACTCGTCCTCCTGTGTCCTAAATCATAGCACTGGGCAAAGAAGCCTTTCCCATACGTATTTAATGCGCCCGCAAAGATCTGCGGGCGCATATATAAGCTTTTATAAGCTCAGATCTTTCCTTTTATGATCAGAAATCATAGAACGGGCAAAGGATCAGATAGAAGTTATCCAGCTCTCCGTTGGAATCGGAATAGTTGGAGATCTGTGTATCATCACCGCCAATAGCCTTGATCTCTGCGAAAAGTGCTTCCTCATTGTAGGTAGATCCTTCATCAGGAGTGATCTCGCCTTCACAGTACTTGATACCGTACTCAACGCCTGCCTCGATCATAAGCATGTTGATGGGTACCTCCCAGGTAGACATCCTTCCGGAGTTGCCTGCCTCTGCAACTGCTGCAGTGATCTGATCAAGCATATACTGTACATCGCCCTCGTGTCCCTCTGTAGAGATGTTGAAGGCTGACGGATATCCGTGATAAGGGCTCGGGCAGCACTGCTGAGGGAATATAGCTCCGGTCTCAGCTACCTGCTGGATGAGCGGGGTCATCATGGAGCAGTTGGTAGCAAAGAATGCTGTATCCTTTCCGTACTGCTCTACAAGAACAGGGATGTTCTCGGTGATCCATGCCTGTGCTCCGGTAACACCTGCATCACCTGTAGGATCGGGAGCGGTAGCATCAACGAACTCGAGTCCAAGCTCCTCACAGGTCTGCTTCATAAGGTCACGACGTGCACCGATGGTAGCGTATCCAAGGTGACGCTCAAATGAAATATGAACGAAGGTCTTTGCACCCTGCTTTGCAGCCTGCTCAGGAACTGTACGTCCCATGGAGAGCTCATCAACAAGGAGACATATGTCAGCTGCATCTGCTATAACAGCGGGATCCTCTGCACATACTCCGCAGATGAAAAGGATATCATCACGGGTCTCTCTTACTCTCTCGATAGCTGCGGTAGCTCCGGGAACTGCCTGAACGAATACGAT
>DVNQ01000076.1 GCA_018714245.1 Candidatus Avilachnospira avicola
CATAGGTTCTTCTGAACTTTCTTCTGCGCATCTAAAAAATAGGCCGCCCTGAGCTGCCGTTTCCGATAACGCCGGCAGTACAGTAAGCGGCCTGTCTTTATTATTTCATGTTCGCCAGAAGCCCTGGGATCCAATCCCGTTCCGCATCCAGCCGCTGCAGCGTTCGCAGAAGCCGTGCGATCAGCCTCTGCTCTCCAGAAGCTCCGGCAGACTGCGGAAGCTGTCTATGCTGTAGTCGGGATCCTTCACATCTCCGAAGCCATAGGCTGCATATATGAAGGGTATGCCTGCCTCGCGGCTTGCCTCCATATCTCCTTCCGTATCACCTACATATACGGCCTCCGAAAGGCCGTTCCTCTCCATCAGCATCCTGATGGTCTCACCCTTTCTCTTTCCGGTCTCGCCGAAGCAGAGATGATCCAGTATATATTCCTCTATGCCGCACTGGGCCATGCAGGCTTCCACGTATCCGAGTTGGCAGTTGCTCACTATATAAAGCTTCCAGCCCTTCTTTTTAAGCTCATCCATGACCTCGGCCACGCCGTCATATATCTCAGCCTTTTCCTCGATCACGGCCCTGTCCTCATATTCAAAGCAGATCTTGCTGAGCCTTGCCACTTCCTCCTCCGAGCATCCAGGAAGGAGTATGTGCCCTATCTCACTCATGGGCTTTCCGAAGGCTGTCTTTCTGAGATACTCCGCCGTATAGGCATAGCCCAGATCAGAGTTTTCCTTTATGGCCAGATTCCAGGCTCTGGCAACGATCTCCGAAGTATTCCAGAGCGTCCCGTCCACATCAAAGATCACAGCATTGTTCATATTCAGGCAGTTCCTTTCATAAGTAATGTAAGTTCCTTTATAAATTCTGTTCCGGATATTATGTCTTCTTCATCAGGGTGTCCCTTTGCTATTCCACCCACAAGCTTCAAAGGACCAAAGGTATCACAGCCTTTACATTGGAACGTACCGACTATCTCATGGCCTGCTGCCTTAAGCTTTTTGATAAATCCATTGGCAAAGCCATCCTTCCCTATACCGCTGGTATAAACTATAAATATTTCCTTCGGCAGACTGCTGCATGAAAGCGCAAAGGATGTAAGACCGGGGTCCAGCTCAAAGCCGTATATGCCTGAAGCCAGTCCTATCATATCATAATCTGAAAAGTCCCTGTTTTCCGCCTCAGAGAGAGGAATGAGCTCAAGCCTGTCAGCCATTCTGGAGTCTATACCTTTCAGCAGCTTCTCCGTATTGCCATGATGTTTTGAAACATAGATCACTGCAATCTTTTTCATATGCTCCTCATAATAATGCTGTTAATTACTACAGCCTTTTATATCTTAGGTCTTTTTTAAGTTTAACGCTTTGGCTGATAAAACATTATACACCAGAGAAGTTATTAGCACTATCCCTGCGCCTAAAATTGCTGAAGGGCTTAACATTTCTCCAAGGAATAGCATAACCCAAAAAGGATTCAGTATTGGCTCCACGGTTGAAGTTAAAGCCGCTGTAATAGGACTGACAAGTTCCAGTCCATAGCTTAGCAGCACGAATCCTACCCCCGTTTGAATGGCACCTCCCAAAAAAATAAATATAACATTATGAAGATTCCAGTCTAGACTTCCATAAAATGGTAAGCCTAATATAAAACCCATCAGGCATGAAAACAAAAGGGAGTTATCATAATCATATCCAGGCAGCGTCTTCATCATATAAACCAAGGCATATGTTACTCCAGATAAAATACCCATAATGTTTCCAAATATCCCTTTGCCTGTCAGTTGATCAATAAAGAAACATATCATTCCAATAAAGACTCCTATACTGCATAGGATCTCCAGCTTATCCGGTTTTTTTCTGAAAATCATCCAGGAGAATAGAATAATAAAAATGGGCATCGTAAACTGTAAAACTATGGCATTGCCTGCTGTCGTCAGCTGCGTGGCAACTGTAAATGATATATTCATGAAGCAAAATATCAAGCTCCCAATAAAAACCTTAAGATCAAAATATATCTTATGTTTCCTTTTGATTAAATAAATCAGGATAGTGACAAAAGTAAAAATACTTCTTGCCCCATAGGATGGTATCGCCGGCCAGTCAACCATTTTTATAAGTATACCGGCAAAGCTCAAACAAACAGCAGCAAAAAAAACACTTATAACTCCACGATACTTATATAGCGATTTCATTTTTATGCCTTTTATTCCATATTAAATATAAACCTCTCAACCGCCTTGGCCACTCCGTCATCATTGTTGGAATCCGTCACAAAATCAGCCGCCTCCCTGACCTCAGGCTCTGCATTGGCCATGGCGACTCCGAGCTCTGCAAAGCGGATCATGGCAAGGTCATTCATGCCGTCGCCGCAGGCCATGATCTCCTGACGGATAAGGCCGGTGAGTCCCACAAGCCTTGAGAGAGCAGCCCCCTTATCTATGCCCTTCGGCATGATCTCCAGGAAATAGGGAGTGGAACGGTATATGCTGAGTCTTGCTCCCAGTCTCCTTAAGGCCTCCTCCTCACATTCCCTGATCCTTTTTTCTTCTCCGACTACAAGACATTTGACAGGCCTGAAATCAAGGCACTCAGAGAAATCCGGAGTCTTCTCTGCAGCCATATGGTTTATCCTGGATTCGATCTGTACATACTGATCATCAGGATCCTCTGTGATAAGATGGTCATCCGTATATGTGACCGTGACAAGGCCGAATTCCTTTGCGATGCTGTAGGCAGCCAGTGCCTCCTCTATGTGCAGGGTATGCTCAAATACAGTCTTCTTAATGCCCACGTCAAAGATCTGGCCTCCGTTGAAGGAGATCACGTAGTCCCCTTTCCTGTCAAGGCCCAGCTCCCTTGCCACAGGCATGACCCCGTATACGGGGCGCCCTGAAGCCAGGGCAATGGAAACTCCCATAGCATGAGCCTTTGAGAGGGCTTTTCTGGTCCTCTCCGTTATCTCCTTATCATCATTGGTAAGTGTTCCGTCAATATCCAGTGCAATCAGTTTATAACTCATAATTTTCTCCGAAAAAATCTCCTGCCCCATAACGGAGCAGGAGAAAAGCTTCTCTTAATTATCACAGATCTATCAAAAGATATACCTGCCCATATATTTATAAGCTATCTTCAGGGAAGTATCAATACTCCATCTGGCGATAATATCTCCTGGTAGTAAGGGGATGATTGGTCTCCTTCTCCAGATGGCAGCTAAGTCTCTCTGTGATGCAGTACATGATCATGGGAGAAACGATCTTTCTGTACTCAGCCTTTGTGAAGGGAAGCTCTACGTCCTTGGTATCAAACTTCCAGATGCACTTGGAAACCTTGCTTGCAAAGTTGTATACACGATCCATCAGAGGCTGGGTCTCGTCCTCGCCGTAGAAGAGGATCATGCTGGTATCTTCCTCGGTAAGCTCGATGGTGCCGTGGAAATACTCTGCTGCATGGATGGACTTTGTCTTGATCCACTGCATCTCCTCAAGTATGCACATAGCATAGTCATAAGCCTCGCCCCAAAGCATACCGGAGCCGACTACCATATGCCACTTGACATCCTTGATCTTGGCTGCCATATCACAGCATCTGTCCTCATAAAGCTCCTTAGCCTTAAGAAGGTAAGGAACCACCTTGTCATACTGGCTCATGAACTCATCATAGTCAGGGAACTCGCCGTTGTTCTTCATGAAGCGTGCAACGAGGGCGATCATGTAGGTGTATATAGCCTCGCACAGGCAGTCATCCTCGGCAAAGCTGAAGAACTTGTAATCAGCATACTCACATACGGGAGTGTTGTCGTTGGATACATATACGAGAGTCCTTGCACCATGCTCCTTGCAGTACTTTGCAGCAGCCACGATCTCCTTGGTGTTTCCTGATCTGGTTGAGAATACACATACGGAGTCCTTGCTGAACTTCTTGTGTCCCATAGCCATGAACTCAGCTGCGATAACGCTGTAAGCCTCGATCTTGGAAGAGGAATCGATCCAGTACTTCATGGGAAGAGAATGAGCATAGGTTCCGCCGCATCCGATGAAGAAGATATTGGAATATCCCTCCTTGCAGATCTCATCTACAGCCTTCTCGATCTGGGGTCTGAGCGCAATGGCATCAGACACTACCTTCTTGTACCTGGGTACATCAAAATTGAACATTGTTATGACCTCCTGCTGAGAAACGAATTTGTATTTGTTGTATAATGTTATAATACATTATATAACAAAGTTTGTAAATACTTTAATCTTCTTTTTCAAAAAAAGTGCCGCTCAAAGGCGGCACAAGCAAAGATAATCCTTCTTTTATGCTTCGCCCATTACTGTAACTGTTATGGATCTATTCTGCGGACCATCAAACTCATCAAGGTATATTTCCTGCGCAAATCTTCTGCTCAGCTTCCCATCTATCACATTAAAAACGCAATGATTGCCTGCAACCATGCTTCTCATATGACAGGGTGCATTATTGGCCATTGCACTATATGAAGCCAAATACCTTGCATGACTATATCCGTCATCATCCGGAGCCAGTTTCTCCATGAAATTTTTGAAATCAGACTCCAAACACTCCAGAGCTTCATTTACAGTTATTCCTGTAGTAGTATGGTTTGTAATGACAAAAACGACTCCGTCTTTAATGCCGCTGTTTTCAACGATCCTTTCTACCTCCTCGGTTATAAGGATATATTGATGAGTTTTCGTTGTCTGAACATAAAAAGTATCTCTTTTAATCATGTACCCACCTCATATCTTTTTTATATCCCATAAACTCAAGCGCATTCTGTGAAAGGATAAGCTCTTTTGATTCTTCACGCATATCGAGGTTTCTTATAGCATTGAGCTGCCTTATCTGTTCAAGGCCAGGATCACCTGAACCGAACATGACCTGATGTCGGAAAGATCTGTCCAGCCATTTAGGCCCCATATCTACCGTAAACATCTGGTGATACATCTGCTTAGGATCGTCAAAATACACTATGGATGTGTCTGTATATACATTTCTGAATTTGAGCATAAGCATATACATCTCTCTATTCCAAGGCCAGGCAAACCTTGAAAGACATATCCTAAGTTCAGGATGCCTGAAAATAAACTCCTCCCACTGTAAAGGATGAGAATATTTTGATGTTAAATTAGGATAAGGAGAGCATCCACAATCCACCAGCATAGGACGATCAAATTCTATGCACAGCTTTGCAATATCATCCAAAGGAGCACATCCCTCAGGACAAAAATTCTGTAAAGCCGGGAACAAATAAACTCCTTTCAAATCAAGCTCTTTAAAAGCGTATCTTAAAGCATCGGCAGCATTGGCTTCTGAAGGATCAACACTTGCAAAACCGATAAAATAATCCGGATATTTTTCAACAAGCTCTTTTACCTGTTCATTTGTCGCAAGCTTTCGGCCATATGCTGATGAAAGGTCTAACGGACTAAGTACGCTGAAGTCGATCTTGGTGCAATCTAGTCTGGCAAAAACCTCATGCATGGCAGCTAATCCATTATGGTATAATCCGGTTATTTTTATAGCAAAATCAAGATCCTCTTTGCTCTTGCATACATCCTCAAATAAATATGGATGCGTATTTATATCAAAAACCTTATTATTAAATCTCATTTTTGCCTCTCAACTAAAACCTTCTTAAGTGTAGTAAATCCTATCTCTGTTGCTTTTTCGGGGTCTGCCCACCATGAGCTATCCCCTATCTCCAGTGTTATATCTCCCTGATAATTTACCTTATCCAAAGTTTCAAGATGTTCCTTTACAGGAGTTGATCCAAGGCCAAGAGGAACATGTCCGGAAAGATCGCCATCTGTCAGATGTATATGGCATATCCTGTCACCGAATTCATTAAAGTAATCCAAAAGAGTATTACCATTGACCCTTACAGGTACAAGATCAACGCAAAGCTTAAAATAAGGATCTTTAATCGTGTCCATCATACGCTTGGTTGTCTCAAGATCATTTACCAGATTGGTTTCCATTGCCTGTAGGATCTCAAAAGCAAGTATCACCTTTTTCTTATTGGCATACTCTGTCATTTTCCAAAGTCCGTCCACAGACCTTTTCCACGCCTCTTCCCTGGGCTCATCATAATCTCCCCAGCCTGAACAGCACAGCAGCTTATCAATGCCTAATTCAGATGCAACATCTATATACCTGAAAAAGTATTCGAGGCTCTTTTCTCTGAGCTCTTTATCAGCTGCGGCAATGTTATACGGATATGTAACCTGCTCTGGTGTAAGACATACCATTCTAAGCTCATGAGCATCTATTTCACGTTTAAAACTCTTCACATCTGATAAAGAGTCAAAGTCTATATTAAGATGAGATCCTCCTGTCCAAAATTCAAAGGACTTTATCCCCTGTCTATCCATAGACTTCAGAAAATATTCAAAAGAATATCTCTGATAAACCATATTCATTGCCGCAAACTGATCAATCTTCATATCTACCTCTTTTTTAAATCACCTGAATATTATTCAAGACCAATTTCTTCAGCTGTATAGAAATTGTTTCCTATAATAAGCTCTTCAAGATTATCAACTGTAAGAGCTATAGGCTCGACCCTTGTAGCAGTCACATCAACTGCTCCGTTATTATATGTAACTGTATTTTCAAGCTCAGGAGTCTCTCCCTTTACAAGGCAATCGATGATATAGGAAGCATTCTGTGCAAGTGTCCTGATATCCTTATATACAGTCATGGTCTGCTCTCCGGCAAGGATCGACTTCAGAGCTGCTATCGTGCAATCCTGACCTGTGGTTATAGGCAGAGGCTTATCTTCTGTTCCATATCCGGCAGACTTGCAAGCAGAGATGACACCAGCTGCAAGATCGTCATTCTGGGTAAGAACAGCATCTATATCCTGATCCAGATAATAAGTTGAAAGTATTGTATCCATTCTGGACTGAGCCTTGCTTCCACTCCATTCCGGTGTTGCAGTCGTGTTCCTATCAGTCTGTCCTGAAAGAACCTGAAGTTTACCTGCATCTATGTAAGGCTGAAGGATATTCATAGCTCCGCTATAGAAATAGTTAGCATTATTATCCGCCTGATCTCCTGAGAATATCTCTATGGTATAAGGCTCAGTGGAATTTTCAACATCAAGAGTATCTACGATAAACTGTGCCTGAAGTCCTCCGATTCCTTCCAGATCATCTGCTGAATAATACTCTATGTAAGGAGTATTCATGATCAGTGCATCATATGCTATTGCAGGGATTCCTGCGTCATGACATTTCTGAACAGCTGTTGTTAAAGCATCTCCATTCCAGGGAGAAATAATAACTCCCGCAACACCATTAGTGATCATATTTTCTATCTGTGAAACCTGGGTTGCAGCATCGCCTTTTGCAAACTGAACATCAACTTCATATCCCATCTCATTAAGGAACTCTGTAAGATATTCCTGATCCTTAAGACATCTTGCAAGCTCCTGTGTAGGGAGACAGATTCCTATAGTCTTGGTTTCTCCGGAAGCCTCTGCAGCACCCTCCTGAGCAGCAGCTGTTTCTCCGGCAGCTTCTGTACCTGCTGTATCGCCACCGCATCCAACAAGTGAAATCGCTAACAATGAAACTGCTAATCCCTTTAATAATTTTTTCATTTTTACCTCCTTTTTTACTACACCTTTATGATTTAATTATTGAGGAAACAAAAATTACTTTGATGCCCTTGTCTTGAGATACTGGTCATATGTTACTGCCAGCAGAAGGATACATCCCTTTATAACCTGCTGCATATCAGTTCCAATTCCCATTATCGACATACCGTTATTCAATATGGCCATAACGGCTGCACCTATTATTGCTCCGACTACTGTACCGGAAGAACTTCCTGCACCGCCGATCGTACAAGCAGCGATCGCATCAAGCTCAAAACCTGTTCCTGCCTTAGGCTCTGCTACATTAAGTCTTGCAGCAACTACAAGTCCTGCTATGGTAGCGAGAAATGCCATATTTACATAAACAAGGAACATTACTCTCTTTGTTCTTACACCAGAAAGCTTCGCAGCGTTTATATTGCCTCCTACCATATATACATGACGGCCTATAACTGTCTTATTTGCTATAAAGGAATAGATAAGAGCCAATGCAATAAGTACAAGAGTTATGAAAGGCATTCCGTTATAAGATGAGAAGCTCATTATTATAAAGGAAGCAACTGCAATGAGGAAAACCAGCTTTAATGCCATTAAGTAAACCGGAGGCACGGGGAATCCATACTTTATCTTGTTCTGTCTTTTCCTGACCTCTGAAAGGATAAGTGCGATAACGGTCACTGCAAGAAGCCCTGCGCAGAATACATTTATGCCGCTTATCTTTGCATTTCTGAAAACGAATCCATTAGCAAAATACTGGAATCCATTGCTGAACGGAGAAAGTGACTGACCTTCAAGAACCACCTGAGTAAGTCCTCTGAAAATAAGCTCACCTGCCAATGTGGCAATAAAGGGAGGAACATTCAAATATGCTATGAATCCACCCTGTACAACTCCGATCAGGATACCTACTATCAATGCAACT
>DVNQ01000077.1 GCA_018714245.1 Candidatus Avilachnospira avicola
CCCATCCTCATCATATATCCAGGAAAGCCTGTCATCATACCAGTAAGGCACCTCCTCGGACATATCCGCAGGAAGCTTTTGCCTTGCCCCTTCCTTATCTCCTCCGGAAAAAGCGATGGGGATAAGTATAAACTCTGCAATAACCACAAGGACTGCAAGCAGGATCAGTATACCCTTAGCTGAACCCTGTTTTCTTTCCGGGCCCTGGCCGGCTCCGCCTGAGGGGGCCTTTTCCATGTCAGCTCCCATTTTATTTATCTCAGGTCCCTGCAGCCCAGGCTCCCTGATCTGTCCGGTCTCGCCCGTAAAGGTCTCATCAGTTCCATAGGGTGCCCTTTGCTCCGTCTGATTATTAATAATGACCGTCGGACCGCTCCTTGGAAACAGCAGGAAGGGCCACAGAGAAGAGCCGCCTGTCCTGCGGTAATAGCCGCTTCTCGAGATGCCTCCTCCCCTTCCGAGCCTCTGCCTTCCCGAAAACATATTCGATTCGGCCGCTGAAGGCGAGGATCGTCTTGTGGAAAATCCCCTGGAAAATGAGCTGCTTCTGGAGAATCCTCTTGACCCTCCTCTAGGGCTTCCGATACGTCCTCCTCTGCCCATCATTTACCTCCGATATCCATAAGGTATCAGTCGTTCTCCTCTTCCCAGTTGGTATAGTACTGCTGAACATCATCATCGGCATCCAGAAGATCAAGGGTCCTCCTTAAGTTCTTCACCGCCTGTTCATCAGTTACCGATACGGTCACCTGGGGTATCATGGCCACTTCAGCCTCTGCCACCGGTACTCCCGCATCATCCAGAGCCATGCGTACCTTGTCAAAATCATCGGGATCAGTCACTATCTCAAAGCTGTCCTCTTCTTCCTTAAGGTCCTCTGCTCCCGCATCCAGGGCTATCATCATAAGATCATCTCCGGAGAGCTCACACTCCTCCTTGTCAATGATGATCTGGCCCTTTCTGTCAAACATATAGGATACGGATCCCTGGCTTCCTATGGAGCCCTGCCCCTTTGAAAATGCAGCCTTTACATTAGCCGCGGTACGGTTCTTGTTGTCCGTAAGTGTGTCTACGATGATGGCAACTCCGTTTACTCCGTAGCCTTCATAGCGAAGCTGCTGATAATTGTCTCCTTCGCCTGCTCCCGCAGCCTTCTTGATGCCTCTCTCTATGGTATCATTGGGCATGTTGGCTGCCTTGGCCTTCTGAATCACGAATTTCAGCTTATAGTTATTGTTGGGATCGGGACCGCCTTCCTTTACTGCTATCGCGATCTCTCTTCCTATGATGGTATAAGCCTTTCCTCTGGCTGCATCATTTTTCTCTTTTTTTGCCCTGATGTTCGCAAATTTAGAATGTCCCGACATAAATAAACTCCAATCCTGTCAAAAATTTTTACTTAATATCCGCACCATTTTACCAAGTTTTTATAAAGATATCAAGAAGGCCTTAGATCTCGGCTATGGCCACTGCCGAAACTAAGGCCTCTGTGTCTGATATGCTGATATGGATCTTTTTTATGGAAAGCTCTTCTGAAAGCCTGAGAGCTCCATTGTAAAGCCTTATATAAGGAGCACCAAGCTCGTCCCGAAGACACTCTATATCCCTTGGGGAAAAGCTCCGAAAGCCGGTCCTCAATGCCTTTGAGACTGCCTCCTTTGCAGCAAAGTCAGAAGCCAGACGAAGGGGATGCTTCTCTGCTTCGGAAAGCTCAGCTTCCGTAAACATACTGCTGCGAAAATGCTCCCTCCTGCAGGCCTCCATCACCCTCTCAGGCTCTATGATATCGTTGCCAATGCCATAAATCATCGTCCGATGCTTCTGCTCTTCATGTTATAGCTGAGCCTCATGATGCTCTCGGAAAGGTGTACATTTTCCACCACTATATCTTCAGGAACGTCAAGATCGGTATGCGCAAAATTCCATATGCCCTTGATGCCCGTATCCTTAAGCTCATTTGCCAGCTCTATGGCAGAATCCTTGGGAACAGTAAGGGCAGCTATCTCGATATTGTTATCCCTTATGTAATCTTTTATGGAGTCCATGGGCAGTATCTCTATGCCGCTGTAGGTCTTTCCGACCTTTGAAGCATCCTTGTCAAACAAGGCCTTTATACGGAATCCTCTCCGTTCAAAGTCTGAATAACCTGCCAGGGCCTTTCCAAAGTTTCCGGCTCCGATGACTATGATGTTATGGACCCTGTCAATGCCAAGTATCTTCCCTATCTCTTCATAGAGATTCTTGACATTGTAGCCATAGCCCTGCTGTCCAAATCCGCCGAAATTGTTAAGGTCCTGCCTGATCTGGGAAGCAGTGACCCCCATCAGCTTGGAAAAATCACTGGATGAGATACGGTCGACTCCTGTCGAAAGCAGCTCTCCAAGATACCTGTAATACCTGGGGAGCCTTTGAATGATTGCCTTTGATATCTTCTTTTCTTTCTGCTCCATCCTTATGCCTCTCAGAAAAAGCGTATGATACGCCGATTAAACTATATCCATTATATTTAATTGACATGTTATTGTCAATCTCGCCGTCCTCATTTCCGCTTATCATGCAAGGCTTTTATGCTGCCGCTCATTCAAGGATATCCTCACCCTCATCCTCTGCATCTCCCATGAATTCCCTGGAGGTGACTCTCTTGTTCTGTCTCTCCTTCTCCACAAGGCATGATAGCTGTTCCTTGACATTTTCACAGTCGGGGATATTTTTGATCTCAAAATCCCTGAGGCTCTGATCCGCACTGTAGACCCTGATGGTCCCAAGGCCTATGATACGCTGCCAGAGGCTGCGGTAAAGGCTTACATCAGTGATGCGGTAAAGCCTCACCTCGTCCTCCCTTGTGGACAGTATGCCGCTCTTTATAAAAAGCCTGTCCTCGGAAAATCCGTATACCGTAAAGGTCCAGGGAAGCCCAAGGAAATTGCGTTTTCTTTCTCTCCAGATAGTATTCTGCATAAAGCACCTCCTTTTATGATTATATCAGCTTGGCGGTCCGAATTCATCCTCCATGCAGGATTATTTTTCATACATGAAGATGTTTTTCTTGACTTGATCCTTTTTGGCTATAAAATAGATAATCATCTTTCTGGAGGAAAACAATGAAATATATAAAGCAGTTTGCGATCATACTGACCATTACCTGCATCGGAGAGATATTGAAATACCTGATAGATCTTCCCATACCGGGCAGCATATACGGCCTTATCATCATGTTCCTTCTCCTCCTCTTCCATGTCTTAAAACCCGAGGATGTGAAGGAAACCGGAGAATTCCTTATCGAGATCATGCCTCTCATGTTCATCCCTGCGGGAGCCGGGCTTCTGAGTTCCTTTGATGTACTTAAGGAAATGCTCATTCCCCTGCTGGTGATCATTCCCCTGACAACCTGCATAGTTGTATTTGTAAGCGGACGTGTTACCGAAGCCGTACTTCATATGAAAGGAGGGAAAAAGAATGTCTGATTTTTTCAGCGAATCTGCCACGGTAGGAGTGGTGATAAGCTTTTTAATGTACTATGCGGGCCTTGCCATCAACAAAAAGACAAAGCTTGCCATACTCAATCCGCTCCTCCTTGCGATCATCGGAGTCATAGCTTTCCTTCTTATATTCAATATTGATTATGAGGTTTATAACAGCAGTGCAAAGTACCTGTCCTATCTGCTTACACCTGCCACTGTAAGTCTGGCCATACCCATGTACCAGAAACTTGAGCTGCTGAAAAGGGAGCCCATTGCCATACTTTCAGGCATAGTATCCGGCGTGATTGCAAGCCTGCTTTCAGTCTTTGCTCTCTCCCTGGTCTTTGGACTGAGTCATGAGCAGTATGTCACCCTGCTTCCCAAGTCCATAACCACCGCAATAGGCATGGGTGTATCCGAAGAACTTGGAGGCATGGCCGTCATCACTACGGCAAGCATTATAATCACCGGTATCTTCGGCAATATAGCTGCAGATCTTCTCTGGCGGGTATTCAGGATAACCGACCCCATATCGAAAGGTATATCCATAGGCACCGCAGCCCATGCCTTCGGTACGTCAAAAGCCCTGGAGACCGGAGAAACGGAAGGCGCCATGAGCAGTCTTTCCATAGTAGTAAGCGGACTTTGTACCGTAGTGCTTGCGAACATATTTTCAGGGCTCATCTGATGCCCATATATATTTTACAATAAGAAAAAGCCGGTCTTCCGGCTTTTTCTTTATATATATCTTCCTGTCACACTCTCCGAAGAGGCCTTTATATCCTCCGGACTTCCAGAGGCTACTATATATCCTCCCTCATCTCCCCCTCCGGGCCCCATGTCAATGATATGATCCGCATTCCTTATCACATCTAGATCATGCTCTATGACGATCACCGTGGCTCCATTTTCAATAAGCCTGTCAAATACGGAAAGCAGCTTCCTCACATCCAGCGGATGAAGCCCGATGGTAGGCTCGTCAAATACAAATACCGAATCCGTCTGTGCCCTGCCCATTTCTGTTGCAAGCTTAAGTCTCTGAGCCTCTCCTCCCGAAAGTCCGGGAGTCTCCTCCCCAAGCGTAAGATAGCCAAGCCCCAGTTCTGAAAGTACCTTAAGCCTCTGGCTTACGGTCCTGAGTCCCTTACAAAAGTCAAGGGCCGTATCCACATCCATGGCCATGAGCTCAGGAAGGGAAAAGCTCCTTCCATCCTTCACCTTATATCTGATCCTGGACGCTTCCTTTCCGTATCTGCTGCCTCTGCATTCGGGACAGGGGATGTCCACATCCGGCAGAAACTGCACATCCAGGCTGATCTCTCCCGTACCATCACAGACCGGACATCTCAGTTTTCCAGTATTATATGAAAAGTCCCCTGCCTTATATGAAAGCTGTCTTGCATCCTCAGTCCTTGCAAATATCTTTCTCAGTTCATCATGGATATTTGCATAGGTCGCAACCGTGGACCTCACGTTGATCCCTATGGGAGATGCATCTATGAGCTTTACCTGTTCTATGCCGGGCGCATTGATCCTTTTTATGTGCAAGGGCATGACAGTGCCCTTTGTAAGAGATGAAAGGGCCGGCACCAGGCTCTCCAGTATGAGGGTGGTCTTTCCTGAGCCGGATACTCCGGTGACCACACAGAGCCTGCCCTTCGGTATGTCCACGGACAGGGGCTTTACCGTATGAAGACCCAGGGTCTCAAGATGTATGCACCCCTCATCAAACATCCTCTCAGAAGCTATCTCTCGTCTGATCCTTTCCTCCTTCTTTTCCGTAAGGAAGGGGCCGATCATTGAAGCCTTGTTCCTTTTTACCTTTTCCAATGAGCCTTCTGCTATCACTCTCCCTCCCGAAGCTCCCGCACCGGGCCCCATCTCTATGATCCAATCCGAGGATGAAAGTATCTGTGTATCATGATCGACCAGCACCACGGAATTTCCGTCCGCTATCAGATCTGTCATAACTCCTTTAAGTCCGTCTATGTTTGAGGGGTGAAGGCCTATGGAAGGCTCATCCAGCACATAAAGTACTCCTGTTGTCCTGTTTCTCACTGCCCTTGCAAGCTGCATGCGCTGTCTCTCTCCGGTGGAAAGGGTCGATGCCGCCCGGTCAAGGGAAAGATAGCCAAGGCCAAGCTCCAGAAGTCTTCTCGAAGCGTCATGAAATGACTCACAGATACTTTCCGCCATGGGGCGCATCTCTTCAGGAAGATGCCCCGGTATGCTTCCGACCCAATGATCCAGATCTTTAAGCGTCATGCTGCAGGCCTCATCAAGATGGATCCCCATTATCCTCGGAGCTCTTGCTGCCTCAGAGAGCCTTGAGCCTCCGCAGTCAGGACAGATATCCTGCTTAAGGAATTTCTCGACTCTCTTCATGCCCTTTTCATCCTTTACCTTTGACAGGGCATTTTCCACGGTATGGATGGCACTGTAATAGGTAAAATCCAGCTCAGTAGCCTGGTCCAGCTTTTTGCCCCTATAAAAGATATGCTTCTTTACCGCAGGCCCGTCATAAACTATCTCCTTTTCCGCATCTGTAAGCTCGCAGAAAGGAACGTCCGTACGCACCCCCATAGCCCTGCATACATCCACCATCAATGACCACATAAGGGAATTCCAGGGAGCCACCGCCCCCTCTTCTATGGTGAGGCTCTGATCCGGCACAAGACTGTCCCTGTCTACCTTCATGACTATACCGGTACCTCCGCAGACTTTGCAGGCTCCCTGGCTGTTGAAAGCCAGCTCCTCAGCTGATGGGGCATAAAAATGCTCCCCGCATACAGGACATACAAGCTCCTGTCCTGCAGCAACCTTAAGGCTTGGTGCCAGATAATGCCCATTGGGGCATCTGTGCTCAGCGAGCCTTGAATACATAAGCCTTAAACTGTTTAATAGCTCCGTCCCGGTTCCGAAGGTGCTCCTGATACCTGGAACACCCGGCCTCTGATGGAGCGCAAGAGCCGCAGGCACATAAAGCACCTCATCCACATCAGCCCTCTGGGCCTGGGTCATTCGTCTCCTTGTATAGGTGGAAAGAGACTCAAGGTATCTCCTTGATCCCTCAGCATAAAGTACGCCCAGAGACAGCGAGGATTTTCCCGAGCCTGACACTCCTGCGATCCCGACTATCTTATTTAAAGGGATATCCACGTTTACATCCTTGAGATTATGTACACGGGCACCCCTGACCCTGATCTTTTCCGGCATGGCCTTAGCCTCCTGAAATCCATGATGTTCTGAAGATTAATATATGGCTGAAAATGGCTCAGGTCAAGAAGAAGCTTTTCCACAATATATTGTGCCATTTTGCTCTTTTTTTACGCTTCCAATACAAAAAAATTGTATATTTTACGTATAGCCAGTATAAAAATGAAGTGTTATAATCTCTCGCAATATATACGGATCTGTCCGTGTATATTTTTTGGATATTTTTACTTCGAAAGGATGGTAAAGCATGAAGGAATACAGCATCAGGATACCGGACGTAGAGACAGCCAAGGAGTTCTGCAGACTTGCCGGCGAATGCAGCTTTGATGTAGACCTTGTATATAACAGGGTCGTTATCGATGCAAAATCTATCCTCGGTGTACTCAGTATGGATCTGCGCAAAACCCTTAAGGTCAGAATGAGCGGAGACAATGAAAGATTCGAAGCATTGCTTGAAAAGCTCCATGGCCTTGCTGAAGCTGCAGCCTGAGGAGCGATAGATAAGAAGCCTGAAAAATCACTTGACTTTTCAGGCTTTTTCTTTTATATTATCTATCGTTGTACACATGATTTAGGGGCATCATCCAATGGTAGGATACCGGTCTCCAAAACCGTCAATGAGGGTTCGAATCCTTCTGCCCCTGTTAAGTTTAAAAAGCTCTGAAGCCCAGTATATAAAGGCTTCAGAGCTTTTTTCTTTATCCCGGTAAATTTATCATCACTATGCTCAGCACGGCAAGTATTATGGCCCCAAGCCTCAGGCTGTTTATCTTTTCCTTAAACAAGGCCACGCCTATGATGGCTGAAAGTACCATGGTGCCTACAGCAAAGGAAGCCATGACCACGGCTGATGGAAGTATCTCCAGGCTCTGAAGCTTGAAATAATTGTTGAGGACATTCGGTATCCCAAGCAGTGCTCCGAAGATGATCTCCTCTGTGGTTATCCTGCCTCGGGGCTCTCCGTCACCATGCATGATCGCAATAAGGGCCGTTATGAAGGCCGATCCAAATACTCCTATAAGGAATATTGGCTTAAGCTCTGCATCAAAATATACGGAAAATATCTTGTTGCAGAGCTCTATGGCTGCGGCAGAGCCTATGAGCCCCAATATCAGAGATATCTCATTGACGTTGATGCCGGACATGCTTTTTACCATGCCAAGCATGGCGATTATGACCAGCAATAGGCCTGCAATCTGAATGGGTTGGGGCATCCCGTCCCAGAGCACCGCCGATATGATGACGCTCGGAAAAAAAGCTATCCTGTTGAAAAAGGTTGTGCTTCCAACTCCATTTTCCACCGTACTCTTATCCGTCACTAAAAGATTGGTCCTCATGAATATCCCGAGGATAAATGACAGGATAAGCATGGCGGCAAAGGATCCGTCATGGGATACATGGATCCTGGCTCCGGCAAAAAGACTTATGGCTGCAGCCAGTGAGCCTATAAGATAATTTATGCATATCACTATCCCGGCCCTTACATGCCTCATATTGATAAACTTGAATATAGTGGCGATCCACGTTCCTGTACATAGCAGTAAAAAAAGCCAGATCATATCACTCAACCTGCATCTTTATTTTTTAATAAGCTATCCTGACTCAGTCTATCCTGAAGTTCTGGACCCAGTAACAGGTGCCGTTATTAATGAAACAGCCTACGCCTATACTGCCATAATTGCGTCTTAGGATATTGGCCCTGTGTCCCGATGAATTCATCCATCCCTTCATGACAGCTTCAGGGTCCGAATATCCCATGGCTATATTTTCTCCCACTCCTCTGCCTTCGTCTATACCGTTTTCTTCAAGTATGGTCGACCAGTGAGCCCCGCCGCGAGTATGTGCAAACTCTTCCACTATCTCCTCTGCCCTCATCGCAGCGCATGCAGCCAGACCCTCATCCCAGTTAAGAGGATCAAGGCCTTCCTTTTCTCTCTCTTCATTTACAAGCTCATATACCTGATAGGCATATTCTTCTGGATCTGCTTCCTGCTTTTCCTCCGTATGATCAGGTACCTGATACTCGTACTGAGGCTCATCCCGATACCCGTACTGATACTCATATTCCTCGGCGTATACATACCCATCCGTGTTATAGGTATCATCATCTGAATAGAAGCCCTGTATGGGCACGATCTTTGTCTGTACTACTCCATTTACAACCCATGCACCGTCAGCATTTACCGTATAGCCGTCAGGCGTAACACCTGAAGTATACATATACCCGTCAGGCCCGAAATAATAGCACTCTGCCACACCGTCAAAATTGCCGTCAAGCCACTGCCAGGAGTTTGAAGGCCAGGTACCGTTGTCATTAAGCCACCACCAGCCTGTTGCATCCAGCTGCCATCCCGCAGCCGCGGCACTTGATCCGATCATCAGAGTGAGCCCTGCAGTGATCAATGCCCCAAAGATCTTTTTTTTCATAATCCCCTCCTACTATGAAAAATACCCGCCGGCAATGCTTCCGGCGGGATCCCAGATCATCACTTAAAATGATCCTGTATCAAAACTTACTTCTTGTCGCCAAAAAGGCCCTTGAGCCCTTCCAGCTTTCCAAGCTGTTCCTTAATCTCACCCATGTCGGGGAGCTTGTCAGCTATGGCCTCTGCCTTTTCCTTAAGTTCATCAGCATTTTCGATGCCGTCTTTTAAAAGATCCTTGATCTTGTCAGTATCTACTCCGTCCTTCACAAGCTCCTTGATCTTTTCGATATCCTCTTCCTTTACGTTTTTTACGAGGTTCTCCACGCTATCCTTAAGTCCGTCAAGATTGCAAAGGTCCATATCATTTTCTCCTTGCGGTTTATATAATAAATATACCGTATCGAAGGGATTTTGACAAGTTTGCGCGGCGAGTCCTATCGTAAGACTGCCTCTGAGAAAGCCGCCCTGTCCTCAGCCCGTGATCAGCTTTATGATGGCAAGAATTATGGAAAATACAGCGACTCCCTTTTTCAGGATCTCAGGCTTTATAAAGGCCGTATTTTTGCTGCCGGCCCATACTCCCGCCGCATGGCTTATAAGTGATACCGTAAGTATGCCTCCTATGGACAGGATGTCGCACTGCATGGAATAGCCTATGCATGAGGGGATGGCTATGAAAACAGAGTCAAACAGGGCAACTCCCACTGCCGTCTTTACCGGGATCTCAAGGACTACAAGGAGCGGCATAACGAGCACCGGCCCGCCTGCTCCTGAAAGGGAACATATGGCGCCGGTGACAAATCCGAAAAAGATGCATACCGGTGCTGAAATAAGCTTGGCTGAATCCGAAGCGCCGGTCATCTTGTCTGTTCCCTCCGCATTATCTTTTCTTAACAGGATCGAAATGCCTGAAAGCAGCACTACCGTATAAAGTATCTTCTTTACTATGGCTTCATCTATCAGAAGATTCAGCCTTACGCCTATCACGGCACCGATAAGGCTTCCTAGGCTTATCATGACCGCAAGCCTGAGATCAAGGTTTTTAGCCTTATAATAATTCCAGGCTCCAAGCACTCCTGATATCAGGAAGGCAAAAAAGCTGAGTGCCAGGGCCTGTGCCGTCGGCATGCCCATGAATCCGCTGTAAAGGATAGGAAGCAGGAAGCCTGCGACTCCAGTAAGGCCTATCATGCCTCCTATCAGAATATTTGCAATAATGATTATAAGATAAGTTGTCATAAAACTGATTCCCGGAACTTTATTTTCAGATCGAAGCCTGATATGCCCTGGCTTCGGACAGTATCCTTTCCCTGTCAAGGACCAATATCTCACCCTTTTCCATAAGGACCCTGCCTCCTGCTATGGTATCCGTAACATCGGAAGCATTTACACTCTCAAGAAGAGTATTTGAGATATGGCCATAAACAGCCAGATGAGGCTTCTGCATGTCTATGCCTATGATGTCCGCAGCTGCTCCTTCCCGGATCACTCCGCCCTGAGGATCTCCAAGGCAGGCCCGTCCTCCCCTTGTTGCCATGGAAAGTATGGTCTTTGCAGGCATGATGGCAGGTGAAGCCAGGGGTACACCGTATCTGAGGTTCATGACGGAACGGAATATCTTCATCTCATTCCAGAGGCTGAGTCCTCCATGTGCAGCCCCATCCGTGCCGAGTCCTACACTTATTCCCCGTGAAAGCAGTGAAGGCGTATCAGGAGCAGCCTTTCCGCAGTTACTGAAGGGACAGTGACATACCTTTACGCCGCGTTCTGCCATTATCTCCTTTTCCTCCTCGGATAAAAGCAGGCTGTGGACACCTATGAAATCCGGGCCAAGGATCCCAAGACGGTCAAGATATTCATAGGGACGGAGCTGCTCCCTTTCCAGAAAGAAATTGATTTCTCCCGGATATTCATTCATATGGGCCTGAAGCATGGTTCCCCGCTCCCGGGCACGTAAAGCAGCCATCTCCATGAGCTCCCGCGAGCAGGATATGAGGGACCGGAGTGAATAATAAACCTTAAGGCCTCCTCTCCCGTTATACCCGTCATAAAGCTCATCGGTCCTTCGTATGGCTTCCTCAGCATCCATGGCTATTGACTCCGGAAGTCCCTTCTGATCCATGGTGGAATAGGACAGGGCTCCCCTAAGACCGCTTTCAAGATATACTTCGGCAGCCTCTTCCATGTAATAGCTTCCTGCATCAATAAATCCTGTCGTTCCGGACTGTATCATGTCAAGGGCTGCCAGTCCTGCACTCAGCCTCATCAGTTCAGGAGTCAGTCTGCTTTCAAATGGAAGCATGATCCTGGTCCAGATCATCGGCATGGCATCCAGTACCCTTCCCCGAAGAAGCTGCTGCCCCGTATGCATATGGGCATCCACAAGCACTGGCATATAAAGACAGCCCCTGCCCTCCAGGATCCGGTCAAATTCATATGTCTCCTCAAGCTCCTTGAGTCCGCCTATCTTCTCTATCCTTCCATCCAGGATGGCTATGCTGCTGCCTTTTTTTAGTTCAAAATCCTCATCTATATAATCTGCATGACGTATCAGAAGGTCTGCACGCCTTTTCATGATCTCTTTCCCTCCAGTACTCCGAAAAGCTCTCTTATGTATCTTACCCCTATAAGCTCCAGGTCACCTGCCATGTCCCTGCAGCGTGATACACAGTACCTGGGCAGTATACATCTTCTGAAGCCAAGCTTTCTTGCCTCCTTTATCCTTTCCTCAGCCTGTCTTACGGATCGTACCTCGCCTGAAAGTCCCACTTCTCCAAAAACGATGGTATCATCCGGGATCTCAATATCCCTCATGGAGGAAAATACCGCCGCTATCACGGCCAGGTCCGCCGAAGGCTCAGATACCTTCATCCCGCCTGCTACATTTACATAGGCATCACAGCGTCCCAGCGGCAGCCCGCCTCTTTTTTCCATGACTGCAAGCAGCAGGCTCAGCCTGTTATAATCTATGCCTGAAGCCTGTCTTCTTGGCATACCGAAGGCAGACTCGCACACCAGTCCCTGGACCTCTGCAAGTATGGGCCTTGTGCCCTCAAGGAGGCAGGTGACCACGGTCCCGCTGGCATGCTCAGGCCTGTCTGAAAGCATGAGCTCAGAAGGGTCAGAAACCTCCGAAAGGCCTTCGTGGCCCATCTCAAAGACTCCTATCTCATTTGTCGATCCGAATCGGTTCTTGGCAGAGCGGAGGATGCGGAAGGCTCCGTTATCCCCGGACTCAAAATAAAGCACCGTATCCACTATATGCTCGAGGACTCTGGGCCCGGCTACCGTTCCCTCCTTGGTTACATGCCCCACCAGGAAAATGGCTATGTTCTCCTCCTTCGCGAGCATCATCATGCGCTGGGCACATTCCCTTACCTGACTCACCGATCCAGGCGCGGAGGCAATGTCCGTGCTGTACATGGTCTGGACCGAATCCAGGATGCATATATCAGGCCTTTCCTTTCCTATAACGGACTCAATCTCGGAAAGGTCCGTCTCTGAAAGAAATCTTAGGTCCCCATCCATATGTCCGATCCTGTCAGCTCTCAGCCTGATCTGTGCGAGGCTCTCCTCGCCTGAGATATAAAGTACGCTGCGTCCTCCGGATGCAGAACTAACGGCAGTCTGAAGAAGCAGTGTGGACTTTCCTATACCCGGATCCCCTGCTATCAGTACAAGGCTTCCGGGTACTATCCCTCCCCCAAGCACTCTGGAAAATTCCGGAAAACCCGTATCCATGCGTGTTTCTGCATTTGCATCTATATCACTGAGCCTTACCGGCTTTTTGGCCGGTCTGGCCTTTGTCTTTTCCGAAGATGCCTTGGAGCCTGTCGATCTTACGACAGGCTCCTCACTGAAGGAATTCCAGCTATGACAGGCCGGGCACTGTCCCAGCCATTT
>DVNQ01000078.1 GCA_018714245.1 Candidatus Avilachnospira avicola
TTCATATGGGTAAAGGGGCATGACGGACATCCGGAGAATGAACGCTGTGACAGACTGGCCGTAAAGGCGGCCACCGGGCAGAACCTTATAGAGGATGAAGGCATAGCTGCCAACGCTTGAAATCCCCTTTATTTTATAGTAAAATTCTTCTTTGTCATAATTTCGATGGAAAGGTCAGATTATCATGCATAAAGTTTACGGCGTAAATGAACTTCGAGAGATGTTCCTCAAGTATTTCGAGAGCAAGGATCACCTCAGGATGAAGAGTTTTTCCCTGGTACCTCATAACGATGATTCCCTGCTTCTGATAAATTCAGGCATGGCTCCGCTGAAGCCTTATTTTACCGGACAGGAGATACCTCCGAGAAAGAGGGTGACTACCTGTCAGAAATGCATACGTACCGGCGATATTGAAAATGTGGGAAAGACCGCAAGGCACGGTACATTTTTTGAGATGCTCGGAAACTTTTCCTTTGGTGATTATTTCAAGCATGAAGCCATCCCCTTTGCCTGGGAATTCCTTACGGAGGTGGTAGGACTCGACCCTGACAGGCTTTATCCTTCAGTTTATGTGGATGATGACGAGGCCTTTGCCATATGGCGTGATGAGATGCATATAGATCCTTCCCGCATATTCAAATTCGGCAAGGAGGACAATTTCTGGGAGCATGGAGAGGGACCCTGCGGTCCCTGCAGCGAGATCTACTATGACCGCGGTGAGAAGTACGGCTGCGGGAAGCCCACCTGTACCGTTGGCTGCGACTGTGACAGGTATGTGGAAGTATGGAACATAGTATTTTCCCAGTTTGACAATGACGGACACGGACATTATTCGGATCTGATTCAGAAGAACATAGATACGGGCATGGGACTTGAAAGACTGGCCATGGTGGTTCAGGATGAGGAGTCTCTTTATACCATAGACACTAACAGGGCTCTCCTTGAGGAGGCCTGCGGCCTTGCAGGAATAAAGTATCATGAGGATCATGATAAGGATATTTCCTTAAGGATCATAACTGACCATACCAAATCCTGCACCTTCATGATTTCCGACGGCATCATGCCTTCAAATGAGGGCAGGGGCTATGTGCTCAGAAGACTTATAAGACGTGCCGTAAGGCATGGAAGGAAGCTGGGGATCACCCATAACTTCATGAAGGATATGGCAAGAAATGTCATTTCCCACAATAAAGACGGTTACCCTGAGCTTGCGGATAAGGAAGCCATGATCCTCAAGGTCATTGATCAGGAGGAGGATAAGTTCAATAAGACCATAGATACCGGCATGAACATCCTTACCGACAGGATCAGTGAGCTTGAAAAGAAGGGCAGCAGTGAGCTTTCAGGAGAGGATGCCTTCAAGCTTTATGATACTTATGGATTTCCCTATGACCTCACAGTGGAGATCCTTGAGGAAAAGGGACTTTCCTGTGACCGGGAGGGCTTTGACCGGCTCATGAATGAGCAGAAGGAAAAGGCAAGGAAGGCAAGGAAGCACAGCAATTATATGGGAGCCGATGCTACAATATATGACGAGATAGACCCCCATATCACGACTGAGTTTATAGGTTATGACTGCCTCGAAGCAGTATCCGAGATAAGCGTTCTTACCACGGAAGATGAGATAGTAGAGGCCCTTACCGAGGGCCAGAAGGGAACTGTCATCACAAAGGCTTCTCCTTTCTACGGAACCATGGGAGGCCAGACCGGAGACAGTGGTATAATTGAAAATGCTGAAGGACGCTTCAGGGTTCTTGAGACCATACATCTTAAGGGCGGAAAACTTGGCCATGTGGGATATATGGAAAAGGGCATGCTTTCAGTCGGAGCATCCGTGGAGCTCAAGGTGGATGCTTATCAGAGAGAGCGTACTGCTGAGAATCATTCTGCCACCCATCTCCTTCAGAAGGCCCTGAGGACAGTGCTTGGGGACCATGTGGAGCAGGCAGGCGCTCTTTATGACAAGGACAGGCTCCGCTTTGACTTTACTCATTTTGCGGCTCTTTCCAGGGAAGAGATCAGGAAGGTAGAGGATATGGTCAATGCAGAGATAGCTAAGGACCTTCCCGTATCTACTGATGAGATGAGCCTTGAGGATGCAAAAAAGACCGGTGCAATAGCTCTCTTCGGAGAGAAGTACGGAGATACCGTAAGAGTAGTAAGAATGGGAGATTTCTCCTCCGAGCTCTGCGGAGGGACCCATGTGTCCCATACCGGAGCCATCGGCAAATTCAAGATCATAAGCGAAGGCGGTATAGCTGCAGGGGTAAGACGTATCGAAGCCCTTACGGGAGACAGCCTTATGGACCATTATGAGGCCGAGGAGGCTGAGCTCAATGAGATAGCAGCGCTTCTTAAGGCTCCTGTTGCGGAAGCAAGGAACAGGGTGGAAGCCCTCCTTGAGGAACTCAGGGCACTTTCCAAGGAAAATGAAGGCCTTAAGCTTAAGGCGGCAGGCGCATCCTTAAGCTCAGCAGA
This sequence comes from Candidatus Avilachnospira avicola, assembly GCA_018714245.1. Lineage (GTDB taxonomy): Bacteria > Bacillota > Clostridia > Lachnospirales > Lachnospiraceae > Avilachnospira > Avilachnospira avicola. Next base: position 2,479 of record DVNQ01000078.1, read on the forward strand.
AAACGACGCAGTTGAGGTGAAAGGTATAAAGGTACTCTGTACTAAGGTACAGGCTCCGGACCAGAATTCCTTAAGGAACCTTGGAGACGAGCTCAAGTCCAAACTTTCCGATTGTGTCGTGGTACTCATATCAGAAAATGAAGGCAAGCTCAGTCTTCTTGCGACCGCGACGGACAGCGCTGTCGGAAAGGGCATAAGGTGCGGAGATATCATAAAGGCCATAGCTCCCGTAGTCGGAGGAAAGGGCGGCGGACGTCCCAACATGGCTCAGGCCGGAGGAAGCATGCCTGAGAAGGCAGATGAGGCCTTAAGCCTTGCTCTCGAGACTGCAAAGGCCCAGCTTGGAGCCTGAAAAGCGTTTTAGTCATTGAGGCTTTGAAAGATATAAATTTAAGTTATAGCAAGACCCGAAAGCATTAAAATCATGGATGCTTTCGGGCTTTTCTTTTTAAAGCCGTTGACAATATCAAAAGGGATTGCTATCATTCATCCATAATTGCATAAAGAAACTAAACACGATGACGCAGACTAGTAAGCAGCGAGGGACTCGGAGAGAAATGCCGGTTGGTGCGAGGCATGGAGCTTCTGACCTGCCGAACTCACTGCCGAGGGGCTGTGCTGAACTTACAGTAGGTGCAGACGGGTGCGCCCGTTAAAGCGCAGGGATATGATGGTATCCCGTAGAGGGTGTCCC
>DVNQ01000079.1 GCA_018714245.1 Candidatus Avilachnospira avicola
TGGGTTCGAGTCCCCGAGGAACCATTTTTTTATATCTATTTTGCCGGCGTGGCGGAATTGGTAGACGCCCGGGACTTAAAATCCCGTGGGAGGCGACTCCCGTGTCGGTTCGACCCCGATCGCCGGCAGTGAGTTTAAAAAAGGCTTTTTGAGTTGGAAGCTGTACCTCGGTACAGCTTCTTTGATTTTACCGCTCAGTCGGTACTGTCAAGGATCTCCTTTATAGTATTTTTTATGATCCTGAAGGCGATGGGGTTCTTTCCGCTGTTTACCACTATGTCCGCAAGGCGCTTGGTGGGCTCAACGTAAAGATAGTGCATTGGCTTTACCGTGGTAAGGTACTGGTCGACTATGTTTTCTATGTCCCTTCCGCGTTCCTTGGTATCTCTTATGACCCTCCGGAGGATACGCTCATCCGCATCCGCATCCACGAAGATCTTTATGTCCATCAGTTCTCTTAGCCGGGGATCATAGAGAGTCAGTATCCCCTCTATCAGTATGACCTTACGGGGCTCCACAAGGACTGTCTCCTTTGCCCTGTTATGGATGGTATAGTCATAGGTGGGGGAGACTATGGATCTTCCCTCCTTGAGCTCCATGATATCGTGGACCAGAAGATCGCTGTCAAAAGCATCGGGATGGTCATAATTCAGGAGCTTCCTTTCCTCAAAGGGAAGCTCATCATGGGCCTTATAGTAGTTGTCATGATAAAGTACAGAGATGGAATCTCCGAAGGCCTTTTTAAGACGATTGGTAAAGGTGGATTTTCCGGAGCCTGTGCCCCCGGCAATGCCGATGATGACTGGTTTCATGATATTCTCCTTCCTGCTGAAGATATCTATCTGATTATTTTATTTATCACATGTGAGGCAATAAGAAGGCCTGCCGCAGACGGTACGAAAGAGATCGAAGCCGGCGTCCTGGTCCCGGTCTTTTTCGGGATCTCAGTGGAATAGCAGACGGTCAATCCCGGTACCGATCTTTTGTGGAGCTCTCTTCGCATGACCCGACACAGGGGACAGACGGAGGTGGAGTAGATATCAGCTATACGGAAAAGCTCGGGATGCAGCTTGTTTCCCGTGCCGCAGCAGGAGATGAGAGGTATATCCCTTTCATAACAGTATGCTGCAAGCTCTATCTTTACCGACACAGTATCAATGGCGTCGATGACATGATCCACCGGCCCCATAGAAGCAGTGACCTCGGAAAACAGGTCCGGGATGTCCGCAGCCTCAAGGAAACGCCTGTAGGCAGCTATGCTTATGTCCGGAGCTATGTCTATGCATCGGGACCTTGCAGCCTCCGTTTTAGGCATGCCAATTGTGCTCCTCAGCGCATAGAGCTGCCGATTTAGGTTGCTTTCCTCCACCATGTCAGAATCCACCAGACTGAGCCTGCCTACGCCGGCACGGCATAGGGCTTCGCAGACATAGGAGCCTACTCCCCCAAGCCCCAGAAGCAGTATGTGGGAGTCGTGAAGCCTGGAAAGGGCTTCATCGCCTATAAGCAGCCTTGTACGGCTGTCCTTTTCATTTTCAGTATTGTTTTCCATCCTTAACAATATAGCACAAATGCCGGGCGGATGCATAGCGGAAAACAGGGGGCTATGCTATAATGCGGTAATGGATACAGGCCCTGTGAGGCTTGCATAAGGACAGACAGGGATGGAAACTCAAAGGAGTCCAAAGCATGATGGATGGCAGAAAGAAAAAATTCATAAAGGAGCTTCTGGAAAAGCCTAGGCTAAGACATGAGTCAGGACTTTATGTGGTTGACGGCCCCAAGATGTGTGCCGAGATACCGGAGGAGCTTATAGAAGAGATATATGTTTCGGAGACATTTCTTTCCCAGGAGACAGACGAAGCCCTGTCGAGGCTTATTCGAGGACGGGGCTCCCAGATAGTCAGCGAAAAAGAGATGAAGCAGCTTTCCGATACGGTGACTCCTCAGGGCATCATGGCCCTTTGCAGGCAGAAAAGGCCCAGGGGACTGAAAGAGATCATTGAAGGCCTCAAGGGAAAAGACAGGCCCGGGCTCCTTCTTGGTCTTGAATGCCTCCAGGATCCGGGAAACATGGGGACCATACTTAGAAGTGCAGAGGCAGCGGGAGCCGATGGGATCATATGCGACCGGGGCTGTGCCGACGTATATGCACCCAAGGTCGTAAGATCCACCATGGGAGCCATATTCAGGTTTCCCGTGCTGTCGGTGGATGATCTTAAGCCTGCCTGCCGATCCCTTAAGGAGGAGGGATTTGAGGTGCTGGCGGCTCATCTTCATGCCGAAAGGGAATATGACAAGGCGGATCTCTGCCTCCCTTCCCTGATACTTATAGGAAATGAATCAAGGGGCCTTACCGAGGAACTCAGCAGTGAAGCCACGAGCCTCATAAAGATACCCATGCTGGGAAAAACCGAGTCCCTTAATGCTGCCGTGGCGGCTTCGGTGCTTCTTTTTGAGGCTGCAAGGCAGCGCAGGAAAGCAAATGGCAGCAGGAAATAAAAACAATTTGATTATTTCTGATAAAAATATGGTATAATTATTACTCACGATGTGTGGAAAGGATGGAGCATGGCTGGGAACAATCGATATTCTCCGAGAAAACTTGGGACCATATTGGATGCAGCACATATAGCCATAGGCATATGTGTAGTGCTCATGGCCGTATTTGCATTTTTTAATCCCGTGAGATATATGTTCCTTTTTCCGCTCATTTTCCTGTTGGCCTCTATCCTCAATTTCATGACCGGCATCTTTTATATCAGGATGTATCCAAGGGTCAGGAAGAAGAAGGCAGCAGGCAGTCTGTACATCGTGATAGGAAGCATAACCGCAGTCCTTTGCATCGTGAGTGCGGTAGCCATTTACAGGAACATTTAAGGAGGCAGCAGCTTGACTTTAAGCAAGGAAAAATTCATAGCTAAGATCCATGATCTTACCCAGAAGGCCAAGGCTCAGAAGAACAGACTGATGCTGGATGATATCAACGATGCCTTCAGGGATGATGATCTGACCCCCGATGAATATGATGAGGTATTCAAGTATCTTGAGAATGCGGGCATAGACGTGGACAGCTCCGATGCTGACCAGAAGGATGATGAGATTCCGGAAGAGCCGGATCTTTCAGACCTTGGGCAGGACAAGCTGGACCGGCTGGATGACCTTCTCATGGATGACCTTTCTGATGACTTTTCCGATGAGTTTTCAGAGAAGTCTGCGGATGAAGATACAGATCTTGACAATGTGGACCTTCTCGAAGGCATAGGCACGGAAGATCCGGTGCGTATGTACCTTAAGGAGATAGGTACGGTCCCGCTTCTTACTGCAGATGAGGAGCTGGAACTGGCAAAACGGAAGGCGGACGGCGACGAGGCTGCCAAGGAGAGGCTCATAGAAGCCAACCTGAGGCTCGTGGTCAGCATAGCAAAGAGGTATACCGGAAGAGGCATGAGCTTCCTGGATCTGGTTCAGGAGGGAAACCTGGGCCTGATAAAGGGCGTTGAAAAATTCGATTATACCAAGGGCTACAAGCTCTCCACCTATGCCACCTGGTGGATCAGGCAGTCAGTTACCAGGGCCCTTGCAGACCAGGCGCGTACCATCAGAGTACCGGTACATATGGTCGAGACCATAAATAAGATGTCCAAGATGCAGAGAAAGCTTACTCTGGAGCTTGGATATGAGCCCAGCATACCTGAGCTTGCAAAGGCTCTTGACATGACTGAAGAGAAGGTCATGGAGATCATGCAGATCGCAAGGGAGCCTGCTTCCCTTGAGACTCCCATTGGCGAGGAGGATGATTCGAACCTTGGAGACTTTGTGGCTGATTCCAATATGGTCACACCTGAGCAGAATGTGGAATCCGTCATGCTGAGGGAGCATATCGACAGCCTCCTTGGAGATCTTAAGGAGAGGGAGAGACAGGTCATAGTCCTAAGGTTCGGACTGGAGGACGGACATCCCAGGACCCTCGAGGAGGTCGGCAAGGAGTTCAATGTCACCAGAGAGCGTATCAGGCAGATTGAGGCGAAGGCATTAAGGAAGCTCAGAAATCCCGTAAGATCCAAGCGTATCAGGGATTTCCTTCAGTAAATATAATATATTGATGACAAAACAGAAAAGAAATTACCAGAAGGATCTGGACAGGATTATTGAAACAAACGGGAAGGCGGGCGTAAGGCCCCGCCTTCTTTTGCATGCCTGCTGTGCTCCCTGTTCTTCCTATGTGCTGGAGTATCTCTCCGGATATTTTGACATTACCCTGTTTTTCTATAATCCAAACATGGATACGGAAGAAGAGTTCGAAAAGCGAAGATCCGAACTTGAAAGGCTCGTTTCCGACATGGGGCTTCCGGTAAAGGTTATATGCGGAAGATATGAACCGGAGGTCTTCTATCAAAGTGTCAGAGGGCACGAAAGGGATCAGGAAAGGGGAGAAAGATGCCATATCTGCTATGCCCTGAGGCTCAGAAAGACTGCGGAGCTTGCAAAGGCGATGGAAGATCAGGGGATGGGTTTTGATTATTTCTGCACTACGCTGAGCATAAGTCCCCTTAAGGATGCGGAGGCAATAAACAGTCTCGGAGAGATGATCGGCTCGGAATACGGAATAAGCTTCCTTCCTTCGGATTTCAAGAAGAGGGAAGGCTACAAGCGGAGCACGGAGCTTTCCAGGATCTACGGGCTTTACAGGCAGGACTACTGCGGATGTGTATTTTCCAAGGTTGACAGAGCAGGGACTGGAAGTTAAAATATTATCGAAATGTATTTTCAAGGAGGCGGCATTATGGTAAGCAAAGAAGTAACGATAGTCAATCCTTCAGGCCTTCATCTGAGGCCCGCAGGCAACCTGAGCCAGACAGCCATGCGCTTCAAGTCTGATGTGATCATAACCTTTCAGGAAAAGACCATAGTGGCCAAGTCCGTGCTCAATGTTATGGCAGCAGGCATAAGATGCGGAGACAAGATCAACATTCAGTGCTCCGGAGTCGATGAAGATGAGGCTCTCAAAGTCATATGCGAGGCCATAAACAGTGGACTGGGAGAGGGCAAGGAGGCCTGATCCCGAAAGCTTAAGCTAAATGTAAGTCTGCCCCCATTGCATTTTTCGGCAAATGGGGGTTTAATCAAGTATAAGGAAATGGAGTTTTAAGACATGAGTGAAGAGTGTAATGGAAGCTGCTCAAGCTGCGGAGCCGACTGCCCCAGCGCAGGAACAGCCGGAGGAGCTTCGGCGGCTGACTTCAGGGTAAAGCTTGCGGAGGGAAGTTCCGTAAAGCATGTATATGCCGTTATGAGCGGCAAGGGCGGAGTAGGAAAGTCTATGGTGACCAGCCTTCTTGCCAGCTCTTTTCAGAAGAAGGGATACAATACGGCCATACTGGATGCTGATATAACCGGACCCTCCATCCCCATGGCCTTTGGAGTCGATGGACAGGGCCTTGACGTTACTCCCGACGGAAAGCTGATGCTTCCTGCAAGGAGCATGAACGGGACCCAGATCATATCCGCCAACCTTCTGCTCCAGCAGAATACGGATCCCATCATATGGAGAGGAGCCCTTATATCAGGAGCAGTTCAGCAGTTCTGGACAGAGACTTACTGGCAGGATGTGGACTACATGTTCGTGGACATGCCTCCGGGAACCGGAGACGTACCCCTTACAGTATTCCAGTCTCTTCCGATAGACGGGATCATAGTTGTGACCAGTCCTCAGGAGCTGGTATCCATGATAGTTACCAAGGCAGTCAACATGGCAGAGAAGATGAGTCTTCCCATAGTCGGCATCATTGAGAACATGTCCTATGTGGAGTGCCCCGACTGCCATAACAGGATATATCTTTTCGGAGAAAGTCATATAGATGAGGTTGCAAAGAAGCACGGGCTTTCCGTACTTGCAAAGATCCCCGTGGACCCCTCCATCGCCCAGATGACCGATGCCGGAAAGATCGAATACGTGGATGCCGGATTTATGGATCGGGCAGTATCGGATATCATAGCCATTGATAAAGCGGTAGGAAAGTAAGACAATATATTTTATGAGATCATATGTTTTAAAATCTTTGATCATTGCGGCTCTGGCCTCTTCCTGCATATCCTTTTATGCAGCTGCGGCGGAGCCGCAGGTCGTATATGAGGGCGGAGATGCCCTTTTAATGCCGGGGACGGAAGCCATGGATCCTTCCGTTTCAGAGTTCGGACGCATCACCTCCCCCTCCGTATTTGAAAATGCTTATACCGCATTTTCAATAAGCATACCGGAAGGATATGAGGCGGATCTGGGCGGAGAGGTTTTTTATGATCCCGACGGAGCCATAACAGCCTACGGATATGTGCCGGATCTTCTGCTGTCATCATACAGGGCCTATACCGTGGAGACCCCGGATCCGGAGATCGAGACCGATGATACATCGGTGCTTATGACCTATTTTATGTCAAAAAAGAAAAGCGACGGGTCGGACCTGGACTTGAATGCCTATCTTCTCGGAGTAATCAACAATATCATACGAAACGACAGGCTTCTGCCTTACGTAAAGACCGAGTTCCAGATGCTTGGGAGGAACACCTACCTTGCCTATAAGCTGGATTATACGGAAGCAATTCAGGCATATTACCATACGGTGTATGCAAAATACGATGAGCATCCTGCCTTTGATGAAAGATATACCTTCAAGGCAGAGCTCTACTGCAGGGACCTGGGAGACAAGTACTATGTGATAATGTATGTGAGGAACGGCGAAAGGTTTGAAAGCTCAGCCGACCTTACTTCGTATATATTTTAAGATGCAGAGCATAACTTACGGAAAAAAGCATAGGAAGCCCATCATATCAGTCAGGGACCTTTATAAGATATATAAGGTTGGTGACAACAGGGTACACGCCCTGGACGGAGTCAGTTTCGATATATTCAGGGGAGAGTTTGTTGCCATAGTCGGTGCCTCAGGATCGGGGAAATCAACCCTCCTTAACATGCTTGCAGGACTCGAACCGCCCACGAAGGGGGAGATAAGCATAGCCGGGAAGCGTATCGACAGACTTTCCGAATCGGAACTGGTGGCCTTCAGGAGAAGCAATGTGGGCTTCATATTCCAAAGCTATAATCTTCTGAATACCATGGATGCAGAGGGAAATGTTGCCATGCCCCTTATGTTCCGGGGCGTATCCCGGGCCGAACGGATCAGAAAGGCAAGGAAGCTCCTTGAGCTTGTGGGAGTCCTTGACCAGGCCAAGCACATGCCTAATCAGATGTCCGGAGGACAGCAGCAGAGGGTCGGGATCGCAAGGGCCCTGGTGGCTGATCCCAAGATAATATTTGCAGATGAGCCCACGGGCAACCTGGATTCGAAAACCAGCATGGAAGTCCTGAGACTGCTTCAGCGGCTCGTGAGGGAGGAAAAGCAGACTCTCGTCATGGTCACTCACGATAACTCCATTGCGGATTATGCGGATAAAAGGATCAGGATATCCGATGGGAAGATCATCAGCATGGATGTCAGCGACAGTACCAGCACAATGGAAGGGACGGAGGAAAACAAGGATGCCGGCCTTCCCGGAGGGGATAAAGATGTTTAAGGGATTATTTGGATCATCGGTAAAAAGGATAACGGCGGCCCTGCTATTTGCATGCACACTTCTCGGTTCAGTGGCGGCTGCGGGCATAAGGGGCTATGCCGCATACAATGATACAAACCTGAATACTTTCATACATAACGGTGAGTCCATACCGGAAGGGACTCCCGGACTTCCGCTTACCATCAATTTCAGATTCGGCTATGACGGGGTCCAGGGCCTTTATAACCCCAACAGTGACTATATCCAGGATGTAAATATCTCTCTTTCCAACGATCAGACCTATCTGGGAGTCCAGCTTGAGGTGGGTACCAGCAAATCAGCATTCCTTGAGAGGCTGGAGAACCTTTTCGGAGATGAGATAGACAGCGAGATGCTGGATCAGTATTATCAGGGCTATCTTGACGGATACCACGATACCTCAAACGGGACGGTGCTTTACAACTATCCCGTGGACAGCGGCTCATATCCCTTTGAGGTGGACGGACAGCTTTTCAGGCAGAATGTCCATTTTGATCAGGTGGCAAAGGGAGAATATAAGGATGTCAGCCTCACTGTGACCGTAAGGAAGGATACGAAGGAAGGATATTACGCCATCCCCATAGCCTTTACCTACAAGCTGCCCTATGTGACCTATTCCAGCGGAAAGAGCCATCCCACCCATGTGGAATACATAAATGTGTACATAAGATCGGCTTCGGGAGAGGCTGGCAATGAGGTCAATGTGGAGGAACAGTTCGCCATCGGAGAGAACCAGCTGACTCCCTCGGGTACCTATCCCCAGGTCATGAACTATGGCATCAACCTTAGAAATAAGAAGGAGACTGTCTATGATGTGACCGTCAGCCTCCAGATGTCACTGGGCGAAGAGGAGATGAAGCCTACTGCGGTTTCCAAGGGCTCTGCCAATCGGGGATTTCCTTTTGACATAAATGAGACCAACTATGACAGGCATTATGATGAGATAGGAAAGGATGAAGTGGTCAGCGTGCCTTATTCCATGGCCATTTCCTCACGGACCGCAAGCGGATTCTATCCCCTGAGCTATGTCATAACCTACAGGCGCATAAAGGACGGACAGCTCTATACGGAGACCCATACTTCCTATGTCAGGGTGCGCAATGCTTCCATGGAGACTGAGGATCAGGAGGATACCGGTGAATGGAATGCAAACAAGGCCACAAAGGCCAGGATCATCGTAAAATCTTATACGACGGTACCTGAAAAGATTTATGCCGGAGACAGCTTCGAGCTTACGGTGGAATTTGAAAATGCTTCATCAGGCATAGATGCAAGCAATATCCTCTTTACATTTACATCAGAGGAGACCTCTGACAAGTCTGCAGTATTTTCCAGCGAAGGCGGAGCGAACTCTTCAGTGGTAAATACCCTTAAGGCGGGTCAGTCTGCTACGGTGAAGATGAATTACACCGCAAAAGCCGGGATCAATGAGGGATCCTATAAGATAACCGTCAAGGAGCAGTATGATTCTCCGGAGTTCAAGAATGCCGAGGAGAGCGTGACCATAGACATTCCCGTGCATCAGATATCCAGGTTCTCCACCTCTTCCTTTGAGGTGCTTCCTGCATCCCTAAGCGTGGGATCCGAAGCAAATGTCATGTTTGGCATAAACAACACCGGTAAGGTCAATCTCTACAATGTGTCCGTTACCTTCAGGGCAGACAGCATCAGGGAGACCACTGCCTATATAGGAAACATTGAGCCTGGACATACCGGAAATGTTGACGTTATGATCCCTGCGGTGGCCCCCACCATGGACGACGGGACCGTTACTGCCGAGATAAGCTATGAAGACGTAAACGGAAATGTGACCACCGACTCAAAGGAGTTCGAGCTCTTTGTGACCGAAGCTCCGGACATAAACTATGATGATATGTATATGGGCGAGGACATGATGGGCACTTCGGAGCCTTCTCTTATGGACCGTATCATGTCGGGGCTTCCCTATATCATCACCGGAGGGATTTTTGTGATACTGGCAGCGGTCATGGTCATAAAGCGTATCAGGAAGAAAAAAAGAGAGAAGGAATTTGAGATAGAAGACAGCGGAACAGATGAGGATGACAGTGAATACTGATCCTTCTGATGATTTTCAGAGCTGATCCGGGGAGTCCGCAAAACCTGGACTTTACATTTCCGGATCGCATAAAGGGGCAGGGAGAAATTGAAATTTACCGATCTGCTGGGACTCAGCATAAACAATCTGAAAAGGCGCAGGCTGCGTACCTTTCTTACGGTACTGGGGGTGGTCATAGGGACCGCCTCCATAGTGGTCATGCTGAGCCTCGGCATAGGCCAGTCGGAATCCAACAAGGAGATGATAGAGTCCTATGGATCCCTTACCACCATTACGGTTTATTCAAATGCCATGTACGGGCCTCAGGACAGCTCTACGGAACCTCTTTATATCACGGATGATGCCATCGGGGATTTTACCCGTATAAGGCATGTGACCGGGGCAAGCCCCATACTCAGGTATACGGCCATTGCAAAGCAGGGAGTATATGAGGCCTATCTGAGCCTTCAGGGAGTGAGCCATGAGTACATGGAAAACATCCCTCTTTCGGAAGGACATATCCCGCCCAGGGATTCGAAGGAGCTTTCCATCATATACGGAAACCAGGCAATAAACGACTTTCAGAATTCAAAGACGGGAGAGGGATTTTGGTCCACGGGAGAGACTCCTGACGTGGATCTGATGGGCCGGTCCGTATTCATTATTTTTGACCGTGACAAATATTACTCCCAGGGAAGCACGGATGCGGACGGCAATATTATTTCCGCACCGAAGAAATATATAGTCCCCACCGCAGGCATCGTGGATGGGGGCGAAACAGGCTACGGCAATTATTCCTATGGTGCCTATTGCGATATAGAGCTGCTTAAGGACAAGCTCAAGTCCATCTTCAAAAAGGATCCGATACCGGGGCAGCCAACAAATTCCAAGGGCAAGCCTCTGTCATATTTCGTTTATGACAGCGCAGAAGTCTATGTGGATGACATGGACCATGTTTCAGAGGTACAGGAGGCCATCAGTTCCCTGGGATTTCAGGCCTCTTCCAATATGGAATGGCTGGAGCAGTCCCAGGACAGTATGAGGATGCAGCAGGCCGTGCTCGGAGGAATAGGAGCCGTCTCCCTTTTTGTTGCAGCCATAGGCATCGCTAATACCATGATGATGTCCATATATGAGAGGACCAAGGAGATAGGAGTCATGAAAGTCCTGGGATGCGACATGGACAATATCAGGGACATGTTCCTGATGGAGTCAGGCTTCATAGGCCTTATGGGAGGAGTGGTAGGCATCATACTGAGCCTCAGCATATCCAAGATAATAAATGTGCTTTATATGCAGAGCAATGCAGCCATGTATTCCATGTCAGCCGGGGATATAAGCAGGATCCCCCTCTGGCTTCTCGGACTTGCCCTTATCTTTGCCGTACTTGTGGGCATGCTTGCAGGGCTGTTCCCTGCCTTAAGGGCCATGAGGCTGAGCCCGCTCAGTGCCATCAGGAATGAATAGACGGCGCTGCTGCACATAAAGCAGGATAATATATACACATCAATATAAAATACATAAGGAGGAGAGGATATGATCTATAAGGATTTTAAAGGTATCAGACTTTCCGCACTGGGACTGGGCTGCATGAGGCTTCCGGTAATGGAAGCGGACGATTCCAGGATCGATGAGCAGGCGGTCTTTGAGATGGTGGATTATGCCATGGAGCACGGCATTAATTATTATGATACCGCCTGGGGCTATCATAACGGCAACTCGGAAATTGTCATCGGAAAGGCACTTAAGAGGCATGAGAGAGACAGCTTTTATCTTGCAAGCAAGTTTCCGGGATATGACCTCTCCAATATGGATAAGGCGGAGGAAATATTTGAGAAGCAGCTTGAAAAGTGTCAGGTGGATCATTTTGATTTTTATCTCTTTCACAATGTATGCGAGATGAATATTGATGCCTATCTGGATCCCAGCCATCACATACACGAGTATCTGATGAAGCAGAAGGAAAATGGACGCATAAGGCATCTGGGCTTTTCCGCTCACGGGGATCTTGACACCATGAAGCGCTTCCTTGAGGCCTATGGAAAGGATATGGAGTTCTGCCAGATCCAGCTCAATTATTTTGACTGGGATTTCCAGGATGCAAAGTCCAAGGTGGAGCTTCTTGCGGATTACGGCATACCTGTATGGGTCATGGAGCCTCTCAGGGGAGGAAAGCTGGCTAAGCTCGATGAGGAGTATGAAGCAAGGCTCAGGACATTAAGGCCTGATGAGACGACCCCTGCCCTTGGGTTCCGCTTCCTTCAGTCCATACCCGAGGTGACCATGATACTTTCAGGCATGTCAAACATGGAGCAGCTTAAGGACAATATCGCCACCTTCAGTGAGGATAAGCCTCTTAATGAGGATGAGAGAAAGGTGCTTCTTGATATTGCAGGGGAGATGAGCGGAAAGGGGACTATCCCCTGTACCGCATGTCATTACTGCGTAAGCCACTGCCCTCAGGGACTCAACATTCCCATGCTCATATCCCTTTACAATGAGGATATAGTCACGGGAGGAGGCTTCATAGCTCCCATGCGCATAGGAAGGCTCCCGGAGGACAAGAGGCCGGGCTCCTGTATAGGATGCAGAAGCTGTGAGGCAGTATGTCCCCAGCAGATAAAGGTATCAGAGATCATGAGTGAATTCTCTGAAAAGCTTGCTTCAAGGCTCTGATGGAGAAACAAGGATTATAAGGCCCGGAATCTGACTGATGTCGGGTCAATCATGCAGCCGGACCGTTTATGGTCCGGCTGCATCTTCGTTTTTATGGCATTTTTCTTTCAGATACTATATAATATTCTGATGTGCAAATCAGAAATGAGGTATTTATGGAATCAAGGGAAATGACAGCCTGCGGGATGCATAAGGATGGAAAAGCCTACCCTTCGGAATCCCGGAGGCAGTATGAATATATAGACAGATTAAGAGATATCTTTGGCAGCATGTACGGGGATGCTTCCGGCGGACGGGGCCAAGGGACCTTCAGCGTGGTCACCTTCGGCTGCCAGATGAATGCCAGGGATTCCGAAAAGCTTTCAGGCATACTGGAGGGAGCAGGCCTCAGGGAGGTGGAGGATGAGCTCTCTGCGGATGTGGTTATTTTCAATACCTGTACCATCAGGGAAAATGCAAATGAGCATCTTTACGGAAGACTGGGAAGGCTGAAGCCTGTCAAAAAGAAGAGGCCTGACATGATCATAGCCATATGCGGCTGCATGATGCAGGAAAAGGATGAGGTGGAAAAGATATCTGAAAAGTATCCCTATGTGGACATCATGTTCGGCACCCATAACCTTTATACTTTTGCTGAGCTTCTTTATGACCTCCTTATGAAACGCGGCGGGCAGCAGATACTTCCTGACAGCCACGGACAGGACATACTGCTCAGGGACGGACGCAGGGCCATGATCTCCGTATGGAAGGATACGCCGGACATAGTGGAGGAGCTGCCAAATAAGCGGAAGTTCCCCTTCAAGCAGGGAGTAAACATAAGCTTTGGCTGCAACAACTTCTGCTCTTACTGTATAGTTCCCTATGTAAGGGGCAGGGAAAAGAGCAGGGAGAAAAAGGATATACTTGAGGAGATCAGGAAGCTTGGCAGGGACGGAGTAAAAGAGATCATGCTCCTTGGACAGAACGTAAATTCCTATGGGAAGGACCTTTCAGAGCCGGTAAGCTTTGCGGAGCTGTTAAGGGAGACAGACAGCCTCTGCGATGACATGGGCATAGAGAGGATCCGCTTCATGACCTCCCACCCGAAGGATCTGTCGGATGAGCTTATTGAAGCCATGGCTTCGGGAAAGCATGTGATGAAGCAGTTCCACCTTCCCCTTCAGTCCGGCTCGGACCGGATACTGAAGATGATGAACAGGCACTATGACAGTGAGGCCTACCTTATAAAGGCAGAAAAGCTAAGGAAGGCCATGCCTGACATATCCATCAGCACCGATATCATAGTAGGCTTCCCCGGTGAGACGGAGGAGGATTTTGAAGCTACCCTTGATGTGGTCAGACGGATGCGCTATGATGCAGCCTATACCTTCATATATTCGGAGAGAGAAGGGACACCGGCTGCAGCTTTTCCGGACAAGGTACCGGAAGAGATCATAAAGGAGAGGTTCGGGAGGCTTCTTGAGCTCCAGAACTCAATCGCTGCCGAAAACTGCAGCAGACTGAAAGGCAGAGTACTTCCGGTCCTGTTTGAGGAGATAAATGAAAAGGATGCCTCCCTTATCAGCGGAAGACTTGAAAACAACAGCCTGGTACACGTAAAAGGGGATCCTTCGCTGATAGGAAATATCAGGAATGTCCGCCTTTTGGAGGCCCATGGCTTTTACTATACTGGAGAGCTCACAGACTGACAGGAGCTCCGGAGACAGAGATGGCAGATAAAAAGATGTCACCGATGATGGTGCATTATCTTGAGACAAAAAAACAATATCCCGACTGCATACTGTTTTACAGGCTCGGAGATTTCTATGAGATGTTTTTCGAGGACGCCAAGACTGCAGCTTCAGAACTTGAGCTTGTGCTTACGGGAAAGGACTGCGGCATGGATGAAAGGGCTCCCATGTGCGGGATACCCTATCATGCCGCCGAGACCTATATCACCCGACTGGTGAAAAAGGGGTATAAGGTTGCGATAGCAGAGCAGACGGAGGATCCGAAGACCGCAAAGGGACTCGTGCGCAGAGAGGTCATAAGGGTCGTGACTCCGGGTACCATCATTTCCAGTGATGCCCTTGATGACGGGAGGAACAACTACCTCATGTGTGTGGCCTATGTCTGCGGTGTGTTCGGACTTTCAGCCATAGACATAGGCACCGGAGAGTTTTACCTGTCAGAGACCTCGGATCTTAAATCCCTGATGGATTTTTATACTCATTTTTCTCCCTCCGAGATCATCTGCAATGATGAATTTTTTATGTCAGGAGCGGATACGGATGCCATTTCTGACAGAGAGCATGGCAAACTTAATCCGATGCCGAGGGATTACTTTTCTGAGGATGAGTGCAGGAAGCTCCTTGAGAAGCATTTTCATGCCGACATAAGCGGACTTGGAGTAAGTGACATGCCCTCCGGTATGATCGCTGCCGGAGCCGTGCTCAGGTATGTTTACGATACCCAGTTTTCCACAGTCAGCTATGTGACCGGCATCAGGATCTATAACCTTTCGGAGCATATGATCCTGGATTCTTCCACCATGAGGAACCTGGAGCTTCTGGAGACCCTCAGGGAAAAGGAGAAGAAGGGGAGCCTCCTTTATGTGCTGGACAAGACAAGGACGGCCATGGGAGCAAGGCTCATGAGAAAGTTCATTTCGGAGCCTCTCATACAGAAGCAGGCTATCATGAACCGTCAGGATGCGGTGGAGGAGCTTTGCGGAAGGTTCATAGACCGGGAAGAGATGATGGAATATATGAGGCCGGTATACGATATTGACAGGCTGCTTTCCCGTATAAGCTCCATCAGTGCAAATCCCAGGGACCTTCTGATGTTTCGTCAGTCCCTGTCCATGATACCCTATATCAAAGAAGTTCTTAGGCTCTTTTCCTCAGCCCTTCTTAAGAAGACCTATGAGGGAATGGATGAGCTTTCTGATATATATGAGCTGCTCATGTCCTCCATAGATGAGGATGCACCGGCCTCTCAGAAGGACGGAGGGATCATAAAGGAAGGCTATGACGGAGAGGCGGACCGCCTCAGATATTCCAAGAATCATGGAAAGGAGCTTCTCCTTAGGATGGAGCAGGAGGAGCGGGAAAAGACCGGGATCAGGACTCTTAAGATCAAGTTCAATAAGGTCTTCGGATATTCGATAGAGATATCAAACAGCTTCAAGGATCAGGTCCCTGAGCGCTACAGAAGGCGCCAGACCCTGGCAAACGGTGAAAGATATACTACGGATGAGCTGGAAAAACTGGAGGAAGAGCTGATCGGTGCCGATGAAAAGCTGAAGGCCCTGGAGTATGAGCTGTTTCTGGATATAAAGGAAAGGGTAGCTTCGGAGGCCCGCAGGATACACAGCCTGTCTGCCTCCCTTGCCATGCTGGATGTGCTCTGCTCCCTTTCCCTGGTCGCTCAGCGCAACAATTTTGTCCGGCCTTCGATAAATGAAGATGGAGTGATAAGCATACGGGATGGACGGCATCCCGTGGTGGAGCTGATGCTCGGAGACGGATCATTTATTCCCAATGATACCTTCCTTGATGAGAAGGACCATAGGGTAAATATCATAACCGGCCCCAACATGGCAGGAAAATCCACATACATGCGCCAGGTGGCGCTTATCGTCCTGATGGCTCAGATCGGCTCCTTCATTCCTGCAAGGAAGGCTGACATATCCATATGTGACCGCATATTTACAAGGGTAGGAGCATCGGATGATCTGGCAAGCGGACAGTCCACCTTCATGGTAGAGATGACGGAAGTAGCCAACATCCTGAGGAACGCGACAAAAAAGAGTCTCCTGATACTGGATGAGATAGGCAGGGGTACCTCCACCTTTGATGGGCTTTCCATAGCCTGGGCCGTTACCGAGTATGTGAGCAACATGGAAAAACTGGGGGCAAAGACTCTCTTTGCTACCCACTATCATGAGCTTACGGAACTGGAAGGGAAACTTCCGGGGGTACACAATTACTGCATAGCAGTAAAGGAAAATGAAGACGGCCTCGTCTTTCTGAGAAAGATCGTGCCAGGAGGTGCTGACAAGTCCTACGGCGTCGCAGTGGCAAGGCTTGCCGGGGTGCCTGAGGAGGTCACCGAGAGAGCTGATGAGATATCTGAGGAGCTGAGCAGGGCAGATATTACCAAAGCGGCAAAGAAGCTGAACGGCAGTGAGGGCAGGAAGGATCAGGGAAGCACAAAGGGTATAAGAGTCAGCATGACGAAGGAGGAATTCAGACTTCAGAAGGATATAGCCGATGAAATCAGAAAGACCGATACCTCGAAGCTTACTCCCATCGAAGCCCTGCTCCTTCTGGATGAGATGAAGAAAAAGCTTCTCGGAGGTGAGAAGGATTGATCAGACTACTGAGCAAAGATACCATCGATAAGATCGCGGCAGGAGAGGTAATCGACCGGCCTGAAAGCGTTGCCCGGGAGCTTCTGGACAATGCCATCGACAGCGGGGCGGACCGGATAAGCCTGGAGATAAGGAAGGGCGGAACTGAACTTATCAGGGTCACTGATAACGGATGCGGGATAGACGCTTCGGATCTTGAGACCGCCTTCCTTAGGCATGCCACTTCAAAGCTCAGGGATGCTTCTGATCTTGAGCACATCCGCAGCTTGGGATTTCGCGGAGAGGCTCTGGCATCCATATGTGCGGTCTCAAAGACGGAGATAATCACAAAGACAAAGGGGTCTCTTACCGGATCCAGATATGAGATAAACGGCGGGACTTCCGGGGAGATCACTGAGGTGGGGGCTCCCGATGGAACTACTGTCATCGTGAGGGATCTCTTTTATAATGTGCCTGCAAGAAGGGCCTTCCTCAGGTCAGCTGCAACAGAGGCTGCATACATAACTGATACTGCGGAAAAGGCCGCGCTTTCCCATCCGGAGATCGCCATCACCCTGATCTCAGACGGCAGGGTGCTTATCAATACCCTTGGAGGGGGAAGGCTTTCCGAGGCCATATATATGATTTATGGAAAGGAAGTGACCGAGCAGCTGATAAAGGTCGACAGATCCTTTCCCGATGCAGGCATAAGCATATCCGGATATATCGGGAAGCCGGTCATAGCAAGGGCCAGGAGAGACCTGGAGATCTGCTTCGTAAACCGGCGCTATATAAGATCCGAGATCATCAGAAGGGCCATTGAGGACGGCTATGAAGGATATATGATGCAGCACAGGTTTCCATTTACCGTGCTGAGTCTTGATATGGTGCCTGAAAAACTGGATGTAAATGTACATCCAAAGAAGATGGAAGTCAGGTTTTCAGATGATGCTTCCGTTTATGATGCGGTCTTCAGGACGGTAAGGGAAGGCCTGAGGGAAAAAGAGCTTATAGTGGAAGCCAAGGCTCCTGCTGAAAAAGATCCGATGCCCTCCGAAAGCCATGGACAGCCTGAAGCCATTTTTTCCGAAACGGAAGATAATGGGGATGAAGCCGAAGAAAGCAGATCCGAGGACAGGCTCCCCGGACATGTGGAACCCTTTGAAGAGACAGCCTTCAAGGAGTATAAGGAAGCCTTAAATAAAAAGCTTAACTATGAAGTGAGAGAGGAACGTCCGCTTTTTGGAGGGAAGGATCCTTCACCGGAGGATACGGTATCCCCCGAGGGACAGCAGAAGCTTCCGCCTTCATTTTTCCTCTCTGATAAGGCGGTCCCTTATTTCAGGATGATAGGACAGATATTCGGGACCTACTGGATCATAGAATATGAGGATTCCATGTATCTCATAGACCAGCATGCGGCCCATGAAAAGGTCAATTATGAGAGGCTGCTCAGGAGGCTCAGGGAAAAGGATATAAGCTCCCAGTACATATATCCTCCGATCATGCTGAATCTTGGAGTAAATGAGGCCCGTCTTGTGGGTGAACATCTGGAGGATTTTACTGCTCTTGGCTTTGAACTTGAGCATGCAGGAGACCGGGACTATATAGTGAGGGCGGTACCCTCGGATCTCCCGGAGCTTTCCAGGAAGGATCTCCTCATGGAGATGATCGATTCCCTTTCTGAAGAAAATGGACGGGCATCCTCGGAGAGTCTTAAGGACAAGCTTGCTTCCATGTCCTGCAAGGCTGCTGTAAAGGGAAACAGCTATCTTTCCGAGCCCGAGATGAAAAAGCTCATAGAAGAGCTGCTTACACTGGATAACCCCTATAACTGTCCTCATGGCAGACCCACCATAGTCAGATGGAGCCGCTATGAGCTTGATAAGATGTTCAGGCGGATAGTATGATGTACTACTGGCAGGAAGGAAAATCGGATAAACCACCCCTGATAATCATAGCAGGGCCAACGGGCGTAGGGAAGACCAGTGCATCGGTAAGGCTTGCAAAGGAGATAGACGGGGAGATAGTGTCTGCGGACAGTATGCAGGTATACAGACATATGGATATCGGCACTGCCAAGGTGAGGCCGGAGGAGATGGAAGGAGTGCCCCATCATCTTATTGACGTGCTGGAGCCTTCAGAAAATTATGATGTCACCAGGTTCAAGGAGATGGCAAAGGATGCTGTTTCGGGGATCCTTGGAAGAGGAAGGATCCCGATTATCTGCGGAGGCACCGGCTTTTATATCCAGGCACTTCTGTATGACATCGACTTCACTGAAGAAGGCTGCGCTGATGCTTCAGAGGAGATACGGAAAAGATATACTGAAGAGGCTGAGGAAAAGGGAAGGGCAGCTGTCCACGAAAGGCTCAGGCTTATTGATCCCCTATCATATGAAAGGATACCTGCAAATAACCTTAAGAGGGTTATAAGGGCCCTGGAATTTTATGAGCTTCACGGGGAACCCATATCCGCCCACAATGACAGGGAAAAAGAAAAATGGAAAAACAGCCCCTATGACTACAGATTTTTTGCCCTTACCGATGACCGGGAAAAGCTTTATCTCAGGATCAATAAGAGGGTGGATCGGATGATGGAGGACGGACTCCTTTCGGAGGTGGAGAGCTTAAAGCGTATGCATATCCCCAGGACAGCCACCTCCATGCAGGCCATAGGCTACAGAGAGATACTGAGATATCTGGACGGAGATATGAGTCTTTCTGAAGCTGTGGAAGAGATAAAAAAGAACTCAAGACATTATGCCAAACGCCAGCTTACGTGGCTTCGGCGTGAACATGAGGTCATAGAGATAAATATTTCTGAGACTGGAGACATTTTGGATGGATTTAAAAAGCACTTATTTAGCAATGGGCATATCGCCTGAGGTCTATGACTACTGCCTTGAAAAGGAAAAACTCCTTTCGGGCCGTTTTTCAGAGATAGACAGGATATTTGAATTTAATCAGCTCAAGGTCCTGAAGGCCATGCAGGACTGCAAGGTGTCGGAGGCCTGTCTGGTCGAGACCACGGGCTACGGATATAATGACATAGGCAGGGACAGACTTGAAGAGGTTTATGCCAGGATCTTCAGGACCGAGGATGCTCTGGTTCGCTCACAGATAGTATGCGGGACCCATGCCCTGACTGTGGCACTTTTTGGAAATACCAGGCCGGGAGATGAGATATTTTCTCCGGTGGGACTTCCCTATGACACGCTTCTTGAGGTACTTGGAGTAAACGAGGCCCAGGGGTCACTGAAGGAGTATGGAGTCAGCTTTGCCTATTGTGACATAAAGGAGGATGGAAGCTTTGACTGGGAGGCTATAAGAAAGGGCATAAATGAAAGGACGGCACTGGTGACCATACAGAGGAGCCGGGGCTATTCCCAGAGGCATACCCTGTCCATCGGAGAGATAAAGGAGCTCATTGCCTTTATCAGATCGGTAAAGCCTGAGATCACGATCATGGTGGATAACTGCTACGGCGAATTTATAGAGGACATGGAGCCCTCTGAGGTCGGAGCGGATATGGTAGTCGGCTCCCTCATCAAGAATCCCGGAGGCGGCATAGCTCCTGTGGGAGGATATGTGGCAGGAACTTCGAGATGCGTAAAGAATGCTGCGGCAAGGCTTACTGCCCCCGGGCTTTATAAAGAACTGGGCCCCTCCCTCGGAAACAACAGGCTCCTTTATCAGGGACTTTTCATGGCCCCCTCAGTTGCAGCTTCGGCGGAAAAGGGTGCAATACTTCTGTCAGCAGTCTATGAGGGAGCAGGTTTTTCCTGTACCCCCGGGCCCTTTGACCAGAGGGATGACATTATAGAGGCCGTGACTTTCCATGATCCCAAATATGTGATCTCCTTCTGCAGGGGAGTGCAGCGCGCAGCTTCCGTGGATTCATTTATCAGACCTGAGCCTACTCCGACTCCGGGCTATGAACATGACATAATCATGGCAGCGGGATGCTTCATATCAGGCTCTTCCATAGAGCTTTCCGCCGACGGGCCTCTCCGTGAGCCCTATACGGTTTATTTCCAGGGAGGGCTGACTTATTTCCATTCCAAATTCGGAGTGATGATGAGCCTTCAGCAGCTGATTGATGACGGCCTTTTTGATATCAGAAAGCTCAGCTGAGTTTTTCCTGATCAGGGGATTATTGAGCGAAATGCTTAAAATTTAACAAAACAAATTGAAGATGCCGGACAATAGTATTACAATATGTTTGGATGAGGCATGTGCGGCCGAAGCACATGAATATATATATCTAAGGAGATGGTAAGTTATGGAAAAAACATTATATGATAACTATGTCAATATCTTAAAGCATGAGCTGATACCCGCCCTGGGCTGTACGGAGCCCATTGCCATTGCTTATGCTTCCGCAAAGGCCCGTCAGGTGCTCGGCAACATGCCTGACAGGATCGAGATGAACCTTAGCGGAAATATCATTAAGAATGTCAAGGGCGTTACCGTACCTAATTCAGGCGGACTCAAGGGTATGGAAGTAGCAGCAGTGCTCGGCGCTGTCGGAGGAAATGCTGACGTGGCGCTGGAGGTCCTTGAAAGCGTAAAGCCTGAGGATATTGAACTTACAAAGAAACTCGTGGCTGAAGGTATTTGCAGCTGTGAGCTGGCAGAAGGCGTGGCCAACCTTTATGTTGAAGCCAAGGCAATAAAGGGTGAGCACTATGCCAAAGTAACGATAGTGGATCATCACACCAACATCACGAAGATCGAAAAGGACGGAGAGATGCTGGTAGACCGTAAGTCAGAGGATGAAAATGCCGATGCGGGCATAGACCGTTCAAAGCTTACGTTAAAGGATATCATCGATTTTGCAAATGAAGTAAAGATCGATGACGTAAGGGAAGTCCTTTCAAGGCAGCTTACCATGAACAGGGCGATATCCCAGGAAGGTCTGGATAATCCCTGGGGAGCACAGGTCGGAAAGACCCTGCTTTCTTCCAGAGGAAATGATGTTGTGACCAGAGCCTGTGCCAGGGCTGCAGCAGGAAGCGATGCCCGCATGAGCGGATGCTCCCTGCCCGTAGTTATAAATTCCGGATCCGGTAATCAGGGCATAACAGTCAGCATGCCGGTTCTCACCTATGCTGAGGAGTGGAATATCTCTGAGGACAAGCTTTACCGTGCACTTTGTGTCAGCAACCTGGTATCCGTACACATCAAATACTATATCGGAAGCCTTTCGGCTTTCTGCGGAGCGGTAAGCGCAGGCTGCGGTTCAGGAGCTGCCATAGCATACATGTACGGAGCAAGCTATGACCAGATCGGTCAGACCATCATCAATACCCTCGGCAATGTGGGAGGCATCGTATGCGACGGAGCCAAGTCCTCCTGCGGCGCAAAGATAGCTTCTGCTGTAAATGCTGCCATACTCGGATTCCAGATGGCCATAGAAGGCAAGGGCTTCAGAGACGGGGAAGGCATAGTCCTTTCTGACGTTGAGGAGACCATCAGGAGCATGGGCCATGTGGGCAGAGTAGGAATGGCAGGAACTGACATAGATATCCTCAATATCATGATCGGAAAGACCGACGTAAATGCAGGATGCTGATAAGCGCCTCTCTTGGTCGGCTTTAAGATCCCCCTTTGGAGATAAAAGGCTGATATATGAATATGATACCTGAATGCAGATTAAATAACGGAGTTGATATCCCGATCCTGGGGCTGGGGCTTTATAAAACCACCGGCCCCGGGGAGATGCACATCGCGGTGACCGAGGCCCTGAAGGCCGGTTACCGCCTTTTTGATACTGCTGAATTATATGAAAATGAAGCTCTCCTGGGAGCAGAGCTTGAGGCCTTCGGGATCCCCAGGTCTGAGCTTTTCATAACCAGCAAGCTGATAATGGATTCCATGAGCCATGACAAAGCCATAAAGGCTTTTGAACAGAGCCTCAGGGATCTGAGGACTGATTACCTGGATCTTTTCCTTATCCACTGGCCCGGGCAGCAGAAGGAAAGGCTCCTTGATACCTGGAAGGCCCTTGAAGAGCTGTATCTTGCCGGAAAGGTCAGGGCCATCGGCATGTCGAACTTTCTGATCAGGCATATGGACTGGATACTGGAAAGCTGCAGTGTGCCTCCGGTGCTTAACCAGAAAGAACATAATCCTCTGTTTTCCGAACCTGAGCTTTATGAGTTCTGCAGGAAAAATGACATTAAGGTACAATCCTGGTCTCCCCTTATGAGGGGCGCTCTTTCTGATCCCCTGATAACCGGGCTTTCTGAAAAGTATGGAAAGACTCCTGCACAGATAGTGCTCAGATGGCATATAGATGAGGGATTTTTGGCGGTACCGAAATCTGTCCATGGAGACCGTATAAGGGAAAATGCCGACATCTTTGATTTTTCCCTTGAAAAAGAGGATCTTCTGGCCATTGACGGGATGAATAAGAGAAAGAGCTCGTCACTGACAAGGGATCCCGAGACCTATGACTTCTGATCCCGGACATCATTAAGGAGGATTTATGAGAAACAATGACCTTCTGATAGTCATTGACATGCAGAATGTATATAAGGAAGGAGAGGCCTGGGGATGCTGCAATACCAAAGCAGCCTCGGAAGCAATCAGAAGGCTTCTTGATGCGGATGTCTGCGGAGCAGCGGTATTTACCAGATTTGATGCGCCCAGGGATCCCAGAGGATCCTGGAAGGCCTACAATGAAGGAAATGCTGAGATAAATGCGGATAAATGGGCCAATGAGATGATGGAGGAATTTGAGCCTTTCCTCAGAGCCTATCCGGTTTTCGGAAAGAGCACCTATTCATCCTTTGAGATACCGGAGCTTTGCGCCATGGCTGAAAAAGCAGATCATGTGGTCCTTACGGGAGTGGTTGCAGAGTGCTGCGTACTTGCCACTGCGCTCTCAGCCATAGACAAGGGATACCCTGTCATCTATCTTTGGGACGCGGTCTCAGGCCTCAGCCCTGAGACGGAAAAGGAGGCAAGGAACATAGTTTCCTATCTTTCTCCGCTGCAGACCGAGGTCATGACGGTGGAGGAGTATCTTAAGTCTCAGAAATAAGCAGAATATATTAAGGAGAATAAGAGAATGATAATTGTTTTGGCAGCGGTTTTGATCGCGGCTGTCGCGGCCATCTGGGCGATATCTACGGTAAATGGATTCAAGCGTCTTGAGATAAAGGTGGATGAGGCTCTTTCAGGCATAGAGGTAGCGCTGGAAAAAAGATATGACATGCTGACTAAGCTTATTGATACCGCAAAAGGCTATATGAAGCATGAGACAGAGACCTTTACAGACGTTATAGAGCTTCGCAATGGCATGTCAGTAAAGGACCTGAGTGCCAGAGACAGGGAGATGTCCGAACTTTCAGGCAGGCTTTTTGCAGTTGCTGAAAATTATCCTGAGCTCAGATCCTCCGAGGTATTCAAGGAGCTTAGTGAGGGCATCAGGGATGCGGAAGAGCATCTTCAGGCTGCAAGAAGGGTATATAACTCAAATGTCCGGGAATATAATACGGCCATAGCCATGTTTCCTGCAAAGCTTCTTGCTGACGGAAGGGCCCCTAAGGATTTTTATGAGGCAGAGGAGATAAAGCGCCAGGATGTCAGCATTGACTTTTGACATAGCATATGGATGAAAGAGATCTTAACGAGATCATAGCAAAGGAAAATAAGAACAAACTCATGGCTCTTGGCATTGCAGCCCTGGGCCTTGTTTTCATGCTGTTTCACCCGATACTTGGCATACCTTTCATTATAGCTGGGGCAGTGCTTTTTTTCCTGAGTCAGAGCAGGCTCAGTAAAATAGTCGGAAGGACAGTGGCCCTGAAGGTACTTTCCCGTCATATAGAGGATCTCAGTTTTGACCAGGAGGGCGGCTTTTCGGATGAGCTGATAGATTCAGTTTATATGGGCTTTCCTGCTTACGATTCAATAAAATGCGGAGACCATATCAAGGGACGGTATAAGGGCCGGGATCTGGAGCTTTGTGACCTTGAGCTCACTGAGACCAGGGTGGTAAAGAGCGGAAAGACCACAAGGACTGAGCATGTTACCGTGTTTCAGGGGCCCTACGTCTGCATAACATATGACAAGGAGATAAATGATCCGGTCACCGTGACGGAAAACGGCAGCTTTTTCAACAGAGACAATCTGGTAAAGACAGAAAGCGAGGAATTCAACCGCCGCTTTAAGATATACTGCAGCAGCGAACATGATGCCTTCTACATAATCACTCCTCATATGATGGAGCGGATAGAGGAGATATATGAAAGGGCTGAGCATGAGATATTTCTCAATTTCTGTAATGACGGACATATCTATATGGCAGTAGATAACAGACATGATTCCTTTGAGCTTTCACTCATGGACAAGGAGGCAGGCTCAATAGAAGACAGATTTGAAAAGGAGCTTCAGTATCTGCTTTCTCTTATTGACGAGCTTTCGGAAGGCTTCAGATGAGGGCTGTAGATATAGGATAAATGGACATAAAAAAACAGCCTCCCTATGTGGAGGCTGATCTTTTATAAGCTTAAGCAGTCTTGATGGCCGCTCTCTGTACTTTTCCTGACCTTAAGCAAGAGGTACATACATATACTCTCTTATTACCTGCTTCAGTCTGAATGTTGACCTTCTTGACATTGGGCTTAAAGATCTTGTTGGATCTTCTGTGGGAATGGCTCACTTTATTTCCGAAAAGGACTGACTTTCCACAAACTTCACACTTTGCCACGGCTTGCACCTCCTTACTTAATTTTGACGCAAATGATATATTAGCAGAAAGGATTTTAAAATGCAAGCTTTTTATTCACTTTTATGATGATTTATGATACAATGCGTAAACGCAGACATATAGTTTCTTGATACCCCAAACGGAGGTGGTAACCGATGAAAGGAAGGATCAGCAACAGGCTGGGCGATGTAAATATATCGGAAGAGGTCATAGCTACATATGCCGGATCTGTGGCAGTAGAGTGCTTCGGTGTGGTAGGTATGGCTGTCATCAATATGAAGGACGGCATAGTCAGACTCCTTGGAAAGGAGAGGCTTGACAGGGGGATCAGCGTTACCATAAAGGACAACGAGGTATCCCTCAAGATGCATATCATCGTCGCTTACGGAGTGAGCATTTCTGCAGTGGCAGATAATTTGATAGAAAACGTCAGATATAAGGTAGAGGAATTTACCGGCATGAAGGTCGGCAGCGTCGAGATCTTTGTGGAAGGCGTAAAGCCCATAGACTGATTGAGTTAGGGAGGATTTAGGGAATGGAAAGCATAAGTGCCGATATCCTGAAAAAGTGCTTCATTGCCGGTGCCAAGAACCTGGAGGCCAATAAGGAATATATAAATGAACTCAATGTCTTTCCCGTGCCTGACGGAGATACGGGCACTAATATGACCATGACGGTCATGTCTGCGGCAAAGGCTGTGAGCGAGGTCGAGGAGCCATCCATGAAGGCCGTATGCAAGGCCATCTCAGGGGGCTCATTAAGGGGAGCCAGGGGCAACTCTGGAGTCATACTTTCACAGCTCTTAAGAGGCTTCTGCAAGGTTGCCGAAGAGAAGGAAGAACTGGATGCAGAGCTGCTTTCGGAGGCATTCCAGAAGGCCAGCGAGACTGCATATAAGGCCGTGATGAAGCCCAAGGAGGGCACGATACTTACGGTAGCAAGAGGCATGTCCGAAAAGGCTGCTGAGATCTCCGGATCAGTGAAGGATCTTGAGGAGTTCCTGAAGCTTATTATAGAACATGGAGATGAGGTGCTCCGTTCGACCCCTGAGCTTCTGCCTGTACTTAAGGAAGCAGGAGTCGTTGATTCCGGAGGCCAGGGACTTATGACGATGCTTAAGGGCGTATTGGCTGCTCTCCAGGGAAAGGAAGTGGATCTTCGCCTTGATACTTCGGCCCCCTCTGCAAATTATACTCTGGAGACTGAGAGAAGGCATATATCCACTGATGACATCAAATTCGGATACTGCACTGAATTTCTGGTTCAGGGAGACCATGAATTTTCCGCTTCTGAGGTAAGCGGGCTTTCAGCCTTCCTTGAATCCATTGGAGATTCCATAGTCTGTGTCGCTGATGACGATATCATAAAGGTCCATGTTCATACAAACCATCCGGGACTTGCCTTTGAAGAGGGATTGAAGATAGGTTCACTTTCCAGGATGAAGGTGGACAATATGCGTGAGGAGCATGAAGAAAAGCTTATCAAGGATGCCTCCAAGATCGCTGCCATGCAGAAGCTTCATCAGGCTGAAGAAAAGCTGGATCAGAAACCCAGAAAGCAGGAGCATAAGGAGGCAGGCTTCATCGCTGTCTGTGCAGGCGAGGGGCTTTCAGAGATCTTCTCAGGCCTTGGGGCTAACTTTGTGATCGAGGGAGGTCAGACCATGAATCCCTCCACTGAGGATATCCTGAATGCCATAGACATCGTAAATGCAGACAATATCTTCATACTGCCCAACAATAAAAACATCATCCTTGCAGCGGAGCAGGCAGCAAAGATAAATAAGGATGTAAACATTTTCGTAATACCCACAAAGACCATACCTCAGGGAATTACGGCCCTGATCAATTACTGCGACGGAGTAGATGCCGAAGAAAATGCCAGGGCCATGACCGAGAGCCTTGGTACGGTCAGATCGGGCCAGGTGACTTATGCGGTAAGGCATACACAGGTGGATGGCAAGGAGATAAATGAGGGCGACATCATGGGCATCGGAGACCGGGGCATACTTGCGGTAGGCCAGATACTCAATGCCACTGCGCTGGATCTCATAAAGGCCATGGCCGATGAGGAGAGTGAGCTTGTTACCGTGTATCGGGGCGAAGATGTCAAGGAGGAGGATGCGGAACTTCTCTGCGAAGACATAAGAAAGGAATTCCCTGATATGGAGGTTGAGCTTCAGTATGGAGGACAGCCCGTATACTATTATATTCTGAGTGTCGAGTGATATGACTGAACTTACCGGGTTAAAGGGAATAGGTGAAAAAACTGCCGGGGCGCTTATGCGCCTCGGCATTTCGTGTGCAGAGGATCTGATATACTATTTCCCCCGGGACTATATCGCTTTCGGGCATCCTAAGGAGATCGGGGGTCTTACTCCCGGTACCACGGAGGCAGTGGAGTGTCTTCTTACTTCGGATGCTTCCATCAACAGATATAACGGCATGACCATTGTAAACCTGCATGTATCGGATCTTACCGGACGGCTTCAGATATCCTGGTATAACATGCCGTATATAAAGCAGACGCTTAGGGCAGGCAGCTGTTTCGTATTCCGGGGACGGATATATGAAAAGGGCGGCAGGCTGATCATGGGTCAGCCGAAGATATACCGTCCGGAAGATTACAAGAAGGGATATGAAGGGCGGCTCATGCCTGTCTACAGGCTTTCAAAGGGGATAAGCAATAATCTGCTTATGAAAGCGGTGGCTTCAGTCCTCAGGGAAAACAAGCCATCCCTGCTTCCGGAGGAATTCCTCCCTGCCGGGATACTTGGGAGGATAGGCCTTAAGGGGGAGGCTGAGGCCTTACGGGACATACATTTTCCCAGGGACCTAAAAAGCCTGACCGAAGCCAGGAAAAGGCTCAGCTTCGATGAACTCTTCATGTTTTTCATACTTCAGAAGAAGAGAAAACAGCTTTTTCTGAAGAAAGCATCCGAATACAGATGCAGGCCGGATCTCCGCTTCATTCAGCTGGCTGCGGATCTCCCCTTTGAACTGACTAGGGATCAGTCTGAAGCACTGAAGACCATAACCAGGGATATGAGTTCCGGGAATATTATGAACAGGCTTCTTGAAGGGGATGTGGGCTCAGGCAAGACCATAGTTGCATTTTTGGCCATGGCCTATGCAGGCTTCTGCGGCTACCAGTCAGCCATGCTGGCTCCCACGGAGGTGCTTGCAAGACAGCATTATGACAAGCTTACAGGTCTTATCGGATCCCGGGACCTGCCGCTCAAGGCTGTGCTTCTCTGTGGATCCATGCAGAAGGCACAGAAGGAGGAGACTCTGAGACTTATCAGGGAGCATGAAGCCGACATTATCATTGGCACACATGCTCTGTTTCAGGAAAGGGTAGATTATGACAGGCTCGGCCTTGTAGTCACGGATGAGCAGCACAGGTTCGGAGTTTCCCAGCGGGAGGCCATGAAACAGAAGGGCGGGCTTCCCCACATGCTTTTTATGAGCGCAACGCCGATCCCCAGGACCCTTTCGATGATACTTTACGGGGACATGGATGTGTCGGTGATCTCCATGAGGCCTGAGGGCAGGATACCGATAAAAAATGCGGTGGTAAATCCTTCCTATCGGGAAAATGCATATAAATTCATCTATGATGAGGTCAGGAAGGGGCACAGGGCTTATGTGGTCTGTCCCTCCATTGCAGAGGAGGATGAGGAAGGATCAGGCCCATCCGGAAGCTTTTCTGCTGGCCTTGAGACGGTGGAAGAAACGTATAAAAAGCTTAGAAAGCTCTTCCCCGGGGATATAGGCATAGGCATGCTTCACGGAAGGATGAAGCCTGAAGATAAGGAGGCTGCGATGCAGGCCTTCAAGGACGGACAGACTGATATACTTGTATGTACTACCGTCGTAGAGGTGGGAGTCGATGTTCCGGAGGCAACGGTCATGATGATCGAAAATGCTGAACGCTTCGGGCTTTCACAGCTCCATCAGCTGAGAGGAAGAGTGGGACGCGGACATAGCCAGTCATACTGCATCATGGTAAATACCTCTGATGGCGAGGAGGCCCGTGAACGGCTTTCGATCCTCAGGGATTCAAATGACGGATTTTTCATAGCCTCGGAGGACCTTCGCCTTAGGGGACCAGGAGATTTGTTTGGAGTCAGGCAGAGCGGTGAGATGGGATTTCTGCTGGCAGACATATACAGGGACAGGGACCTTCTTAAGCCTGCGGCCGATGAGGCAGAGGCACTGCTTGAGGAGGACCCTGAGCTTATGGTCAGGGATCATGAGGGTATCAGAAAGAAGCTTTCATATTATATGGATAACAGTTACTATGTATAGATAAAGGAGGTATCTATGCGTGTCATAGCAGGTACGGCAAGGAGCATCCCTCTTGTGGCTCCTGAGGGTAAGGATACAAGGCCTACTACGGACAGGATAAAGGAGACGCTTTTCAATATCCTGCAGAATGAAGTGAACGGAGCTGTTTTCTTTGATGTTTTTGCAGGATCAGGCGGCATCGGTATCGAAGCCCTGAGCCGCGGGGCAGCCCATGCATATTTCATAGATAATTCCAAGACCGCCATAGATTCGATCATGGCTAATCTGAGAAAATGCCGGTTCACCGAATCTTCGGATGTAATGAAGGGAGATGCGGGGATCTATATGGAACGCGCCCTCTCAAAGTCCGGGGCAGAGACGAGAAAAATCATATTCATGGATCCTCCTTACGGCAGAAGCTTTGAATTTCCGGTGCTTAACGTTATAAGGAAAAGTCCAATGGTAAGCTCTGAGGATATCCTGATACTGGAGACCTCCCTGGATTCCGACACTGAGGCCATCCTTGACTGCGGATTTCAGATACTGAGGGAAAAAAGATATAAGAACCAGCGGCATCTGTTTCTTTCTAAGGAAGAACCGGATCATCACAAAGATACGGGAAAGGAGATATGATGGAAAGGATAGCGATATATCCGGGAAGCTTTGATCCGCCGACTTATGGACATCTGGATATTATTGAACGGGCTTCCAGGCTCTGCGATGAACTCATCATCGGCGTTCTGAAAAATAGTGCAAAAACTCCGTTGTTTTCAGTGGACGAACGTGTTAATATGTTAAAAGTAACTACCAGTGACATAAAAAATGTCAGGGTGATGAGCTTTCAGGGGCTGACTGTGGATTTTGCCAGACAGAACAAGGCTTCGATCATTGTCAGAGGACTGAGGGCCCTTACTGATTTTGACTATGAGCTTCAGCTCAGCCAGATCAATAAGACCCTCTGCGAGGATATAGAGACCATTTTTTTGAGCACTAACCTCAAATACAGCTTCTTAAGCTCAAGCACCGTTAAAGAGGTGGCTTCCTACAGGGCCGATATTTCTGGCCTGGTGCCACCTTATATACAGGATCTGGTTGAAAAGAAATTGAAGGAGATACAGCAACAATGAGCAGGATTGAGCAGTTGATAAATGAGATAGAGGAGTTTATCGAGAGCTGTAAGTATCAGCCTCTTTCCAATTCAAAGATCATAGTTAACAAGGAAGAGATGGAGGAACTGCTCGTAGAGCTTCGACTCCGTGTTCCTGATGAGATAAAGAAGTATCAGAAGATCATAAGCCAGCAGGAGGCCATACTTGCAGACGCAAGGACCCAGGCCCAGAACATGATAGCAGACGCAAACACTCAGGCTGAGCAGCTTGTAAGCGATCATGAGATCATGCAGAGGGCTTATCAGAAGGCCAATGAGGTGGTTGAGGATGCCAGACGTCAGGCCCAGACCATCGTTGAGGATGCGGTCAATGATGCCAACAATATCCGTCAGGGAGCAGTTACCTATACGGATAACATGCTGTCTTCCCTTCAGACCATCATTTCAAATACCGTAAACGAGAGCAGACAGACATACGAGACTTTCTATCAGCAGCTTCAGGATACTTATGAAGTATGCACTCAGAATCGTAACGATCTTGCAGGAGGAGTCGGTGAGCAGGAAACCTATTATGAGCAGAGCTACAGCGACGCCCAGGGCGATAAGTAACAGGACTCTCTGATTTACCGTGTCGGGACTGCAGCTTATGCAGATGGAACCTGACTTCCTTATATCCATATATGAAAAAACGGGTCATAATCATTACAGGAGCTTCATCCGGCATGGGGAGGGAGATGGCCATGGCCATCTCCAGGAGATATAAGGTCAAAGCTGAATTCTGGCTGATCGCCAGAAGGAAGCAGAGGCTTTCCGGGCTTGCGGAAAGGCTCCAAAGATCCGGAAGGGATTCTAGGATCATATGCGGGGATCTTACTGAGGATAAGGTATATGAGGATCTTTCTTCATTACTTAAAAAGGAGACCCCAGAAGTCCTTATGCTTGTAAATGCATCCGGATTTGGAAAGATCGGAGATTTTTCCCATATGGATGAAAGGGATCTTTCCGGTATGGTGGACCTTAACTGCCGGGCTCTTACACGTATGTGCAGGATATGCATTCCCTATATCCCCTGCGGATACGGACATATCATAAACTTTGCTTCTGCAGCTGCATTTTGTCCTCAGCCCTGGTTCTCAGTCTATGCCGCCTCCAAATCCTATGTACTCAGTTTTTCTGAGGCTCTTTCCGAGGAGCTGTCTTCATCAGGGATCACAGTCACTGCCGTGTGCCCCGGGCCGGTAAAGACTGAATTTTTCAGCATAGCAGAGGAGAAGGCTTCTGTCCCTCTGTATAAAAGGCTCTTCATGGCAGATCCCAGGAGGGTCGTAAGCCTTGTCTTAAAGGACTCCCTTTCTGGAAGACGTATTTCGATATATGGATTCAGCATGAAGGCTCTTTACATATTGTCCCGGGTCCTTCCCACAGGCCTGATCCTTGGTGCCATCAGGATCATAAACGGACGATGACATTTTTCTGATATTTCTTCCAGCATGGATAAAATAATTATTTCCGAAAAGGACGCCGGACAGCGTCTTGACAAATATCTTCAGAAACGATTCCCGGGTGCCGGGAAAAATCTGATCTACAAATTCCTTCGCAAAAAGAACATAAGGCTTAATGGCGCAAGGTCCGAAGGCAGGGATATACTTTCTGCCGGTGACGAGATCGAGCTGCGTCTTTCTTTTGATACCATATCAAAGCTTTCCTACAGCGCGACCGGCGGGCATGCTCCGGGTATGGCAAAAACATCCGGCAAAGCAGATACATTCCATGACCTTGACAGGTACTGCAGCATAGTATACGAGGATGAGGATATCATCATGGCTGATAAAAGGGCCGGTGTACTAAGCCAGAAATCCAAGCCCGGTGACATCAGCCTTAACGAAGTCCTTTTATGGCACTGCGGAGGGACCCGGGAAAGCGGGTTTACGCCTTCAATATGCAACAGGCTTGATTTCAATACCACAGGACTTATCTCATTTGCAAAGAACTATGCTGCGGGCAGAGCCCTTTCCGATATATTCAGGGACAGAAGGGCAGAGAAGTATTACCTGGCCGTTGTGATCGGAAGCATGGAGGGAGAGATGGAGGTGGATGCATATCTTTCAAAGGACAGCAGCGGCAACAGGGTGAGCCTGTCCCTTGATCCCAAGGAGGGAGCTTCTCACATCATGACCTCCTATGAAGTCCTTGGCCGGACCTCGGCCTGCGGTATGGAGCTAAGTCTCCTTCGGGTCAGGCTTATAACCGGAAAGACCCACCAGATCAGGGTGCACCTTGCTTTTCTCGGGTATCCCATAGCAGGAGATCCAAAATACGGAGACAGGAAAGCCAATACTGTCTTAAGGGAGAGGATGGGCATAGGCACGCAGCTTCTTCATTCACATGAGCTTATCATGCCGGATACCGGCCTTGGCTGCCTTTCCCGTCTTGCCGGAAAGACCTTCCGTGCAGAACCACCGAAAGCCATATCAGAGCTTTTCTGAATTCTTTTATTTTCTGTATTTCTATATTTTCTGTTTACGCATCTTTTAATTCTGAGGATCATATCCTGATCCGCTTCTTTATCTTCACACAAGCAGTTTGCCTCCGGCCTCCTGCCGGAGGAGAAAGGACAATATGTTTTCAAGGATCTACAGCGCGGGTCTTCTCGGCATCCGGGGCTATATAGCCGATGTTGAAGCAGATTCACAAAACGGTATCCCATCCTTTTATCTTTCAGGCGGCCTGTCCAGGGAGACCTCTGA
>DVNQ01000012.1 GCA_018714245.1 Candidatus Avilachnospira avicola
ATGAAGCTGCTTACGGATCCGGTGACCTCCATGCACATATTCCTCATATGCATGGATCTGCTCATACTGGCACTGCTCCTGATCCGGGCAGCCATAACCAATATAATACTTCAGAAGAAACTCAATCTGGAATGATTTACATCCCCGGCTCATAAGCCGGGGATCATTTTTATGACTGCCGGCATGTTTACAGTTTTTCATGCTTACTGTATACTTCGGTAAGGAAAAACCAAGTTTCCATCAATTTGTGACCGCCGTAAGCCTAATACTAAAAAGGAGCCATATGATCAGGATAAATCAGATAAAGATATCCATATTTGATATCGGAGATGACAGGGAAATGGAGCTTTCCCTTGTCAGGGAACGGGCTGCCAGCCTGCTTCGGACCTCTGCTGACAATATCAGAAAGCTCAGGATATTAAGGAGATCCGTGGATGCCAGGGACAGGGATGACATAAGATATGTCTATACGGTAAGCGTAAAGCTTCGTGACAGCGTTGCAGGAGGCAGGAGCGATACGGAGGAGGAGTACATAAGAAAGCTGAAAAACCGGAACATACAGGTGGATCAGTACATACCCGTATCCATCAGAAGGCTTCCTGAGAAACTGCTTTCAGGACTCTCGGAGGAGGAGAGGCCGGTAGTCATAGGCGCAGGGCCCTGCGGTCTTTTTGCCGCACTTACGCTTGCGCGGGCAGGGCTTCGGCCGATAGTGATCGAAAGAGGGAGCTCTATGGAAAAACGCCTGGAAAAGGTGGAGGACTTCCTTATGGGAGGCCGTCTGGATCCGGAGTGCAATCTTCAGTTCGGAGAAGGCGGGGCTGGTACATTTTCAGATGGAAAGCTCACCACCTCCATAAAGGGCAGAGACAATTATGTACGCTTCGTGCTGGAGGAGTTTCATAAGCATGGGGCTCCGGAAGACATACTCTATGATCAGAAACCCCATGTGGGGACGGATATACTTACCGGCATCGTAAAGAGCATACGGGAGGAAATAGCTTCGCTTGGAGGCCAGGTGCTTTTTGACACCAGATTCTGCGGCATGGAATATGATCAAAGGGGCATAAGCGGGATAAAGCTTATACAAAACGGGGCAGAAAGGCAAAAAGAGCTTCCTTACGGACTTGCTGCAGGGCCTGACGGAAAGCTCAGCCTTCCCTGCAGACGGCTGATCCTTGCCACGGGCCACAGCTCAAGGGATACATATGAAATGCTTCTTTCCGAAGGTGTAAGATTAGAGCCGAAACCCTTTGCCGTAGGCGTCAGGGTGCAGCATCCCCAGAAACTTATCGACAGGGCTCTCTACGGAGAAAAGGATCTTGCCAGAAAACAGGAGATCCTGGGACCGGCCTCATATAAGCTCACCCACAGATGCCAGGATGGCAGGGGAGTATACAGCTTCTGCATGTGCCCGGGAGGATATGTCATAAACAGCTCTTCCGAGGAAGGGCGGCTCTGCATAAACGGCATGAGCTACCATGGAAGGGATTCGGAAAATGCCAATTCTGCCATCATAGTGTCAGTACGGCCGGAGGATATGGAAGAGGAAGGGCCTCTCTGCGGTATGGCCTTTCAGAGAAGGCTGGAGGAAAGGGCCTATGAGCTCCTTTCAGGCATCATACCCTATGAGACCTACGGGGAATTCAAAAGAGGAGAAAAGGATCCCCTGGGCGTAAGCAGGATAACAAATGTTACAAGGGGCTACAGCGGTGCTGCCGATGTTTCCTCGGTATTTCCCAAATACATAAAAGATGATATAATCGAGGGCATGGAAGCATTTTCCGGAACTATAGAAGGTTTTTCTTCGGATGAGGTGCTTATAAGCGGGGTAGAAGCCAGGACCTCAGCTCCGGTAAGGATAGTCAGGGACGATGATCTTCAGACGGAGATAAGAGGCATATATCCTGCAGGAGAGGGTGCCGGCTATGCGGGAGGCATCACCAGTTCCGCGGTGGACGGGATAAGGGTGGCACTCAGGATCATGGATGAATTCCATGCGGAAGACTTATAAAGGAGCATGACAGGCAATGAAACTGATAACTGAAGACGAGATAAAGCGTATAAACGAGCTTTGGCGTAAGTCAAAGGAGGCAGAGCTTACTGAGGAGGAAAGGGAGGAGCAGCAGAAGCTGAGGCGCCTCTATATAGATTCCGTGAAGCATAATTTAAGGGGACATCTTGATAACATCAGCATAAAGCATGAGGATGGGACCATCACAAAGCTGTCGGATAAAAAGAAAATGTAAAAAATCAGAAAATTGTGCTTTACATTTCTGCGAACATCGTTTAAAATAAGAACTCGGTCGACAAAAGACCGAAGATACCATTAGGTAGATCGAGGCGTGGCTCAGCTTGGTAGAGCGCTGCGTTAGGGACGCAGAGGCCGCAGGTTCAAATCCTGTCGCCTCGATTTCTTTTTTAAGGACATATTTTCGGAATACATGCTTCCGTGGCTCAGTTGGTAGAGCAACGCATTCGTAATGCGTGGGTCGCCGGTTCGAGTCCGGCCGGGAGCTTCCTGCATCGTCAGTATTGACGATGCTTTTTATTTTTGATATATTCATCGAGCCGGCATCCTGGATGCCGGATTACAGGCTCAATAAAACCAAGGTCTTCAGAGCCTGCCGGCGGTCACCGCCGTAAAATGTGCCGAGTGTTCGGGACCTTCCACTCGTAAAACAAAACTAAAGGAGAATGAAAAATGAATAACTCATCCAACAGGACCACTTACCTGACCATGGCAGGACTGGTGGCAGCTCTTTATGTCGTCCTTACCTACGTGGCAAATGCCATGGGGCTTGCAAGCGGTGCGGTACAGGTACGTTTTTCCGAGGCGCTTACGATACTTCCGGTCTTTACCGGAGCTGCAGTGCCCGGGCTCTTTGTCGGCTGCCTGCTGGCAAACCTTCTCACGGGCTGCGCATTCTGGGACATAGTTTTCGGATCCCTGGCCACTCTTATAGGAGCCATTGGGACGAGGTATTTCGGCAGAAAGATGCCGATCCTTGCGCCGGTTTTCCCGATCCTTGCCAATATGGCGGTGGTTCCGATCGTCCTTCAGCAGGTCTACGGAAGTACGGACAGCTATCCATTTCTGCTGTTTACGGTAGGACTTGGCGAGCTCATATCCTGCGGGCTCTTTGGCGGCATACTTTACCATGCGCTTAAGGGAAGAAGGATATTTGAGCATACTCCCTGCTGATGGTAATTATATTTAATTTACACATTTTTTACTTAAGGACAGCCTGTCATGATAGCTGTCCTTTTTGTTTTATGTTAATCTGTAAATAAAGAGATACTGGCCGGAGGATCCCGGCATGGAGGAAATATATATGGAAAATGACGGATACAGCAATAAAACCGGACAGCGTAAAAATAAATATGGGTCAGGCATAGATAAGGAAATGTTCGGAGAGGAGACATTTTCTGAGGAGAAGAAGCATTACGGCCTTATAAAGGAACGTAAAAGTCCGAGAAGACTGATATTCTTATTAGCCATACTCATTACCATCGTTTCAATAGCCATCGTTTATACCGTGTTCCATTCACAGCGGTCGGAGTACAGGGATGCCGGATCCTTTGAGCTTGACGGAGACGAAGACGTTAATGAGCTTTTTAGCAAAGCAAAGGGAGTCATAGAGGGGATGGCACCTGATGGAGATGAGGTTTCGGGAACGGAAGGCGAAGCTTACGGCGATTCGGAATCACCGGCCCAAAATCTTCTTGACAGCCTTTCCATGGAAACTTATGTGATGAAAGATCAGCTTTTCATACTTTGCACCAATAATGGAGACAGGATGGCAGACGTGGAGCTGTCAGCGGTATTTTACGATGCTGATGATACCATGATGAGCATAGAAGAGGGGTACCTTAATTATCTTAATCCCGGCCAGACCAATGTATTAACGGTATACTGTCCCAGGGATACGGAATTTAATCCTGTGTCCTTTGATCACTATGAATTAAGCTATGTGGTGGATGAGTCCTCGGCAGATCCTGGGGAGAGGAAGTACTACGGAGACCAGTTCACCATCACTTCAAATGTGGGAGTTGACGGAACGATACTCTGTGATATAGAAAATCCCACCGGCCTGGTGTTTGAAAATGTATGGTTTTACTGCATTTTCTATAATGAAGGACAGCCGGTATGGTACTATCAGAACATGGTGGACGAGCTTTCGGAGCGGGCACTCATAGATCTGGATCTTGCCAGGGATGATGAGACATATCGGCCCGTGCCCTTTGATGACTACAGGATCATAGTGGGAAATACCTTTCGAAGCGACCTTTAAGCCTGTACTTAGCCTGTGTTCTCTGCTATAATAACAATGATTGGCATCATACATATGCCATATTTGAGAGACCGTGGATACGGTTAAAACCCTTCGGGGCAGGAGGCTTTAATATGAAAAAGATACTGGTAGCTGGCGGAGCCGGATATATCGGCAGCCATACATGCGTGGAGCTCCTCAACAGCGGCTATGAGGTGATCTGTGTGGATAACCTTTACAATTCCTCAAAGAAGGCCATCGAGAGAGTGGAGCAGATCACCGGAAAGACCATGAAGTTCTATGAGGCTGATATGCTTGACGAGCCTGCCATGGCAGAGATATTTGATAAGGAAAAGCCTGAGGCAGTCATCA
Source organism: Candidatus Avilachnospira avicola (assembly GCA_018714245.1). Taxonomy (GTDB): domain Bacteria; phylum Bacillota; class Clostridia; order Lachnospirales; family Lachnospiraceae; genus Avilachnospira; species Avilachnospira avicola. The sequence continues at coordinate 4,647 of DVNQ01000012.1, forward strand.
TGTTTGCAGGATATAAGGCAGTCGGTGAGTCCGTTGCGAAGCCTCTTGAGTATTATTACAACAATATTGCCGGACTCCTTCTTACCTGCGATGTCATGAGAAAGCACGGCTGCAAGAACATCATATTCTCATCATCAGCTACGGTTTACGGAGATCCCGAGACCATACCCGTGACTGAGGACTGTCCCAAGGGAGAGATCACAAATCCTTACGGACAGACCAAGGGCATGATCGAGCAGATACTTACGGATCTTCAGAAGGCAGATCCTGAGTGGAATGTGGCTCTGCTCCGTTACTTCAACCCCATCGGAGCCCATGAGTCAGGTCTTATCGGAGAGGATCCCAAGGGGATCCCCAACAATCTGGTTCCCTATATCGCACAGGTAGCCATCGGAAAGAGAGATGCGGTACACGTCTTCGGCAATGATTACGATACGCCTGACGGAACCGGAGTCCGCGACTATATCCATGTGGTGGACCTTGCAAAGGGACATGTGTGCGCTCTCAGGAAGCTTGAGGAAAAGCCCGGGGTATTTATAGTGAACCTGGGTACCGGACACGGATATTCGGTGCTTGATGTGATCCATGCCTATGAAAAGGCCTGCGGACACGAACTCAAGTATGTTATAGATCCCAGACGTCCCGGCGACATTGCCTGCAACTACTGCGATCCTACCAAGGCAGAGAAGGAGATGGGCTGGACTGCTGAACGCGGCATAGAAGAGATGTGCCGTGATTCCTACAGCTGGCAGTTAAAGAACCCGGACGGCTACGGAGATCAGTCAGAAGTAAAGATGTGTCTCAGCTGAGCATAAGGATATAAGATACCGACGGGATAATCATATGACGGATGTTATCGTGATAGGAGGCGGGGCTGCCGGCATGATGGCCGCATATGCGGCAGGAATGTCAGGAGGCTCCGTCCTTCTTATTGAAAAAAATGAAAAACTGGGCAAGAAGATATATATCACGGGAAAGGGACGCTGCAATGTGACCAATGCCTGTGATTTTGAAGGGCTTATAAGGAATCAGTGCAGGAATGGAAAGTTCCTATATTCTTCCTTCAGAAGGTTTTCAAATGAAGATCTGTGCAGTCTTCTGGAATCTGCAGGCTGCAGGCTGAAGACGGAGAGAGGAGATCGGGTATTTCCCGTATCGGATCATGCCTCCGATGTGACGAAGGCACTTACGGCTCTCCTTCAGGAAGCCGGAGCCAGGGTCAGGCTCAGAACTGAGGTCAGGGGTATAGTGAAGCTTTCTGACGGCAGCTTTTCAGTCAGGATCTTTGATATTATAAAAAAACGGGTGGAGCAGCTATCCTGCAGGAAGGTGATAGTCGCCACAGGAGGCCTCAGCTATCCGACTACCGGCTCTACCGGAGACGGATACAGATTTGCTGAAAGCTTTGATATCCATGTCACTGACCGGCTTCCCTCCCTGGTGCCCATCCTTCTTGATGAGCAGGAGGAGTGCTCCGGGTTATCCGGGCTTTCCCTTAAAAATGTGGGTCTCAGCCTGTTTCTCTGTGACAGACTGATCTATGAGGATCAGGGTGAGCTGCTCTTTACCCATACCGGGATAAGCGGGCCGCTGGTACTTACTGCATCTTCCTATGCGGGAGAGGCGCTTTGCGAAGGGGGAGAGTTTACGGATATGTATGTAAGTATCGACATGAAGCCGGCATTAAGCCTTGAAAAGCTGGATGAGAGGCTGCTTCGGGACTTTGATCAGGCCAGGAATCAGGACATCAAAAACATCCTTCGCTCCCTGCTTCCGATATCCCTGATCCTTCCTGTCCTCAAAAGGGCAGGTCTGGCTCCGGATAAAAAGGCCAATTCCATAACAAAGGAGGAACGCAGGAAATTGTCTGCCGTGGTCAAGGATCTGAGATACTCAGTTAAGGGGCTTGGAGGCTTCAATGAGGCAGTCATTACAAAGGGTGGAGTCGATGTGAAGGAGATCGATCCACGGACCATGGAGGCAAAGAAGGCGGAGGGCCTTTATTTTGCCGGAGAGGTGCTTGACATTGACTCAAGAACAGGCGGATTCAATCTGCAGAATGCCTTCAGTACCGGCTATGCGGCAGGCACTGCAGCAGGACAATAGTCATTGAATCTTGCGATCTCTGATACTATAATTAGCTGAGGAATACATTTGTAGGCAGCACATGCATGGAGGTATATATGGAACTTGAGACACTCAGAAAAGATATGATAGCAGCCATGAAGGCCAAGGATAAGGAAAGAAAGGATGCCATATCCTCACTGGTATCGGCAGCCAAAAAGGCAGGCATAGATGCAGGATGCAGGGATGATATACCTGAAGAGCTTGTGGATCAGGTCATACTGAAGGAGCTCAAAAGCGTAAAGGAGCAGATAGATACCTGCCCCGCGGAGCGGGAAGACCTTAAAAAGGAGTATCAGTTCCGCTATGACGTGATAAGCGCTTATGCACCGAAGCAGATGGATGAGGACGAGGTAAGAGCCTATATAACTGAAAAGTTCAGTGAGCAGCTCGCCACTGGCAACAAGGGCATCATCATGAAGGCAGTGATGGCCGATATGAAGGGCAAGGCCGATGGAAAGCTGATAAACAAGGTGGTAGCAGAGCTCTGCAAGTGATCATGTAAAAGACAGGGGCCCGGGATCCAGAAAAACGTGGATCTCGGGTCCTATTTTTTCAGAAAGCCGATATAGAGCCTGATGCCGTAGATGGCACAGGGTACCACGATCAGAAGGAAAAGCACGGAGAGTATGGCCCCGGGCTCAGCTCCGATGATCAGCAGTGCGATAAGCAGGAGTATAAGGGCAGCGATCAGGAGGAGGCCTATCCTTGCGATAAGCCGCTGAGTGCCAGTATATGAGCTTTTCGGTTCTGTATTTTCAGTGCCTGAGCCTGCATTATTCATAATTTTATCTTTATTTTCCATAGCTCCTTTATACCACATTTGACTCATTTTGACAAAGGCCAGAGGGGTCGGATATAATGAACTGGATATACGGGGGCATAAGGATATATGTACGAAGATCAGGAAAAAATTAAAATGGATCCTGCCGAAGAGGACTGCTTATATAAAGAGGAAAATCATGAAAATGATGGACTGAGCCAAGGCAGCCCTTCTGACGAGGCTGCCTTCAACATACCGGAGGAACTTAAAAAGCTTCCGCAGAAACCGGGAGTCTATCTCATGCATGGCCCTCATGATGAGATAATCTATGTGGGTAAGGCGGTCAATCTAAGGAACAGGGTGAGGCAGTACTTTCAGTCTTCCAGGGGAAAGACGGCAAAGATTCTGCGCATGGTGTCCCTCATCAGGCGCTTTGAATATGTGGTAGTGGATTCGGAGCTTGAGGCCCTGGTACTGGAAAATAACCTTATCAAGGAATACAAACCCAAATACAATACTCTCCTTAAGGACGACAAGACCTATCCCTATATCAAGGTGACCATGGGAGAGCCCTATCCCAGGATCATGAGCGTAAGAAAGGTAAAGAAGGATAAGGCCAGATATTTCGGCCCATATACCTCAGGACTTGCAGTAAACAATACCATAGACATGCTTCACAAGCTTTTTCAGATCCGGACCTGCAGCAGGGTGCTCCCCAGGGATATAGGAAAGGAGAGGCCCTGCCTGTATCATCATATCGGACAGTGCATGGCCCCCTGCAATGGGCTCATATCCCAGGAAGAGTACAGGGATAAGGTCTTAAAGGCCCTGGACTTCCTTTCCGGGAAATATGACGAAGTCAGATCCTATCTTACCGATAGGATGAATGAGGCTTCAGAGGCCCTTGAGTTTGAAAAGGCTGCAGAGTACAGGGATCTGCTCCGTTCCATTGACGAGATCAGCTCAAGACAGAAGGTGACGGCCCTGGATACGGATGACAGGGACATAGTCGGTATATATAAACAGGGAACTGAGGCCATAGCCCAGGTATTTTTCATCCGGGACGGACGGCTCATAGGCAGGGAGCATTTTCATATCGAGACTGACGAGAAGGAGAAGATGGGAGATACGGTCCAGTCCTTCATAAAGCAGTTCTATACAGGCACACCCTATATACCTAAGGAGATCTGGCTTCAGTCGGAGATATCAGAGGAGGATCTCCTTTCAGAATGGCTTTCAGGCGTAAAGGGAAGAAAAGTTAGGTTCCTGACTCCGAAAAAGGGGCAGAAGGAAAAACTGGTGGAGATGGCGGTTAACAATGCCAGATCCATATTTGAAAGGGACGCTGACAAGATAAAGAGAGAAGAGCTCAGGACCAGGGGAGCCATGAAGGAGATAGCAGGACTTCTGGGGCTTTCAGAGATCAGCCGTGTGGAGTCCTATGACATATCCAACACCCAGGGCTTTGAGTCGGTTGGATCCATGGTGGTGTTTGTCGATGGACGGCCAAAGAACAACGACTACAGAAAATTCCGCATAAAGTCAGTCTCAGGGCCTAATGATTATGCTTCAATGAAGGAGGTGCTCACAAGGCGCTTTGAGCATGGGATCAGGGAAAGGAATGAGGAGAAGCAGAGCTCATTTACTGCCTTTCCTGACCTTATCATGATGGACGGAGGAAAGGGACAGGTAAACATAGCTCTTGAGGTCCTTTCAGAGCTGGGACTTGATATACCGGTATGCGGCATGGTCAAGGACGACAGGCACAGGACCAGAGGCCTTTATTTTGAAAATGAGGAGCTGCCCATAGACATCCATTCGGAGGGCTTTAAGCTTATCACACGGATCCAGGATGAGACCCATCGCTTTGCCATAGAATTCCATAAGAGCTTAAGGAGTAAGGCGGGGGTACATTCGGTACTGGATGATATTCCGGGAATCGGCCCCAAACGAAGAAGGGAGCTTATGCGCCATTTCAGGGATATGGAAAGCCTTAAGGCTGCTGACATCGAGGAGCTTTCATCCCTTCCCGGCATGGACCGGAGAGCAGCTGAGAGCGTATATGAGTTTTTCAGAAAAGGGCAGGAGCCCTCTGAGTTTCCTACTGAGGGACCTGAAGAAGAGTCCTCTGAGCAGCAGCTCCAGTAAGGGCTGTTAAAATCAGAACAAATATATTATAATATGAGTATTAAACCCATAGGAGGAGGAAAGGGGCTTTTAAGATGAATACTTTGGAACTTAAAAAGACGGCAAACGAGATCCGTAAGGGCATCCTGACATCTGTTCATGCTGCCAAGGCCGGCCATCCGGGCGGATCCCTCTCTTCAACAGAGATCCTTACATGGCTCTATTTTGAGGAGATGAACATAGATCCCGCAGATCCTAAAAAGGCTGACAGGGACAGATTCGTGCTTTCGAAGGGACACTCGGCACCCGGATATTATTCCGCGCTTGCTGAAAGGGGTTATTTCCCGAAGGAAGACCTTCTGACACTTCGCCACACAGGATCACATCTGCAGGGACATCCCAACATGAACGATACTCCCGGCGTGGACATGACCAGCGGATCCCTGGGACAGGGCATCTCCGCTGCAGTGGGCATGGCGCTTTCCGCAAAGCTTTCAGGCAAGTCTTACAGGGTGTTTGCACTGCTCGGAGACGGAGAGATAGAAGAGGGACAGGTATGGGAGGCTGCCATGTTTGCAGGCTTCCACAAGCTTGACAACCTTGTTGTCATCGTGGATAACAACAACCTTCAGATCGATGGCCCCGTATCTGAGGTATGTTCTCCCTATCCAATCGACAAGAAGTTCGAGGCTTTCAACTTCCATGTGATCAACGTGGATGATGGAAACGACATGGAGCAGGTGGCTGCCGCATTCAAGGCTGCCAGAGAGGTAAAGGGCATGCCCGTTGCCATCGTTGCCCATACAGTAAAGGGCAAGGACGTTTCCTTCATGGAGAACCAGGTAGGCTGGCATGGAAAGGCTCCCAACGATGAGCAGTATGCTCAGGGTATGGCTGAGCTTGAAGCCATAGGTGAAAAGCTTGAAAAGGAGATCGGTTGAGATGGAAATTAAAAAGATAGCTACAAGAGAGAGCTACGGCAATGCGCTGGTAGAGCTTGGAAAGCAGCATGAAGATCTCGTGGTGCTTGATGCCGATCTTGCCGAAGCTACAAAGACAGGTGTATTTAAGAAGGCTTTCCCTGAAAGACATATAGACTGCGGTATAGCAGAGTGCAACATGATAGGCATAGCAGCAGGACTTGCTACTACCGGAAAGGTACCTTTTGCCAGCTCATTTGCCATGTTTGCAGCAGGACGTGCCTTTGAACAGGTAAGGAATTCAGTAGGATATCCTCACCTCAATGTAAAGATCGCAGCTACCCATGCCGGCATATCAGTAGGAGAGGACGGAGCTACCCATCAGTGCAATGAGGACATCGCGCTTATGCGTACCATCCCCGGCATGGTAGTCATCAATCCTTCGGATGACGTGGAGGCAAGGGCAGCAGTACAGGCTGCATATGATTATGTGGGACCTGTATACCTCAGGTTCGGACGTCTTGCAGTGCCCGTTATCAACGACAGGCCCGATTATAAGTTTGAGATCGGAAAGGGAGTAGTGTTAAGGGACGGAAAGGATCTTACGATCGTTGCCACCGGACTTTGCGTAAATGAGGCCCTTAAGGCTGCGGAGGCCCTTTCAGCAGAAGGCATCGATGCCGCAGTGATCAACATCCATACCATAAAGCCCATAGATGAGGATCTGCTCGTTGAGTATGCGGGAAAGACCGGCAAGGTGGTTACCGTGGAAGAGCACTCCATCATCGGAGGACTCGGCGGAGCGGTAAGTGAAGTCCTTTCGGAGAAGTGCCCCGTAAAGGTAAAGAGGATAGGCATCATGGACTGCTTCGGAGAGTCAGGCCCTGCAGCCGAGCTTATTCATAAGTACGGAATAGACGCTGAAGGCATAGTTTCCCAGATAAAGGGATGGCTGTAAGAGCGGAGCCGAGAGGTGTATTAATTGGACAAGGATAAGAAGGAAAAAAAGTATTATACGGTAACCAAGCTTTCCTATACGATCAGAGTCTTCGTTGCGCTCTATCTTCTTTATACCGTATGGGAGCTCCGCAGTACCCCCTTTGAAACGGAGGGCACGGAGCGGATCATCTTCATCATAGCCATAATCGCATTCCTTGTGTTTGCCATAGTGATCGGGGGCACGTCCTTAAGGGCCCTGATCAGGAAGGAATATGCGGAAAACAATCCTCCCATGGATGAGGAAGACATGAAGGAAGATGACAAATAAGGATCTGCCGCATATGAGGCTTTTGCCCCGCAGTTTTCTGCGGGGCTTTTTTATGATCTTTTCCACATTAAAGCCCTTATTTTATGCTATATTTTGTAAGCTCCGTTGTTGACAGCCACATGATAATGATTTATCATTTTACTTTGAAATCTTATAGATATTTTTTTGGAGGCAGCGATGGCTACTACTACATACAATCATCAGGCCATAGAAAAAAAGTGGCAGGAATATTGGGAAAAGAACCCGATCAATGTAAATGACGGCAAGAAGGAAAAGTATTATTGCCTTGACATGTTCCCCTATCCTTCAGGAAGCGGACTTCATGTAGGCCACTGGAGAGGCTATGTGATTTCAGATGCCTGGGCAAGATATCAGCTTATGAAGGGAAAGTATGTGATTCATCCTATGGGATGGGACGCCTTCGGACTGCCTGCAGAGAACTATGCCATCAGCCATCATATCCATCCTGCCATCTCGACTGCTGAAAATGTAAAAAACATAAAGAGGCAGATCAAGCAGATCAATGCCATATATGACTGGGACATGGAGGTAAATACCACGGATCCCGACTATTATAAGTGGACCCAGTGGATCTTCGTTAAGCTTTTCGAGCACGGACTGGCATATGAGAAGGAATTCCCCATCAACTGGTGTCCTTCCTGCAAGACCGGTCTTGCAAATGAAGAGGTAGTAAACGGCTGCTGTGAGCGCTGCGGATCTCCCGTTACCAAGAAGAACCTCCGTCAGTGGATGCTGAAGATAACAGCCTATGCTGACAGGCTCCTTTCGGATCTGGACAAGCTGGACTGGCCTGAGAAGGTAAAGAAGATGCAGTCCGAGTGGATCGGCAAGTCCTATGGAGCTGAGGTGGAGTTCAAACTTGAGCATCCTACCGAGGACGGAGAGGACAGCATGACTGTCTATACTACCAGGCCCGATACCCTTTACGGAGCCACCTTCATGGTGCTTGCTCCCGAGCATCCTCTTGCAAAGAAGCTTGCCACTCCCGAACAGAAGGATGCAGTGGAAAAGTACATATTTGATGCTTCCATGAAGTCCAATGTCAATCGTATGCAGGAAAAGGATAAGACCGGCGTATTTACCGGCTCCTATGCGATAAACCCCCTCAACAATGCCAAGGTACCCGTATGGATCTCTGATTATGTACTTATGGATCACGGTACCGGAGCCATCATGTGCGTTCCCGCCCATGATGACAGGGACTATGACTTTGCCAAGAAGTTCGATCTGCCGATCATACCCGTCATATCACCGGACGGCAAGGATGTGGACGTATCGGAAAAGGCCTATACCGAGGCTAAGGGCTATGTCATCAATTCCGGTGACTGGACCGGACGCAAGTCCGAGGAGCTCAAGGCTGAGGCTCCCCATATCATCGAGAAGATGGGCATAGGAAGAAAGACCACCAACTTCAAGATCCGTGACTGGGTATTTTCGCGTCAGAGATACTGGGGAGAGCCTATCCCCATCATCCATTGTCCCAACTGCGGCAATGTTGCCGTGCCGGTGGAGGAACTTCCTTTAAGGCTTCCCGACGTGGAGAATTACGAGCCTACCGGTACCGGAGAGTCACCGCTTGCTGCCATAGATTCCTGGGTCAACTGCAAGTGCCCCAAGTGCGGAGCCGATGCAAAGCGTGAGACTAATACCATGCCTCAGTGGGCAGGATCCTCCTGGTATTTCCTGAGGTATGTGGACAATAAAAATGACAAGGAGCTTGTAAGCCGGGAGAAGGCTGACAAGTATCTGCCTGTTGACATGTATATCGGCGGAGTGGAGCATGCAGTGCTGCACCTGCTTTATTCCAGATTCTGGACCAAGTTCCTCTATGACATCGGAGTGATCGGCTTTGATGAGCCCTTTACCAAGCTTTTCAACCAGGGCATGATCACAAAGAACGGAGCCAAGATGTCCAAGTCAAAGGGCAATGTGGTATCCCCCGATGATATGGTCAGGGATTACGGATGCGATGCCCTGAGGCTCTATGAGCTCTTCATGGGACCGCCCGAGATGGATGCGGACTGGGATGACAGAGGCATGGACGGAGTATACCGCTTCATCAACAGGTTCTATCGCCTTGTCATGGATTCAAAGGATAAGGATATCGAGCCTACCAGGGAGATGCTTACCGAGAGGCATAAGCTGATAAAGGATATTGAGACCAGGTTCGATTCCTTCAGCCTCAATACGGTCATTTCCGGATTCATGGAGCATAACAATGCTCTCATGGATATAGCCAAGAGAGAAGGCGGCATAGACAAGGAGACATTGAGGACATTTGCGATCCTTCTTGCTCCCTTCGCTCCTCATCTTGCAGAGGAGGCATGGCATGATCTTGGAGGCACTGAGTCAGTATTCAAAGCCGGATGGCCCAGCTACGAGGAGGAGATGATCAAGGAGGATGTCATCAAGATCCCTGTACAGGTAAACGGCAAGGTAAAGACAGTGCTTGAGGTGGCAGCCGATACTGACAAGGACAAGGTCATTGAGCTTGCCAAGGAGGCACTTTCAGGACGCATTTCCGGAAGCTTCGTAAAGGAGATCTATGTGCCCGGAAAGATAGTCAACTTTGTGGTAAAGTGATATCAGGCATAATCGGAGATATATGAACCTGTCTGACGATACAGTAAAAAAAATACGTGAGCTCATAGTGTTTGCGGTCATAGTGGTCATCATCGGCGCCAACTGGCAGCTCTGCCTTTCGGCACTGCTCAGGCTGGTGTCGGTGCTGAGCCCGTTTATCATGGGCGGATGCCTGGCCTTTGTGGCCAACATACCTATGAAGTTCATAGAATCCAAGCTTGGATTCGTTAAAAAGCCGGGTGCCAGAAGGGCACTCGGCATAATTATCACCCTGCTTCTTGCAGTGCTCATCATACTGTTTGTGATGCTGATGGTCATTCCTCAGCTCGTGGTATCCCTGAGATCACTGCAGTCCGTGGTGCCGGTGTTCTTTAACTCCGCTTCCGAATACATAAGCGGGCTGATAAAGGAATATCCTGAGCTTCTGTCTCCACTTTCAGACGTAAGGGTGGACTGGAATTCAGTCATATCCACGGTCTCATCCTGGATCTCCAACAGCGTAAGCGTCATCCTTCCGGGGACCGTAACCGCCATAGCAGGCATAGCCTCAAGCCTTACCAACGGAGTCATAGCCTTCATATTTGCCCTCTACATACTTATAGGCAAGGAAAAGCTGCTTCTGCAGGCAAAGGCAGGGCTCCGGGCATTTACTTCCGAGAGACACTATGTCATGACCGTATCGGTGATGAGGCTTATCGGAGAAAAGTTTTCTGCCTTTGTGACGGGGCAGTGTCTTGAGGCCTGCATACTTGGCATGATGTTTGTGGTGACCCTTTCAATAGCCAACATGCCCTATGCCATACTTATAGGAGTGCTGGTAGCAATGACCGCCCTGATACCCGTATTCGGAGCATTTATCGGATGTGTGATCGGTGCCTTCCTGATGCTTATGCAGAGCCCGGTGCTGGCGATCATTTTTGTGGTCATATTCCTGGTCATACAGCAGATAGAGGGGAATCTTATATATCCCCACGTAGTAGGAGGAAGGGTGGACCTTCCGGCCATCTGGGTGCTCATGGCAGTGACCGTCGGCGGCGCCTTTTTCGGGATCGTGGGCATGATAGCCTTCATTCCCATATTTTCAGTCATATATGCGCTTCTCCGAAGCTATGTAAGGCTCAGGAATGAAGCAGCAAGGGAAGAATCAGAAGAAGCCAAAAAAGATACTGAGCTTTCAGCCGCCATAAAGGACGTGTCAGTAAGGCTCAGGCTTGATAAGGATATAGATAAGAAAGATTTAAATAAAGAGGAAAATGATAATGAGCAACAGTGACATGAATCGCAGGCCTTCCCACAGGGGCTCTGCTTCGGTACGAAGGAGCAGACGAAAGGATGCCTCCGGAGGATCTGCAAATACAGGATCTTCATTCCAGGCAAAAAGCAGCGGGGGAGGATCGGCTGCAAGACCCTCTCAGAAGCTTTCATCCGGAAGGAATACTTCAGGCAGCCAGTCTGACGGCGGGAATGCTAAGAAATATATCCTTATCGGCATAGCAGCTGTGGCTGTGATAGCACTTATCATCTTCAGCGTTTCGAAGCTTGGGGGAGATAAGACGGAGCCTGAGACTACTGAGTCCCTGGCTGAGGGTGCATTTTCATATGACGCTGCCATAGATCTTCGGGAAGTACTTGACTTTGGGGAAAGCAGTGAGACCCAGAGTTCTTCTGAAGAGGATGGTGAGTCTGAGGAGGGAGAGGAACTCCCTTCCGGAGTCATATCCGTATATGGAAAGACCGCTGATGAGATCCGTTCCGAGATCATGGCCCTTTACGATTGGGACCTTAAAGTGGTAAATGAGGAGGCTGAAGTCGGAGCCACCATCATGCCTACGGTAGATCCTGATGAGACCACTGCTCCTGCCACTATGGGAGACCCTGAAAATCCGGATTCTGACTTAAGCGGGGATCAGGCAGAGGAAAGTAAGGCAGATGAACCCATCACCGTAGCCTCTGAGGTGGAAGTCCCTGACCTGATACTCCAGCAGCTCAATGCTATCATTATGGATATAGAAGCTGATGCCGCGGAGGCGGAAGCACTGGAGGCCCAGATGAGTGCCGAGGCATCTTCTGCTGAAGAGGAGGAGGCTTTGGATGAAGAGTCTGAGACAGAGGCAGGGCCTGTCATATATGTGCTCAGCCTTGAGGATTCAGCTTCTGAGATCGAGCGCATAGCACAGCTTTGCGGGGATATGTGGTATAAGGCTCCAAAGGGAGCCAGCATCGGTTCCTACAATGCAGAGACCGACGAGTTCGTCATGGAAGGCGCAGAGAGCGGATTTAAGGTCGATACGGATGCCGTAAGGGACGCCATCACGCAGATGGTGGACAGCAGACAGTATACCGGAACCGTGGATGTGATCGGAGAGAAGCTTTCAGCTGATTCCGCGACCAACCTTGCCGCATATAAGATCATAGGCACCTACCAGACCAAGACCACATCAAACAGCGTAAGGAACAAGAACATACAGCTTGCCTGCCAGGCCTTGAACGGCACCATAGTATTCCCGGGAGAGGAGCTCTCCTTCAATGATGCAGTGGGACAGAGGACTGCTGAAAAGGGCTATGGTGCAGCTGCGGCTTACAATAACGGCGAAGTGGTACAGGAGATAGGCGGAGGCGTATGCCAGGTATCCACCACCCTTTACAATGCGGTGCTGAGATCCGGACTTAAGACCACCAGGCGTCAGTCCCATACCTTCAAGCCTACCTATGTAACGCCGGGATTTGATGCTACGATAAGCTGGGGCGGACCGGATTACTGCTTTGCAAACGTGCCTGCCGACTCAAGGTATTCAAACAGCGAATCCTATGCCATAGGAATATACGCCAAATACAGCAACCAGACTGTGACCGTATCCATCTATGGACGCCCTGTACTCAAGGATGGCTATACCTATGAGCTTGAATCCACAAAGATAAAGGATATCCCGGTAGTCAGAAAGCTCATAGAGCCCGGCAGCGATCAGCAGCCTACCTCAGGAAGCATGGGCTCCCAGTGGCAGACCTATCTTGTGGTCAAGAAGGACGGAGAGCAGATAGAGCGTACCCTGGACCACAATACATATTATTCGGGACATGTGGAGTACTATACTGATCAGACTACTACGGCTCCCACGCTTCCTACGGATACAGTTCCAGCAAGTGAGAGCGAGACTGAGACCCAGCAGATCATAGAGGGCCCTGACGGAGGCCCTGGAGTAAGCGGACCCGGTGTGACCGGCCCCGGAGTTACTTCCACGACTCCTGCGGAGACGGAGGCTTCCATAGCTCCTACGGACGACCATACCTATCCTTCCTCATCGGCTCCAGAGACAGGGCCCGGTGTCGGAGTTCCCACCGCACCCGCATCCACGGAGGCGGCAGGGCCGGGCATCATATCAGATGCTCCCGGGATACATTAAAAGGCTGTTCTGAGCCTTATATACCGTAAGTTTTTCAAAGTACACGCTTTTTGTTGAAAGCGTGTACTTTTTCTTATACTTTCTTGTATTCATTATATATAATTGCTATAATATCATCAGGATTGTGCCCGGGGACGGGCAACCTGACATTATTAATCATGTCGATATATCTAACAGGAGGATGATTCCAATGGCACGTAAAATGAAAACCATGGATGGTAACCAGGCTGCTTCACATGCTTCCTATGCGTTTACTGAAGTAGCGGCTATCTATCCTATCACGCCGTCATCGGTAATGGCTGAGCATACCGATGAGTGGGCAACGGACGGCAGGAAGAACATCTTCGGACAGACCGTTCAGGTCACCGAGATGCAGTCTGAGGCCGGTGCAGCAGGAGCCGTACACGGTTCACTGGCAGCCGGTGCCCTGACCACCACCTATACCGCTTCACAGGGACTGCTTCTTATGATCCCCAATCTTTACAAGATCGCAGGTGAGCAGCTTCCTGGTGTATTCAATGTATCTGCAAGAGCAGTAGCTTCTCATGCACTTTCCATCTTCGGAGATCATTCAGACGTATATGCATGCCGTCAGACCGGATGTGCTATGCTCTGTGAGTCTTCCGTTCAGGAGGTCATGGACCTGACTCCCGTGGCTCATCTTTCTGCCATCAAGGGAAGAGTACCTTTCATCAACTTCTTCGATGGCTTCCGTACTTCCCACGAGATACAGAAGATAGAGACCTGGGACTATGAGGACCTTAAGGATATGGCTGACATGGATGCCATCCAGGCTTTCCGTGATCATGCCCTTAATCCCAACAAGCCCTGCCAGAGAGGATCAGCTCAGAACCCTGATATCTTCTTCCAGGCACGTGAGGCATGCAACCCTTACTATGAGGCACTTCCCGCTATAGTTCAGGGCTACATGGACAAGGTCAACGAGAAGCTCGGAACAGACTACAAGCTCTTCAACTACTATGGAGCTGCCGATGCTGAGCATATCATCATCGCTATGGGTTCCGTAAATGATACCATAGAGGAGACCATCGATTACCTTACAAAGCAGGGAAGGAAGGTCGGCGTCGTTAAGGTACGTCTTTACAGGCCTTTCTGTGCTCAGGCACTTATCGATGTTATCCCCGACAGTGTAAAGGTCATCTCCGTACTTGACCGTACGAAGGAGCCCGGATCACTTGGCGAGCCTCTGTACCTCGATGTAGTTGCAGCTCTTCGTGACTCCAAGTTCAAGGATGTTACCATCCTTTCCGGACGTTACGGACTTGGTTCAAAGGACACCGCTCCCAACCAGATCGTAGCTGTATACGACAACGTGGACAAGAAGAGATTTACCATAGGCATCAAGGATGATGTTACACATCTGTCACTTGAGCTTGGTCCCGACATCGTTACCACACCCGAAGGAACTACCAACTGTAAGTTCTGGGGTATCGGTGCAGACGGTACCGTAGGTGCCAACAAGAACTCCTGTAAGATCATCGGTGACAACACCGACATGTATACACAGGCTTACTTTGATTATGACTCAAAGAAGTCCGGCGGTGTTACCATGTCTCACCTGAGATTTGGTCACAACCCCATCAAGTCAACCTACCTTATCCACAGGGCAAACTTCGTTGCCTGCCACAAGCCTGAGTACATCAGAAAGTACAACATGGTGCAGGAGCTCGTAGACGGAGGAACCTTCCTTCTGAACTGCCCTTGGAACGCAGAGGAGCTTGAGAAGCACATCCCCGGACAGGTAAAGAAGTACATTGCTGAGCATCATATCAACTTCTACACCATCGACGGCGTAAAGCTTGGTATCGAGACCGGCATGGGACCTACACGTATCAACACCATCCTTCAGTCCGCATTCTTCAAGATCACGGGTATCATCCCTGAGGAGAAGGCTCTTGAGCTCATGAAGGCCGCTGCAAAGGCTACCTACGGACGTAAGGGTGAGGATGTGGTTCAGAAGAACTGGGCAGCTATCGATGCCGGCGCTACTCATGTAGTAAAGGTAGAGGTTCCCGAGTCCTGGAAGAACGCAGAAGATGAGGGCCTTGATTATCCTGTAGCTACCGGATTAAGGAAGGACGTAGTTGATTTCGTTAACAACATCCAGACCAAGGTTTCAGCTCAGGAAGGAAACAATCTGCCTGTATCCGCATTCGTTGACTATGTTGACGGATCCACACCTTCAGGATCTGCAGCATACGAGAAGAGAGGTATCGCAGTCAATGTTCCTCAGTGGGTACCCGATAACTGTATCCAGTGTAACCGCTGCTCTTATGTATGTCCTCATGCAGCCATCAGACCTGTTGCTCTTACAGAGGAAGAGGCAGCAAAGGCTCCTGCAGGCATGGCTATGAAGGATATGACCGGCATGCCCGGAAAGAAGTTTGCTATCGTTGTTTCCGTACTGGATTGTACCGGATGCGGATCCTGCGCAAACGTATGCCCTGGCATGAAGGGAGCAAAGGCTCTGGAGATGGTACCTCAGGATCAGGCTACATCACAGGCTGCTTTCGATTTCGCAGTAGAGCTTCCCGACAAGGAAGACGTTATAGAGAAGTTCAAGGCCAACACAGTAAAGGGTTCACAGTTCAAGAAGCCGTTGCTTGAGTTCTCAGGCGCATGTGCAGGCTGCGGAGAGACTCCTTATGCTAAGCTCATCACTCAGCTGTTCGGCGACAGGATGTACATCGCCAACGCTACAGGATGTTCTTCGATCTGGGGCAACTCTTCACCTTCAACTCCTTACACTGTTAACGCCAAGGGACAGGGTCCTGCATGGGACAACTCACTGTTCGAGGATAACGCAGAGTTCGGATATGGTATGCTCCTTGCTCAGAACGCTATCCGTGACGGACTTAAGGCTAAGGTAGAGGATGTTGTTGCCAACGGCGACAACGAGGCTGTCAAGGCTGCAGGCCAGAAGTGGCTTGATACATTTGCAGTAGGCGCTGAGAATGGCGCAGCTACCGAGGAGCTTGTAAAGGCTCTCGAGGAGTGCGGATGTGATAAGGCTAAGGACATCCTTTCCATGAAGAACTTCCTGGCTAAGAAGAGCCAGTGGGTATTCGGTGGTGACGGATGGGCTTACGATATCGGCTTCGGCGGACTCGACCATGTTATCGCTTCCAACAAGGATATCAACATCATGGTATTCGATACCGAGGTTTACTCCAACACAGGCGGACAGTCCTCCAAGGCTACTCAGCCCGGTGCTGTTGCACAATTCGCTGCAGGCGGAAAGGATGTCAAGAAGAAGGATCTCGCTTCCATCGCGATGAGCTACGGCTATGTATACGTTGCTCAGATCGCTATGGGTGCTGATATGAACCAGGCTATCAAGGCTATATCCGAGGCTGAGGCATATCCCGGACCTTCACTTGTTATCGCTTACGCTCCTTGTATCAACCATGGTATCCGTAAGGGCATGGGCAAGGCTCAGAC
>DVNQ01000080.1 GCA_018714245.1 Candidatus Avilachnospira avicola
ATCCACATCCGTGGCCATTACCTTGCCTGCTCCCAGCTTAAGAGCTGCTATGCCCAGTATGCCTGTACCAGTGCCTATATCCAGCACCCTTTCCGCTCCGGTCACATATCTCTGCAGCTCCATGATACAGAGCTTCGTGGTCTCGTGGGATCCTGTTCCAAAGGCAGTACCCGGATTGATGTTTATCAGCTTGAGGCTTCCATCTTCCACCTGATCCGCATACTCGCCGGGGATCTCCTCCCACACCGGCTTTATCAGGATATTTTCCACGGTAAAGGGCTTGAAATACTGCTTCCAGTTATTCATCCAATCCGCATCCTCTGTCTCCGAACTCACTATGGTCCCCTCTCCGATATCGGTATATGCCCGCATATCGGAAAGCTCTCTTTCTATGTCAGAAAGGAGCTTTTCTATCTCCCCCTTCTGCCAGAGCCTGTCTGAAAATGTATAGGAATTATCCTCCGTATCGCTTACTCCGGACGAAACTGTAGGCCCCTCAGGAAGGCTGCCTTCATCCCCGGCTTCTCTTACAAAGAAGCTTACCCTGGAAGATCCGTCATCCGGAGGCAGCTCCGGAAGCACGTCAATGAACATGCCCTTGGTATCTGTCTCGGACAAGGGGACATTGTCCTCGATAAGGACTCCCTCCACTCCAAGATCATTTAACATGGAGCTGACCAGATCCTCAGCCTCCGTCGTAGTATTTATCGTAAATTTTTTCCATTTCATGGCGCTTCCTCCGTCATATGATCAGTTGTCATTATAGCTTATCTCAAATATGCAGGCAAGGTCCCGAAGACAATGTCATCCGCTGGACCCGATAAGGAAAATGGCCTGTCACATGTTCCCGATAGCGATTGCAGGAAAGCCTTCCCTGAGGTATAACATGTCATATGAAAGCATTTTCGATCCATGATAAATACTCAGTACATCTTATACCGGCATCAGCACCTGAAGCACCGGTCATATACCTTAATTCCGTCTCCGAGGAGGCCCAGGAAATTTATGACACACTGAGACATCTGGGGTGCCCTGATCTCAGTCTGGTCTCCGTCACCGGCCTTTGCTGGAACCGGGATCTTTCGCCCTGGGAAAGCCCGGCAGTATTCAGAAACGGAGAAGCCTTTGAAGGAGGCGCAGACCAGTATCTCGGTATCCTGACAAAGGAGATCCTTCCTGAAGCGGAAAAGCATGTCATGGGCCCTCCTTCATGGCGGGGTATAGCAGGGTATTCCCTTGCCGGGCTTTTTGCACTCTATTCGCTCTTTAGGACCGATGCATTTTCAAGGGCAGCCAGTATGTCCGGTTCTCTATGGTATCCTGGCTTTACCGAATATGTCAGGTCAAATACTCCTTCCTCCAGGCCAGACTGCGTATATCTGTCCATTGGAGACAAAGAAAGCAGGACAAAGAATCCTGTCCTTCAGACAGTGCTTAAGGATACGGAGGATATAAGGGATCATTTCCTTAAAATGGGGACCGATACGAGATTTCAGATGGAGGCAGGCAATCATTTCGTAAATGAAAAAGAGCGCATCATCTCAGGTCTTTGCTGGCTGCTGAAAAGATAATTTATGCCCATCAACAAAGGATGCCCCCTGCATATGCAGGGAAGCATCCTTTTTAAATGAACTTTATTTTACGCATCAGACCTCATCCAGGATCGCTGAATCAGGGTCACTGTATCCAGGCGCCGTCCTCGCCTACCTTGTACCCGTCAGGCGTTACCTCGTTCTGGTACATCGATCCGTATGGCCTTACCGTGTTTCCGTTGAATCTCCATACGCTGGTGCTGTGATCAAGGCTCCAGGTCTCTCCGAAGGGTGTCGTATTGAAGTAGTACCACTTTCCTCCGATCTGCTGCCAGCCCGTCTTCATTGCTCCGGTAGCAGGGTCAAGATAGTACCACTTTCCATCCCTCATGTCATAATGCCATCCCGTCATCATTGTTCCAAGCATTCCGTCCGACTCGCTGTGCATGTAGTACCAGTCTCCGCTCCCTGTGTCAAGGTACCATCCGTATCTCATAAGTCCGTCATGGTCGAAATAGAACCATCCGCTCCTCGGCTGGTCTCCTACTGCATAAGGGTTCTCTATGTGGGCCCACTGGTTATCAAGCATCACTCCGCTTGAAAGGTAGAACCTCCATCTGTGCCACTCGGGGAAGTCTACTGCAGTCGCTCCTGCGGGTACGGGCTCATCGAGGGGTACGTTCATGTCAACGTTATCCATGTGTACCCAGTTTCCGTGAAGGCCTGCGGTATAGTAATAGTCCTTTGAGTTTCCTGACTGCTGCACGCTTACGGGGCCTGAAGGAGTCGCATCGCCTGAGCCCGTAGGGGTGCTTGACGTTCCTCCGCCGGTGCTGGGAGTATCTGTGCCGGGTTCATCAGTCTTCCATATCAGCATGAAGGGACTGAATGCCTCAATTCCGGGCTTGGTAGAGAATTTGATGTAATCATCATGAAGCTCAAGAGTAACTTCCTCTACATCAGCACTTGCTATGGCCGAAGGTACATCTCCATAATAATTCTCTCTGTGGAGATCCTTAAAATGAAGGAAGGTAAAGTCAGTGCTGCTGTCTGTTCTTTCAGGGTAGGTTATATAGACATCCGTAGGATGGCTGCTGGCTACCCAGGTATTACCATTTTTGTAATCAACAAGATCAAAGTATCTGGTGATGCTCTTATAGCCCTGAGCTTCAGCGCTCTCGCTATCAACGCCTATGGTCTCATAACCCTTATCAATAAGGAGCTGTTTT
>DVNQ01000081.1 GCA_018714245.1 Candidatus Avilachnospira avicola
GCTCCGTAATCCTTATAATACACCGGAGCAAATATCACCTCAGGCTCAGGAAGGAAAAGCCCCTCCCTCTTCTGATAGCAGGTGGCCTTCGTGGCCTGTTTTCTTGACTTCCTGTCCACAAAGGAAGCCACAGACTTATGTATTGCCCGGTCCTCAGCCGGCAGATAGTAATAATTTTTATGATCCGCAAAAAAGTACTTGAGCTCTCCCTCATAAAGGCTGACCGCCAGATCAAGGAGGTCATCATTTTCCGGAGATGCACTCAATACATAGCTTTCATCCTCATAGTAAAACTCCCTGGGAAGGGGGCCTTTAAGCCTGTATCTCAGATCCAGCACCGGCCTTCCGGAGATACGCAGGATCTCTCCTGAGGAAAAGCAGAAATCCCCCGAAAAAAGGGCTTCATAGGAAAGCATCCTGCATATCGCAGGCATGTTTCTGATATCCTCTGCGTTATGAAGGAGCAGTACTGACAGGAGCTTTTCTCCGTCCCCTGAGCCTTCCGCAAGGAGCATCCTGTATCTCTCATAGACACCTATCAGCTCCCCTCCGCTGAAGCTGTCCTCCCTGTTGATGCCAAGGAAGCGTTCAATGGTCTTAAGCTTCATGTCCGGAAGCCCCAGTATCCGTTTCAGTCCTCTTAACTGCTTATAGAGATCGAAGCTCAGTACCGTCCCCTTTATGTCAGGGAGGCCGTATGCCTTTAAGCAGGATGATATGAAGGGGATATCAAAGCCGTCTCCATTGTAGCTTATCAGTATGGGTTTCTGAGGACTGTGTCTCCGCCTCATGTCGTTAAGGAATCCTGAAAATCTGAGGAGCAGTTCCTCCTCATCCGAAAGTCCCTGCGAAAACCATTGTATCAGCTCCCAGTCCTTTCCGTCATGAAAAAGCAGCCCTATAAGGTAAAGCTCGGCCCTTCCTGCACGAAGCCCCGTAGTCTCTATGTCAAAAAATACCAGCCTTTCCTTTGGCCCTATGGCGGAAAGCTCAGGGATATCCATAGGCTCTAATTTTTCACGGATCTCCAGCATCTTTCGAATCTGTCACCTTCATTTCCTCATCTATGAAATAGGCTTCATATGAGCCTTCAAACTCTTCGTTGTACTGTCTTAGATAACTAAGCCCCTCATCCGTTCCCTTTATAAGAAGGGTGGTGGCCAGGGCATCGCATATGGCAGAGCTTTCTCCTACCACGGTCACGGACAGAAGCCCGCTTTCCGAAGGATATCCGGTCTTGGGATCGATTATATGGTGATACATCCTGCCCTCATATTCGAAATATCTTTCATAGATCCCGGCAGTTACCACGGAAACATCATCTGCCTTAAGTTTCAGAATATAATCTGAAGCTCCGGGCTCCGGCCTTCTTATGCCTACCTCAAAGCTTCCCCCATCCGTATCCTTTCCGAAGCAGAGCACATTGCCGCCAAGATTGATTATGCCTGAACGGGCTCCCTCAGAAATGAGCCTGTCCCTGAGCTTATCTGCAATGAAGCCCTTCGCAAAGGCTCCCACGTCTACCCGAAGCTCCGGATCCTCCGATACAAAATAGAAATCGCCGTCCTCATCCTCTTCGATATCCCATCTTAGATACCCGATCTTCTGAAGGGCAGCTCTTATCTCTTCCTCCATCGGAGGCTCAGTTCTCTCCTTTATGTCCCAGAGGGAGGTAAGGGGCTCTATGGTCACTTCCAGATCCCCTCCGGCACTTTCATATACGCTGGATATGCTCTCAAAAAGTTCTGCCGTATCCCTATGTATGGCAATCCGTTCTCCCTGACGGTTATTTATCCTTTCTATGTCGGAATCAGGCCCGGTTGGGCTGAAGAGCCCGTCATAGTATGAAAGGAGCTCCTGGGCAGAAAAAAGAGCCTCGCTGCCCCCACCCTCATAAAGGGTAATGGAGCAGAAGGTATCAAGAAGGAAGGAATCCCTGCTCATGGGATAATCCTGCTGCAAAGAGGATCCCTCTGATGCTCCCGAAAAAGCTTCCTGTCCCGTCCCCCGGTCATAACGGAGAATCAGAAAGATCATGGCCATTCCGAACAGGATCACGGGAAGCACCCTTATGATCGGCTTTTTCCCGTCCCTCATTTATTTATGACCCTCAGCGCCTGCTTAAGTATATCCTCAGTAGATGAGCCCTCAGGTATGCTGAGCCTTCTGACAGCCCGGGCGGCTTCCACCCTTGTGTATCCAAGCACGGTAAGAGCATCTATGGCTTCAAGCTCTGCACTTCCGCCGAAGAGGGCTCCCCCGGCATCCCCGGAGGCTCCCATATCCTGATCCCGGTCAGGATGTATGAATTCATTTCCGATCTTGTCCTTGAGATCAAGGATGACCCTCTGGGCAGTCTTCTGCCCTATGCCCTGGGCCCGGCTTATGGATTTGGAATCTCCGGTCACGATGGCAAGCCTGAGGTCATCGGGATCCAGCACGCCAAGTATCGCCAGTGCCCCCTTCGGCCCTACCCCGTTTACGGAAATCAGCTGCCGGAACATCTCCCGGTCTTCCCTGTACAGAAAGCCGTAAAGGGACTGTCCGTCCTCCTTCACCGCATGATGGGTATATATCTTTATCTCCTCGCCGCAGGGAGGAAGCTTGGAAAGCACGCTCATGGGCACGAAAATGTCATAACCCACTCCGGCTGCCTCAACGACTATCATTCCTTCTTCCTTCTCCGAAAGCTCTCCGTGTATAAAGCTGATCATATTGTCTCCTACTGCTCCACGGGAGTGGGCCTTGCCGGATCAAATATAGCCCCCACATCATCAAACAGATCCGAAAGCTTGTCCCTCTGTCCTGAAAGGTCCATCCACATCATATATCCGTCCAGGTTCCTTCGTCCCTGTCTCAGATAATCCTTACCCACCTGTACCCAGTACTGGCTGGAATCCACTCCGCAGAAATAGCGGAAGCCCAGATCCCAGAGATAATCGAATTTTTCATTTTCATGGGTATAGGGATGCCAGTCGGCCACATCCGATCCAAAGGGATAAAGTATGATATCACAGGTACCTCCGAGAAGTTCCTGATTGACGTTCTTATCCCACCTGTCGGCGTCCCGCTTCATATCCTCAAGGCTCCGGCTTCCCATGTCCCTGTGTCCCCAGCTGTGGGATGAGAGCTCATATCCAGCCTCCCTGAGGGCAGCCACTACCTGCCTTGCGGTCTCCCTGTCCTCTTCTATGTTGTAATTGGGCTCCTTTTCCTCGTCGTACATGTCAGAGTCGGGATCATAGGTCTCATCGGTCCTGTATCCGAGTATGCCGTTATACCCGGTAAATGCCAGACAGGCCTTTGCTCCCTTGTAGGAGAAATCAGGATGCTCATCCACAAAGCGGTCAAGTATGGGGACCAGGTCATACTCACCGACGAATTCATTGCCGTCCTCATCCGTATAATGGCAGGTAGGCCTTCCGTCTTCGCCGACAATGATCCTGTCCGCAAATCCGGCCCCCTCCATATATTCATAATAGCAGACATCATCCTGAGACATGACCATGGCCTTCTTTCCCTCGGGAAGCATGATGTCTCCCTCCACCATGATCTCCTCTCCGTCAGCAGTCTTTTCAATATGGGCCATGTCATGAAGCCTTACGAGAACAAATCCGTCCTGATAAAACTCCTCCAGCATCTTTTCAAACTCGGAGATGGTAGTCATGACTGAATTATATCCGTCTGCCTGGGTCCCCCATCTCTCCTTGTCCAGTGCATTTTCCGGATCCACTATAAGGCTGTGGAAGAATACATGGGTGATGGTATTTATATCCTGGCGCACAAGGCCTGCCTTCGTTTCCTCATAAGCTGCCACAAGTTCCTGTATCTCAGTGTCCTCTCCGCTTCCGGGGATCGAGGAAAGGAGCTTTATGGCCCCGTCATAATCATACATGGCAGCAAGCCTCTCGGCTTCCCTGATGCCATCGGCTCTTTCATCTGTCTGAGGCTCCGTCTCTTCGGGGATATCCATAGACTGATCATTGGCCTCCGAGGCCACGACGCCTGTCCCCTCCGTTTCCTTATCTCCTCCCTTTCCCGAAAAAAGGCGGGATACTGCAAATGCCAGGCCCAGAATAAGGGCAAGCATCAGAACTATCATGACAGCGATCCTGATCCTCTGTTTCCTTCTCCTTATCCTTCTCCGTCTTGCCGCCTGATGAAGCCTTCGTCTTCTTTCTTCCGATGACAGTGCCATATCAAAAACTCCGTTCAAATCTCATTGGTCCGGACTCATATGTCCGGCTTAAAGCCCTATGAGTGTAACATATTTGGCTGATTTATGCTATACTTAATCAATATGCGGGATTCCTATATATTATTATTTACAGGCAGGTAAAAATGAATCTTTCCATTTCAGATATAATCATGCTCATACTCCTCATCATCTCTGTGATGCTGCTCGCCTTTATCCTTTTCAGACAGGGCGAGTTTATCCGCAGGCAGCGTGAGGACGGCCCCGGAAAAAAGCTGGATGCCCTGTCCTCGGATCTTGAGGAGCTGAGGCACGACATAAATGAGACAGTACCTTCCAGGGTAGGAGACATACGTCTTGACATAGACCGCAGGCTCCGTCAGGATGCAGAGGAAAACAGGCAGAACCGCATAGAGATAAACGCTTCTCTGGAAAGAAGCTCGGAAAAGCAGGACCAGGCCCTGGAAAGATTCCAGGAAAAGATAGATGAGCGTCTCCGTACCTCCCTTTCAGAGCTTTCTCAGAGCAACAGGGAAAAGCTTTCGGAGATACAGTCGGAGATAAACAAAAAACTGGATTCCTCTCTCAATGAAAGGCTGGACAATTCCTTTAAGACCGTCGGAGAACAGCTTAACCGGCTTTATGTGTCCCTGGGAGAGCTGAGCCGGCTTGAGGACGGGGTATCCAGCCTTAACCGGACCCTTTCAAACGTAAAGACAAGAGGCATATTCGGTGAGGCCCAGCTGGAAAACATACTTGCGAACATTCTTCCGGACAACCTTTATGACAAAAACGTGGTCACAAGGCAGAGCTCCGGAAACAAGGATGCGGTGGAGTTTGCCGTCAGGATCCCGGATAAGGAAGCCGTGGGCGAATTCATGTATCTGCCCATAGACTCAAAATTCCCTGCAAGCATCTATGACCGTATAGCCGATGCGGCAGAAAAAAATGAGCCGGCAGAGCTTGCAAAAGCCGTAAAGGATCTGGATACCTTTATAAAAAATGAAGCAAAGAGCATAGAGGAAAAATATCTGGATCCTCCCCATACCACGGATTTTGCCATCATGTTCCTGCCTACCGAATCCCTCTACGCCGAGGTGCTCAGGATCCCCGGCCTTTCCGAGGACTGCCAGAAAAAGCACCGGGTGATCATAACCGGCCCCTCCACCATAGCCGCGCTGCTCAATTCCCTCAGCATAGGCTTCCGTTACATGGCGGTCAACCGGGATTCCAAAAACATACTTAA
>DVNQ01000082.1 GCA_018714245.1 Candidatus Avilachnospira avicola
ATGATAAACATAGATCAGAACAAATGGAGGATCAGGAGATGCAGGTCATAAAAAGAGACGGCAGTATAGTTGATTTTAATCTGTCGAAGATCAGCGACGCCATGAAAAAGGCCTTCAAGGCCACTGGCAAGGAATACAATAACGATATCATGGAGCTTCTTGCCCTCAGGGTAACGGCTGATTTCCAGAGCAAGATGACGGACGGAAAGATCGGAGTTGAGGATATCCAGGATTCCGTTGAGCATGTGCTTGAGCAGGCAGGCTATACTGAGGTCGCTAAGGCCTACATCCTTTACCGTAAACAGCATGAGTCCATCAGGAACGTGTCCCAGACCGTTCTTGACTATAAGGATGTCATCGACAATTACCTCAAGATAAATGACTGGAGAGTAAAGGAGAACTCCACTGTCACCTATTCCGTGGGAGGGCTGATCCTGTCAAACTCCGGAGCGGTCACTGCCAATTACTGGCTTTCCGAGATCTACGACAAGGAGATCTCCGATGCTCACAGAAATGCTGACATACATCTTCATGACCTCAGCATGCTGACTGGCTACTGCGCAGGATGGTCCCTTAAGCAGCTTATACAGGAGGGACTTGGAGGCATTCCCGGAAAGATAACCTCATCCCCTGCAAAGCATCTTTCCACCCTCTGCAACCAGATGGTCAATTTCCTCGGCATCATGCAGAATGAGTGGGCCGGAGCACAGGCATTTTCATCCTTTGATACCTACCTGGCTCCCTTCGTAAAGATAGACAACTTAAGCTATAAAGAAGTAAAGCAGTGTGTACAGTCCTTCGTGTACGGCGTAAACACACCTTCAAGATGGGGCACACAGGCTCCCTTTACCAACATAACCCTTGACTGGACGGTACCTGCTGACCTTGCAGAGCAGTACTGCATCATAGGCGGAGAGACCGTGGATTTCAAGTACAAGGACTGCAAGAAGGAGATGGATATGGTCAACAAGGCCTTCATCGAGATCATGATCGAAGGCGATGCAAACGGAAGAGGTTTCCAGTATCCTATCCCTACCTACAGCATAACCAAGGACTTTGACTGGTCGGATACCGAGAACAACAGGCTTCTCTTTGAAATGACCGCAAAGTACGGAACTCCTTATTTCTCAAATTACATCAATTCAGATATGGAGCCTTCGGACGTTCGTTCGATGTGCTGCAGGCTTAGACTGGATCTTCGTGAGCTCAGGAAGAAATCCGGAGGCTACTTCGGTTCCGGAGAGAGCACGGGATCAGTGGGAGTTGTTACGATCAACCTGCCCCGCATAGCATACCTTGCAAAGGATGAGGCTGATTTCTACAAGCGCCTGGACCATATGATGGATATTTCCGCACGCTCCCTCAAGATAAAGCGTGAGGTCATCACAAGGCTCCTTGAGCAGGGCCTCTACCCCTACACAAAGAGATATCTGGGCACCTTCAATAACCATTTCTCTACCATAGGACTGGTGGGCATGAATGAAGCCGGGCTCAATGCAAAGTGGATAGGCAAGGATCTTACCCATCCCGAGACCCAGAAGTTTGCAACGGAAGTCCTCAATCATATGAGGGAAAAGCTCTCCGACTATCAGGAGATGTACGGAGACCTCTATAACCTTGAGGCTACCCCTGCGGAGTCGACTGCCTACAGGCTTGCAAAGCATGACAAGAAGCACTATCCCGACATCATAACTGCAAATGAGGCCAGCGGAGTTCCCTATTATACAAACTCCTCTCATCTGCCCGTAGGATATACGGCTGATGTCTTCGATGCGCTGGATGTGCAGGATGAGCTTCAGACCCTCTATACCTCAGGTACCGTATTCCATGCCTTCCTTGGAGAGAAGCTTCCCGACTGGCAGGCAGCGGCAAAGCTGGTAAGGACGATAGCCGAGAATTACAGGCTTCCCTACTATACCATCAGCCCTACCTATTCGGTATGTTCGGATCATGGCTATATCGCAGGTGAGCATTTTACCTGCCCCAAGTGCGGAAAGAAGTCTGAGGTATACAGCCGTATCACCGGCTATTACAGGCCGATACAGAACTGGAACGACGGAAAGACCCAGGAGTACAAGGACAGGAAGGAATACGACGTGGCTTCCTCCTATGAGCACAGGCATAAGCTCCATAAGGAAGCGGAAGAGATCGTTGCATCAGCCAGGGAAAAGGATGCTGCGGACATGAAGAACGGAGTGCTTCGTGACGGATTATACCTGTTCACCACCAGCACCTGTCCCAACTGCAAGGCAGCAAAGGAACAGCTGAATAAGGCGGGCATACATTATCAGGTAGTGAATGCCGAGGAAAATGCTGACACTGCAAGGGCGCTGCGCATAATGCAGGCTCCCACTCTCGTAAGCGTAAGCAAGGGAGAGGCAGTCAGGTACGCAGGACTTTCAGAGATCATCGGATACGTTGAGTCCGGGATCAGGAAGGCCTGAGGATATATTGTACATATACCGGCAGCCGGACATGGATCGGCTGCCGGTTTTTTCTGAAAGGCGGTCAGGATGATACTTGCTATTGACATGGGAAATACCAATATAAAGATAGGAATGGCAGACCTTAAGGACGGCTCCATAAGGGAGGAAAGGCTTACCACCGACAAGGACAGGACCAGCATGGAGTATGCGCTCATGATCTCATCGATCCTGGATTTTTACGGATTTTCCAGGAAGCAGTTTGAGGGAGCCATCATTTCCTCCGTAGTTCCTTCCCTGACAGGAGTCATAGAGACGGCGGTAAGGAAGGTGCTTGGGGTGGATCCGCTTATAGTGAAGGGCAGCCTCAGGATGAAGCTGAGCCTTGAAAAGTTTCCGATCCCTGATCTTCTTGGGGCAGATCTCATAATAGGCGCGGAGGCAGCACTCAGGCTTTATGAGCCTCCGGTCATAGTCATCAGCATGGGCACCGCCACCACCCTTACGGTCGTGGGAAAGGAAGGAAGATTTGAAGGGGGACTGATACTCCCGGGGCTTAGGACCAGCATGGCTGCCCTTGCAGGAGGCACGGCCCAGCTCCCTGAGGTGGACCTTAGCTCTCCCGGATCGGTAATAACCGTGGATACGGCGGAAAGCATGAGGAGCGGTCTGATCTATGGAAATGCCGCTCAGCTTGACGGGCTTATCGACAGGATAGAGAAGGAACTTTCTGAAAAATGCCGTATCGTGGCTACGGGAGGACTTTCCAGATTTGTGGTACCCTACTGCTCCCATGACATTATCATGGATGACAAGCTGCTGATAAAGGGGCTGCTGATATTATATAATGAAAACAAGACTCCTTGAAAAAACGCGGTATTCTGTGATAAACTTTACGCATTGCGTTCATAAAGAGGAGATAGGATGGATCAGAAGGAAAAGCTCAGAGAAGAGATACATAAAAGACGTACGTTTGCGATAATATCACACCCGGATGCGGGAAAGACCACCCTTACGGAGAAATTCCTGCTTTACGGAGGTGCCATAAACCTGGCGGGTACCGTAAAGGGCAGGAAGGCCCAGAAGCATGCGGTATCTGACTGGATGGATATAGAGAAGGAAAGAGGCATATCTGTCACATCTTCAGCCATGCAGTTCTGTTATGACGGAAAGGTCATAAACATACTGGATACGCCGGGGCACCAGGACTTCTCAGAGGATACCTACAGGACACTCATGGCTGCGGATTCGGCGGTCATGGTCATTGATGGATCGAAGGGTGTCGAGGCACAGACCATAAAGCTTTTCAAGGTCTGTGTCATGAGAGGCATTCCCATATTTACCTTCATGAACAAATTCGACCGGGAGGCCAAGGATCCCTTTGAGCTCCTTTCGGATATTGAGGACGTACTTGGCATACATACCTGTCCCATAAACTGGCCCATAGGCTGCGGCAAGAATTTCAAGGGTGTTTATGAGAGAGACAGCCGTAAGATAATTACCTTCAGGGCTGAGCAGGGAGGTGCCAGGGAGCTGGAGACTCATGAATATGACATCGACGATCCGGGGCTTTCCGACATCATAGGATTTCAGAACTATGACAAGCTGATGGAGGACATAGAGCTCTTGGACGGTGCGGCGGATGAGTTTGACCTTGAAAAGGTCAGGAAGGGACAGCTGTCTCCCGTATTTTTCGGATCTGCTCTTACAAACTTCGGCGTGGAGCCCTTCCTTAAGCATTTCCTTGAGATGACCACCACGCCGCTCCCCAGAAAGAGCGACCAGGGGCTCATAGATCCGGTGGATGAGGCATTTTCAGCCTTTGTATTCAAGATCCAGGCTAATATGAACAAGGCCCACAGGGACAGGATAGCCTTCATGAGGATCTGTTCCGGAGAATTTGAGGCGGGCATGGAGGTAAATCATGTCCAGGGAGGCAGGAAGATAAGGCTTTCAATGCCGACCCAGATGATGGCCGATGAGCGGCAGATCATAAACAAGGCATATGCAGGGGATATCATAGGTGTCTTTGATCCGGGCATATACAGCATAGGAGATACCATATGCCTCTCGGATTCAAAGTTCAGATATGAGGGGATCCCCACCTTTGCGCCGGAGCATTTTGCGAGGGTACGCCAGATAGATACCATGAAGCGGAAGCAGTTCCTTAAGGGAGTCATGCAGATCGCCCAGGAAGGAGCCATACAGATCTTCCAGGAGTTCAACACCGGCATGGAGGAGATCATCGTAGGCGTCGTGGGCGTGCTTCAGTTTGAGGTGCTGACATACAGGCTTAAAAATGAGTATAATGTAGAGGTAGGCTTGGAACAGCTGCCCTATGAATATATAAGATGGATAGAAAACCCCACCGAGGTGGATGTGGACAGGCTTTCCGGTACCAGTGACATGAAGAAGGTCAAGGATCTTAAGGGAGATCCCCTTCTGCTCTTTGCCCATGAGTGGAGCGTCAAGATGGTACTGGACAGAAATGAAGGACTCAGGCTGTCCGAATTCGGAAAAGCATAAATAAAAGGAGACTTGGAATGGAACTTAAGGAAAGATTCGTAAAGTATATCGATGAGCATGAGGAAGAGCTGATAGAGGATGTGAAGACCTTATGCCGCATAAATTCAGTAAGGGGAGCCTATGAGGCTGGGAAGCCCTACGGGGAGGGACCCTACAATGCCCTTATGTCTGCCATGTCCATCTGTGAGAGATACGGCATGGCGACCACAAATTATGATGACTATGTGGTGACCGCCGATCTCAATGACAGGGAGAAGGCCCTTGATATCCTTGCCCACATGGATGTGGTGGCAGCAGGAGAGGGATGGACGATAACAGAGCCCTTTAATCCGATCGTTAAGGACGGCAGGATATATGGCAGAGGCACATCCGATGATAAGGGACCTGCCATGGCTGCCCTTTATGCCATGCGTGCGGTAAAGGAGCTGGGCATCCCCGTGACCAAAAACTGCAGACTCATCCTTGGATCTGATGAAGAGAGCGGTATGGGAGACATCGTCCATTATTATTCGGTGGAGCCTGAGGCACCCATGACCTTCAGCCCTGATTCCAGCTTCCCGGTAACCAATGTGGAAAAGGGACATTTCAGGGTCAAGCTCAGCGCATCCTTTGAGCCTTCGGATGAGGGAGCAGTTCTCTGTGAGCTTTACAGCGGAGATACCATCAACATAGTCCCCGGAAGGGCCTATGCCATAGTCAGGGGACTGGATGATGACCTTATAAGGAAAGAGGCGGAGAAGGCAGAGAAGGAGACCGGTGTCAGCTTTTCGATTTCAGCTACGGCAGAGGGACTCCGCATAGATGCAGAGGGACAGGGAGCCCATGCAGCTCATCCTGATGACGGAAAAAATGCGGCTCTGGCACTCCTTCATCTTGTAAACCTGCTTCCTCTGGGCGACTGTGCCCAGACAAGACTCCTTAAGGAGCTTGAGAAGCTCTTCCCTTATGGAGATAACTATGGAAGGGCCTTTGGCATAGCCGTGGAGGATGAGCTTTCCGGCCCGACCACTGCTTCAGCGGATATACTGAGAGCAGACAGGGAGCATATCGAGCTTCATGTGGATTCGAGGACCGCAGTTGCCGCAAATGAAGAAAATACGGTAAAGCCTGCCGTAAACAATGCTGAGAAAGCCGGCTTTACACTGGAATACAAACTTGGAGCACCTCATGTGGTGGATGGGGATACGGATTTTGTAAAGACCCTGCTTCGCTGTTATGAGGACGTGAAGGGAGTCGAGGGACATCTCATGTCCATCGGCGGAGGGACCTATGCCCACGATCTCAAAAACGGAGTAGCCTTCGGAGCAGTGGGAGAGGTTACCGATACGAACATGCATGGGGCAGATGAATTCATGCCCATAGATGAGCTTAAGGAGGCTGTCGTTATCTATGCGCTTGCCATCAGCGAACTCTGCAGATAATCGGCCCTGGAAAGGATTTTTGGTATGGAGCGGACACATAAGGACGGCATGACGGTGGCTTCGCTCATCATGAGCGGGATCACCGTGATCTTCGGGAGCAACCTTCTTGCGGCCTGCCTTGCAGGGGGCCTTGGCATGACCTTTGCCCTGCTTTCAAGGGGAGAGGGGAAGATGAGCCTTGCTGCAAGGATAGCATTTATCATCTGTATCATCGGAGTGATAGCCTCGATCATCATTACGGTCTACATGGCCATAGCGCTGATCAATTCCGGAGCTATGGAATACTATATGCATATCTTGGAAGATGAGCTCAGGGGATATGGCATTTGAGAAAGGATCATTTGATACCGGAGGACAGTTTTTGTGAAGATCAAAGATTATAAAACAAAGGCAAGGCTTCTGCTGCGGGGAAAATACGGGATACTTATCGCAGCAAGATTTATTGAGGAGATGATCTCCTACGCGGCTATCATAGCCATGATCATGGTCCTGGGAGCCGCGGCTGCGTTTATCCTGGAGGGAAATGCAGCTCTCGGCGCGGGAGGAGCCATCTTATTTGCCGTTGTGCTGATAGCAGCGGTGCTTATATGCCTTTTCATATCCCTTGGCATATCGAAGCAGTATCTGAATATGTGCAGGAGAGGCTATGTATCATTTTCCGACCTCTTCTATGCCTTCTCAAGGGGAGCCCATCCTCTCAGGTACGTGTGGGTAAGCCTGTGGCTGTTTTTCATATTGTTCGTTCCCGGGGTGATCATCCTGCTGGCGCTCCTCACGCTGTCGATACTTGCCTTTGACAACAGCCCCGTGGTGCTTGTTATCTCTTATGCAGCATTTTATATCTATGTGATATACATGAGCCTGAGATATGCCTTTGCACCCGTGATAGTCATAGACAGGCCTTCATTGGGAGTATTTGCAGCCATGAAGCGTTCAGCCAGGCTTACGAAGGGAAGGAAGCTCAAGCTGATATGGCTGTTCTGCTTCAGCTTTCTGCCCTGGGGTATCCCGCTGCTTTTGACACTGGGGATTGCAGCTCTCTGGATAACGCCCTACATATATACTACTGTATTCCTGTTTTATCTGGATGCGGAAAGGGAGGCATTTCCTGAGGACAGCTACGGCGATATCAGTACGGAGGACATAGAGCCGGGAATGGCAGCGGATGCAGAAGAGACTGAGACCAGGGAAGTGGAAACCAGGGAAGTAGAACCAAAGGAAGTGGAAACCAGGGAAGTGGAAACGGATAAGGAAGAGGATAAAGAGGAGGAGCAGCATGAAGTGCCCTTATTGTAATGCTGAGGATACGAAGGTCATAGATTCCAGGCCGGCTGACGACAATTCTTCCATACGCAGGAGACGTCAGTGTGAGTCCTGCGGAAAGCGGTTCACAACCTATGAAAAGCTTGAGACCATGCCCCTAATGGTCATCAAGAAGGACGATTCCAGAGAGCCATATAACCGCTCAAAGATAGAAGCCGGCATAATCTGCTCCTGCCATAAACGTCCGATATCCACAAAGCAGATATCCAGGCTCATAGATGAGATAGAAAATGAGCTCTTTGCCATGGAGGAAAAGGAGATCCCCACCCATGTGATCGGAGAAAAGGTCATGGATAAGCTCAAGAAGCTTGACGAAGTGGCCTATGTCCGCTTTGCATCGGTCTACAGAGAGTTCAAGGATGTCAACACATTTATAGAGGAGATAGGGAAGCTGTTAAGTCCCGGAAACAAAAATGATGCTCAGTAAGCTTTACCCGAAGGAATATGCGGAGAGCGTATACGGCTATGATTTTGAAAGGGCCAGAAGACGGGGAAAAAGGGGAGTGTTTTTTGACATAGACAATACCCTTGTGCCTCACGATGCCCCGGCGGATAAGCGGAGTAGAGAGCTACTGGAGGGACTCAGGGCCAGAGGCTTCTGCCTTGGCCTTGTATCCAACAACCATGAGCCCAGGGTAAAAAGCTTTTCCGAGGATGCAGGCGGGATCGAGTACGTATATCTTTCCCATAAGCCGAAGCCCGATGGATATCTCGAGCTCTGCAGGCGTCTTTCTCTTTCCCCTGAGGAGGTCATATTTTTCGGTGACCAGCTGTTTACGGATATCTGGGGAGCCAATAATGCGGGCATAGACAGCGTGCTGGTGTCTCCGCTTGACAGAAGCACCGACATACCGAGGATAAGGCTTAAGCGGAAACTGGAAAAGCCCATACTGTATCTTTACAAAAAAGGCTTTTTCCTATAATATTATAATGATTTTTTGCGTCAAGCGGCGCATTATATAAACAGTTCAAATTGATTTGGAGGATCGATATGATATCAGCAAGTGATTTCAGGAACGGAGTAACTGTAGAGATTGACGGACAGGTAATGCAGGTAGTTGAGTTTCAGCATGTAAAGCCCGGAAAGGGAGCTGCTTTCGTCAGGACAAAGCTTAGAAACGTTATAAACGGAGGAGTTATCGAGACTTCCTTCAGGCCTACGGAGAAATTCCCCTCCGCTCGTATAGACAGAGTAGACATGCAGTATCTGTATAAGGATGGAGATCAGTACAACTTCATGAACATGGAGACCTATGATCAGATCTCCCTTGCCGAAGATCTCTGCGGAGATGCCATGAAGTTCGTAAAGGAAAATGATACCTGCAAGATCTGCTCCTACAACGGTTCAGTATTTTCAGTTGAGCCTCCCATGTTCGTAGAGCTTGAGGTAACCGAGACAGAGCCCGGATTCAAGGGTGACACTGCTACCGGCGCTTCCAAGCCCGCCATCGTTGAGACCGGAGCTCAGGTCAGCGTTCCTCTCTTCGTAAATATCGGAGACAAGATCAAGATCGATACACGTACGGGAGAATATCTTTCGAGGGTATAAATGGATAATATCGCAGATATACTTAACAGCATATGCCGGAAGGCATTTTCCGAGGCAGGCTATGATCCTGCCTACGGAAAAGTCGGTACCAGCAACCGGCCCGATCTCTGTGAATACCAGTGCAACGGCGCCATGGCTCTGGCAAAGACGGCTCACAAGGCACCCTATGCCATAGCAGAGGAGATCACGGAAAAGCTGAAAACATATCCGCAGTTCAGTAAAGTCGAGGCAGTACGCCCCGGCTTTATAAACATGGATCTGGATCCTGATTTCCTGTCCTCATATCTTTCAGATATGGCGGCGGATGAGAGGATGGGACTTTCGGTGCCTGAAAGACCGGAGACCATCATAGTGGATTACGGCGGAGCCAACGTGGCTAAGCCCCTTCATATAGGACACCTTCGCTCGGCAATCATCGGAGAATCCGTAAAGCGCATCGGAAAGGCCATGGGACATCACATGATCGGAGATGTGCACCTTGGTGACTGGGGCCTTCAGATGGGTCTCATCATAGAGGAACTCAGGGATCGGGGCATGTCGGATTTTACCCTTTCTGACCTTGAAGAGATATATCCGGCGGCTTCTGCAAAGTCCAAGGAAAAGGATGAATGCGGAAAGCTGACGGAGGCTGCAGAGGCATTCAGGGAACGGGCTCTTTCCGCTACTGCGGCGCTGCAGAACGGAGATCCTGAGTGCAGGAAGATCTGGGAACACATCATGGAGCTGAGCCTTGCGGATCTCAGAAAGAACTATGATGCCCTTTCAGTGGAGTTCGAGCTCTGGAAGGGAGAATCGGACGCTCAGAAATACATTCCTGACATGATCGAGGATATGATCGCCAAGGGCATAGCCTATGAATCCCAGGGAGCCCTGGTGGTGGACATAGCCGAAGAGGGGGATGTAAAAGAGTATCCTCCCTGCCTTATCCGTAAATCTGACGGAGCTTCCCTTTATGCCACGACAGATCTTGCGACAATGGTGGAAAGGGAACAGCTTTATCATCCCGATGCTTATATCTATATCGCGGATCAGCGGCAGAGCCTGCATTATCTCAGCTTTTTCAGGGTGGCCAGAAAGGCCGGCATAGTTTCGGATTCAGAAAAGCTTACATTTTTAGGATTCGGTACCATGAACGGAAAGGATGGCAAGCCCTTCAAGACGAGAGAGGGCGGAGTCATGAGACTTTCCGTGCTCATAGATGAGATCAATGAAAAGGTCTTTGAGAGGATCAGGGGATCGAGAAGCGAAGAAGAGATATCCGATGAAGAGGCCAGGGAGATAGCAAGGATCGTAGGACTTTCAGCCCTGAAATACGGAGATCTTTCCAACCAGGCTTCAAAGGACTACATATTTGACATAGACAGATTCACAAGCTTTGAGGGCAATACCGGCCCCTACATCCTTTACACCATCGTAAGGATAGGAAGCATACTTGAGAAATACCGCGAAGCCGGAGGACATCTGCCGAAGGCGGAGGAGATGAGCTCCCATACTGAGGGATACCGCAAGGCCATGGAGGCCTGTGATGCCGGCAAGAAGCTGGGGCTTTCCATCTCAAGATATGCGGAGGTCATAGGGTCTGCATGGGAGGAGACGGCTCCTCACAAGATATGTCAGTATATTTACGAGATATCAAATGAATTCAATTCATTTTATCATGACGTAAAGATACTTTCTGAGCCTGATGAGGAAAAGAAGAAGAGCTATCTTCTGCTCCTTGGGCTTACCCGCAGGATACTCCAAAGCTGCATAGACATGCTGGGATTTTCCGCACCTGACAAAATGTGATATTTTTTATGATAGGATGCTCCGTACGCGTAAGCGTGTGGAGTTATCTTTCTTTGTGAAATGATAGAGATCGATACTAAAGAGATCAGAAAAGCCGTGCTCTGCGGAGTGCTTACCGGAAAGGACGCAGGATTTGAAAAGCGCATGGATGAGCTTGAGGAGCTTTCGAAGGCCTGCGGATATACCTGCGTGGGGAAACTCACCCAGAGGCTTACGGCTTATGAAAATTCTACCTATATCGGATCCGGAAAGCTTTCGGAGCTTTCAGAGCTCATGGAGCAGGAGGAAGCCGATACCGTTATATTCCTGAACGCTCTCACGCCTCCCCAGCTGATAAACCTGACGGATGTGCTTGCGGCTGAGGTGATCGACAAGACCGATCTTATACTTAGGATATTTGAGGAAAGGGCCAAGACTTCAGAGGCGAAGATGCAGGTGGAGTATGCAAGACTCCAGTATATGCTTCCGAGACTCAGGGGGCTCAGGAAAAATCTTTCCAGACAGGGCGGTACCGGGGGATCCATGTCAAACAAGGGCTCCGGTGAGAAGCAGATCGAGCTGGACCGGCGTGTTATCGAAAAACGTATGTCAGAGCTCAGGAAAAGACTTGAGCAGATAGAAAGCGGAAGGCTGACCCAGAGGAAAAGACGGGCATCGTCAGGGCTTTCGCTGGTGTCTTTGGCTGGCTATACAAATGCAGGGAAATCTACCCTGATGAACCGGATGATATCCGAGTTCGGAGGAGATGAACAGAAAAAGGTCCTGGAAAAGGACATGCTTTTTGCCACCCTGGACACTTCCACAAGGAGAATAAGCCCAAGAGCACACAGGGACTTTCTGCTTTCCGATACTGTAGGTTTCATAGATGACCTTCCCCATGACCTGGTAAAGGCTTTCAGATCCACCCTTTCGGAGATAGCCAGCTCGGATCTGATACTGCATGTGACGGACTGCTCTGACGAGGAGCATATGCATCACATGGAGGTGACCCGGGAGACTCTGAAAGAAATAGGAGCTGCAGGGATACCTGTCATATATGTGATGAATAAGGCTGACAGGATCTATGATCCGGAAAGCCTTCCCATCATATCCGGAGACCGGATATTCATGTCAGCAAAGACTGGGGCAGGCGTAGAGGAACTGTGCAATATGATAGCCGACAGGCTGTACGGAGAGCTTATATCCTGCGACCTTCTGATACCATATAAGGATTCGGAGGCGGATCACTTCCTCAGTGTGAGAGCGGAAGTTGAAAGCAGGGAATATACGGCTGAGGGCATCAGGATAAGCTGCCGCATAGCAAGAAGGGATCTGAGACGAATAAAGGAATATATCAGACTTGAAAGACAGGAAAAGACATGAACGGAGATACTGAAAGAAAAAGAGAACGAAGGCTCTATCCTTTTGAGAAAGAGGAGCAGAAAAACCGGTATGAAAAAGAAGACCGTCCTTATTCAGGGGCGCATGACGGAGAGAGGACAGTGGAAAACGGAAGGGTCATGTCCAGAGGAAAGGGACGCCGGGACGGAAATTCCGCAGCATCCATCGTAAGACACTCAGGAAAGGCTCCCTACGGCGGAGGAAGGAGGCGTGAGGACAGCCATGGCCGCCCTGGAAATGACCGAAGGGACAGGAGACATGGTGAGGCCTTCGGTAAGGAAAAGCGGGGCTATGAAAAGGGCGTGGATGATTTCAGCTCTCCCCTCACACTTACCGTATCCAGGAATACCGAGATAGGGACATTTCTTGAGCTGCCGGATGGGGAAAAGGTGCTGCTTCCATTTTCCGAACAGACAAGAAGGCCTGAGGAGGGAGAAAGGATACAGGTATTCCTCTTTAAGGACAAGGGGGATCGGATAACTGCCACCATGAGACGGCCGAAGCTCAGAGAGGGTGAGCTTGGCATACTCAGCGTATCTGATGTCACACGGATAGGGGCTTTCCTTGATAACGGAGTACCCAAGGAAGTGCTGCTGCCTTTTTCCGAACAGGTATCGGGACCTAAGCCCGGGGACGAAGTGCTTGTCTATCTCTATAAGGATAAGAGCGGACGCACTGCGGCCACCATGAGGGTATACAAGCATCTTTCCACTGCTTCGGGCCATGCCGAGGGGGATCGGGTGAAGGGTTTCGTGTATGAGATCAGCGACAGGCTTGGAGTTTTTGTGGCGGTGGATGACCGGTATTTCGGGCTCATACCTGCCTCGGAAGTATATAAAAAATACAGCTACGGTGACAGGATAGAGGCCAGGGTCGTAAGGGTCAGAGATGACGGAAAGCTGGATCTGAGCCCCAGGGAGAAGGCATATGAAGCCATAAATCACGATGCGGAGCAGGTCCTTTCCGAGATAAGGAAAAACGGGGGAAGCCTGCCCTACGCGGATAGGGCAGATGCTGAGCTCATAGAAAAGATCTATGGCATGAGCAAGAACCAGTTCAAACGGGCGCTGGGGAACCTTTATAAGCGCAGGCTTATCGAGATAGACCGGGAGAGTGACAGGGTCCGTCTCCTGTGAGTTTATAATTATTTAATAAAGGTCAGAGCTTTTTTAGCAATAAGTTCACACTCCATTCAAAAAAGAGGTCTATCATAATATTTATAAGAAAGTATTTCGGATGGGGAGATCAATGAACATATTATTTTATCTGACACCAAAGTGTGACTGTGCGTATATAGACACATCTGATACTCTGAGACAGGCCATGGAAAAGATGGAATACCATCGCTATTCGGCCATTCCCATACTGGATGAGGGCGGCTCCTATGTGGGCATTCTGACGGAGGGAGACCTGCTGTGGAACATCAAGAACAAATATGACCTGGATCTCAAGGAGGCCGAAAACGTACCCGTCACGGATGTGGACAGAAAGCGGGACTATACTCCCGTATCCATCAGATCCTCGATGGAGGACCTGATAAATGTGGCGCTGAGTCAGAATTTTGTTCCGGTGGTTGATGACGCGGATAAATTCATAGGCATTGTCACGAGGAAGGACATAATCAAATATTTTTCGGAAAAGATCTCAAAGCTGGAGGCTATGGCTTCGGAAAAGGAAGAGTGCCGTATAGCTTAAGAGATCTTCAGACAAAGTATAACATGGATTATTTTCCTCTTACGGAAAATGAAGTATGATAAGGATCAAAGGATTATCATCAAGGAGGATTGATAAGTATGGAAAAGATACTGATTCCCTGTTCATATAACGATGACCTGAAGCTTGAGGTCTTCAAGGGTCATTTTGCTTCGGACAGGTTCCATTCAAATTACTATATAGACCTTATGCCCATGAAGGTCCAGCTTGCAAAGGCAAAGATGACTGCGGAAGCCATGGCAGACAGATATGTGCACAGGGTAAAGACCAAGGGCTCACGCCTCGGCATGGAGTACATGGCAGGCATGTCCTCTGATCTGGCTACCGCTGCCCCCATAGACACCATCATCTGCATGGACGGATGCGAGGCTCTGGGCGCTTATGTTGCCGACAAGCTTTCCGGATACGGAGTTTCCACCAACAACGAGTTCGGTACCTACAACATCATCACTCCTGATTTTGATGATTCGGGAGCCATGATAGTTACCGATGATAACCAGAGGATGCTCAAGGGAAAGAACATCCTTATACTTCTGGCTACTGCCATGCAGGGCAAGACCCTGGGCAGGGTGCTTTCCACAGTTACAGAGTTCGGCGGCCACATCATAGGCATATCCGTTATCTTCGCAATGGTGGATAATCTGGACGGATATCCGGTCAATGCCGTATTCTCAAAGGATGACATTCCTGATTTCAGACTTGAAGAGGACAAGAACTGTGACCTCTGCGCAAAGAAGGTGCCCATCGACGGCATAATCACACGCTATGGATTAAGGAAGATCTGATAAAAGCATATGATATTTATAAAACAGCCTGCCACATTCAGTGGCGGGCTGTTTTGTGTTGGTAAGAATCAGGCCATCAGGCCGGATCAGTATTCCAGGGAGAGATCTTCATTTATCACATCCCGAAGCTTCTGCACATCCGTGATAAGGGTCTTCCTTCCGCATTTTTTAATGGCACCGATCCTTTTGAGCGAGCTCATGATCCGGGCGACGGTGATGGTGTGGACCCCAAGGTAATGACTTAGCTCATCATAGGTAAATACGGGATCCAGTGTAAGCTCTCCGTGTTTATCTTTTTCACTCTGCTCAAGTATGAGCCAGCAGAGCCTTCCAGCTGCAGAAGTCTCTCGGCTTGTATAATAATGATAGAGGACACCCATATAGGTGTTGAAGACTACCTGAAGCAGGAGCCCGGAGGTCTTCGGATCTTCTATGAGCATGCGGAAGGTCTTCCTGTCGATCCGATAGAGCTCACAGTCACTTTTGGCAAGTATGGTGAACATGGCAGGCTCATGAATGGAAGGGAAGGGCTGTATATCCAGGTGCTGCCTTACCAGCGGAGCAAAGCCGATGCATTTGGGACCTCTGAAAAAAAGGTAGATGTACTCATCTCCCTTTTTGTTGGTGGAGGTCAGGGCTGCAAGGCCATGCTCGAGGACATACATATATTCATCATTTGACCCTTCTATGCCGTCGCTGATGATCTCGCCCCGCTTTACCGAGACCTTTTGTCCGTATTTGTAAAGATCTGTGATATCCATTAGATGTCTCCGGTAAGATCATAACTTATGTTATAGCTCTGATGGCATTATAGCATAAAATTATAGTTTAAGTTAACCCAAGTTATTTTTATAACAAACGAATCCCGTTAAAATAATGTCAATAGATGTAGGAATCATAAACCAAGGGATCGTTAATTACGTAACGATGTTAGGGGAAGCTGCGGCCATTCCGCAGCTGTTGTATGTAATGACTTTCCCGGCAAATGTAAGAAATGAGGTATGTAAGAAGCTATGTCTAAAAGCAAGTCTGGTCTTTCAGTGACCATGATCAACAGTATCATCGGTATCGCCATCATGTTCATCATAAGGATGTTCCCTCCTGTGGCACCGATAACAGAGACTGGTATGGAGGTCCTTGGTATCTTCATCGGTACCCTTTATCTCTGGACCACAGTTGACCCTACCTGGGCAAGTATCTTTTCTATCTTCATGATAGGATTCAGCAGCTATTCCAATATGGGCGGCGTTATCAAAGAGGCCTTCGGTAATCCTACCGTAGTTCAGATGCTGTTCATGATGGTATTCTCAGGCGCTCTGGTACGTGAGAAGATCACTCCCTATATCGGACGCTGGTTCCTGACCCGTAAGGTCAGCGAGGGAAAGCCCTGGCTCCTTACCTTCGTCATCTCCCTGGGATGCCTTCTGATGGCAGTTTTCCTCGGAGGGCCCTTTGCTCCTATATTCCTGTTCTGGCCGGTAATGTATGACATTTTCCAGCAGCTCGGATACACAAATAAGGAGACATATCCCAAGCTTGCAGTCATCATGGTAGTATTCGGTTCCATGCTCGGATTCCCCGTGCCCCCCTATGCAGGAAATCCCCTGGCGCTGCTTACCAACTACCGCACCATTTCCAACAATGCAGTAGAGCTTAACGACGGTATGTATTTTGCATCTACCCTCATCATGGGTATCGTTTTCCTTGCGATCACGATCCTTTTCCTTAAGTATGTTATACATCCCGATGTAAGCAAGCTTAAGAGCCTTAAGATCGACGACCTCAAGAAGAACCCTCTTCCTCCGATGTC
>DVNQ01000083.1 GCA_018714245.1 Candidatus Avilachnospira avicola
TAAAGAGGTTCATACAGAAAAATGTGGAGACCATATCCGCAAGGGCCATCCTTGAAAACAGGATCCCTGAGGGAGGTACCATACATATCGATCTTTCTGACGGAAAGCTTGTGGTCAGGGAATGATGCCCTGGAGCAGGATCCCTGATTGATGAGTACTGTCTGAAAAATGAATGCACGAGGGTACCGGGTCGTTTCAGGACGGCCCGGTATTTTTGTGCCATTTTAAATGATGAACTTTCTGTGAATTATCTATGTTTCTAATTGACTTGTAGCATGCTACACATTATAATACGTAGCGTGCTACAGATCAAACGGGGAAGTCAGGCTCGTGAGACCAGCTGATCTCAGGTCCCGGACTTCTTTATCATGGATCGGAGAAAGATATGAAGGAAAAACAGAAGACAGGATACCTGTTAAAAACAGTCACGGATATCCTTGGTAAGGAAGCAAACTATATGCTCAAAGAGCAGGGTCTTACCTGGACTCAGAGCCGGCTTATAGGATTCCTTGCAAGAAACGGATGTGCAAGAACACAGAAGGAGATAGAAGAATTCCTTGAGGTGTCTCATCCGACAGTAGTGGGCATAGTTTCAAGGATGGAGCAGAACGGCTTTGTGTCCTGCAGCCTGGATCCTTCCGACAGGAGGAATAAGATAGTAAGTCTTACGGATAAGTCCATAGAGACCGGAAAGAGTATACTGGATTCCCTGAGGAAGCAGGATGAGGCCATGTTTTCAGGCTTTTCCGACGATGAACGCGCTCAGCTCGATGGTTTTCTGATCCGCATCTACAACAATCTGAACAATATGCACAGGAAAGAACAGCTTACAGGAGACAAGGATGATAAGGACACTATTTAAAAGCTCAAGACAGTATACGAAGGGAGCCCTTATAACCATATGTCTCTCCGCGCTGGAGGTGGCCTTTGAGATAGTCATACCGACCACGATGTCGGGGCTTATCGACTATGGCGTCAATGCGGGAGACATTTCCATGGTATGGAGATATGGAGGGCTTCTGATCATTTTTGCGATGATGCAGCTTATTACGGGCATGTCTGCTGCAAGGCTTGCAGCGAGGAGCTCGGCGGGGTTTGCATCCAATCTTCGCAAGGATATGTATGACAATATCCAGACATTTTCATTTTCAGACATAGACAAGTTCTCTACGGCATCCATCGTAACAAGGCTTACCACGGATGTGACGAACGTACAGATGGCATACCAGATGCTGACTCGTATGGTCATCAGATCACCGCTTATGTTCATCTTTTCCATGACGGCGGCATTTCGGATAAATTCGGAGATATCCTTTATCTTCATTATCTGCCTTCCCATACTTGCAGTGGGGCTTTTTGCGATCATCAGGAAGGTAATGCCCATGTTCAGGCAGGTATTTAAGACCTATGATGAGCTTAACAATGTGGTCCAGGAAAATGTCCAGGCCATCAGAGTGGTTAAGACCTTCGATCAGCAGGAACATGAGATCGATAAGTTCGGAAAGGTATCGGACAGGATATACAGGCTGTTTTCTAAGGCGGAGCGTCTCATGGCCATCAACATGCCTCTTATGCAAAGCTGCATGTATATATGCATGCTGCTGATATCCTGGGTCTGCGCAAAGGCCATCGTACTGAGCGGAAACGACCCGGCAGCCGGGCTTACCACCGGAAACCTTACGGCTCTCATAACCTATGCGGTCC
This sequence comes from Candidatus Avilachnospira avicola, assembly GCA_018714245.1. Lineage (GTDB taxonomy): Bacteria > Bacillota > Clostridia > Lachnospirales > Lachnospiraceae > Avilachnospira > Avilachnospira avicola. Next base: position 1,705 of record DVNQ01000083.1, read on the forward strand.
AGACCCTTTCAAGCCTTATGATGCTTTCCATGGTATTTGCGATGATGACCATAGCAGGCTCATCGGCAGGACGTATAGTTGAGATCCTCAATGAAAGGACAGATATCCACGACCCTGAGCATCCCGTTACCGAAGTGAAGAATGGAGATATCAGCTTCGAGCATGTGGATCTTGTATACAACAGATCGGCAGGCAAAAAGGTGCTCTCCGATATCAATCTTGAGATAAAATCCGGGCAGACCCTGGGCATCATAGGCGGCACCGGATCTTCCAAGTCATCGCTGGTACAGCTCATACCCAGGCTCTATGATGTAACAGGAGGCTCGGTAAAGGTAGGAGACGTGGATGTCAGGGAATATGGCGTCGAAGCTCTCCGAAATGCGGTTGCCATGGTGCTTCAGAAAAACGAGCTCTTTTCCGGGACCATAACGGAAAATCTCAGATGGGGAAATGAGCATGCCACGGATGAGGAGATCAGGGAGGCAGCGCATCTTGCCTGTGCAGATGAGTTCATAGAGCAGTTCCCGGACAAGTATGACACCTATATCGAGCAGGGAGGCACCAATGTCTCAGGAGGACAGAAGCAGAGGCTCTGCATAGCAAGGGCACTGCTTAAGAAGCCGAAGGTGCTTATACTCGATGATTCCACCAGTGCAGTGGATACGAAGACGGATGCCATGATACAGCATTCCTTCAGGACCTATATACCGGATACGACAAAGATAATCATTTCCCAGAGGATAAGCTCAGTGCAGAACGCGGATAAGATCATCGTGATGGATGACGGACGTATCGCCGACATGGGAACTCATGAGGAGCTTCTGAAGAGCTCATCCATGTACAGGGAGACCTACTTACAGCAGCAGAAGGGAGGTGCAGAGGATGAGCAGTAAAAAGACAGTAAATGTAAAGCCCGTACAGAAGCTGGACCTTGGAGTTGCAAAAAGGCTCCTGTCCTACATGGCAGAATACAGGGCAAGGCTTGTGCTGGTATTTGTCTGCATCCTTCTTAGCGCCCTTGCTTCAGCAGGCTCTGCCATGTTCGTTGAGATACTGATAGACGATTATATCACCCCTCTTCTTCTGATGGACCAGCCGGTATTTACAGGACTCCTTAAGGCTCTCTGCATGATGGCGGTGGTCTATGCCATCGGAGTGGTATCGGGATACATGTATAACAGGCTAATGGTCACTTTGGCCCAGTCCACCTTAAAGCGCATCAGGGATGACATGTTTTCGAAGATGCAGTATCTGCCGATAAGGTTCTTTGATACCCATACTCATGGGGAGATCATGAGCCTTTATACCAACGATACGGATACGCTCCGCCAGCTTATAGCCCAGTCCCTGGGACATGTGGTGTCATCCATATGCACCATGATAGCGGTATTCTGCTGCATGCTTTACCTAAGTGTATGGCTGACCCTCATCGTGCTGCTGAGCGTATGCGTGATCCTTTTTGTAGTAAAGAAGGTCACGGGAAAGACCGCATTCTTCTTCGTAAGGCAGCAGCAGGCCATAGGCGCCCTGAACGGCTATATAGAGGAGATGATAAACGGACAGAAGGTCATCAAGGTATTCTGTCATGAAGGTAAAAACGTGGAGGGATTTGCAGAGCGCAACGAGGCCTGGAGGCTGGCGGCTACCAATGCAAACGGGCGTGCCAATTCCATGATGCCCATGATGAACGGCCTCGGCTATGCCACATATGTGATCATAGCACTTGCAGGTTCCTACCTGTCCATAGCAGGAGCACCCAACTTGGGGCTTTCAGGTACCGGTACGATCACCGTGGGAGTTATAGCCTCCTTCCTGACCCTTTCAAGGAACTTTGTAAATCCGATCTCACAGATGGCAAACCAGTTCAATTCCATAGTCATGGCCCTTGCAGGAGCAGGCAGGATCTTCAGATTTATGGATGAGATCCCTGAGCCGGATAACGGTTATGTAAAGCTTGTAAATGCAAAAGAGGAGAACGGAGAGATAGTGGAGACTCCGGAGCATACGGGCATGTGGGCCTGGAAGCATCCACATCAGGCTGACGGGACAGTTACCTATACCAAGCTTGAAGGCAGGGTGGTTATGGATCATGTGGACTTTTCATATGTTCCCGGCAAGGAAGTGCTTCACGACATAACCCTCTATGCGGAGCCTGGACAGAAGGTGGCCTTTGTAGGGGCTACCGGTGCCGGAAAGACCACCATCACGAACCTGATCAACCGTTTCTATGATATAGATGACGGAAAGATCCGATACGACGGCATCAATATCAATAAGATAATGAAGCAGGA
>DVNQ01000013.1 GCA_018714245.1 Candidatus Avilachnospira avicola
AGACCATGCTTTTGGATTCCATAGGAAATATACAGACACTCATCACCTGCACGGGACTGGATGATTTCATAGATAACAGATTTCACATGGATAAGATTTTCAACGTAACCGATGGAAGGATCACAGGAGAGAACTGATGGCAGAAGAAAATAAGAACATGAACATATCTTCGGCAGAAAAAAATGCTGAAGAGATCGAAAAAAGTTTTGAAGTAAATAACGGCCACAACAGTGATGAATACGATGCTTCCCAGATACAGATCCTGGAAGGCCTTGAAGCCGTAAGGAAAAGGCCGGGAATGTATATAGGATCCACCTCACTGTCAGGACTTCATCACATGGTTTATGAGATAGTGGATAATGGTATAGATGAGGCCCTTGCCGGTTTCTGTGATGAGGTAAGCGTAACCATAAATCCTGACAATTCAGTGACAGTAAAGGATAACGGACGAGGCATACCTGTAGATATACAGAAAAAAGCAGGAAAGCCTGCCGTTGAAGTAGTATTTACCATACTCCATGCAGGAGGAAAATTCGGAAACGGTGGATATAAGGTTTCCGGAGGACTTCATGGAGTTGGTGCTTCTGTGGTAAATGCCCTTTCCGAATGGCTTGAGGTAGAGGTAAGAAGGGGAGGAGAGATATATAAGCAGCGCTATGAACGCGGAAAGGTCATGTATCCTCTTAAGAAGATCGGAAGCTGTGATCCTGAGGATCATGGCACTACTGTCACCTTCAAGCCGGATGCGGAGATATTTGAAGAGACCATATTTGACTATAAGACCATAAAGACCAGGCTTCGGGAGACTGCCTTCCTTACCAAGGGCATCAAGATCCATCTTAAGGATGAAAGGGAAGAAAAGCATGACCGCACCTTCCATTATGAGGGCGGCATAAAGGAATTCGTCACCTATCTCAATCAGGCAAATGTCCCCCTTTATCCAAATGTTATCTACTGTGAGGGAGAGAGACTCGGCATCTTCGTGGAAGTTGCCATGCAGCATACGGATGCCTATACGGAAAATATATATACCTTTGTAAATAACATCAATACTCCCGAGGGGGGTACTCATCTTACCGGATTCCGTAACGCACTTACAAAGACCTTCAATGATTATGCCCGCAGGATGAAGCTTCTTAAGGACAGTGATCAGAATCTGTCCGGCGAGGATATAAGAGAAGGACTTACGGCCATCATATCCGTAAAGATAGAAGATCCCCAGTTTGAGGGACAGACCAAGATGAAGCTTGGTACCTCTGAAGCCAATCAGGCCGTCAGTCAGGTCATAACTGAGCAGCTCACATATTTCCTTGAGCAGAATCCTCAGGTAGCCAAGATCATGTGCGAAAAGTCCATACTTGCACAGAGAGCAAGGGCGGCTGCCAGAAAGGCAAGGGAGCTTACAAGAAGAAAATCAGTACTTGAGGGAGCAGGCCTTCCCGGAAAGCTTGCGGACTGTCAGGAAAAGGATCCTGAAAAGTGTGAGATATTCATAGTCGAGGGAGATTCAGCCCTGGGTCCTGCAAAGAACTGCCGTGACATAAGATATCAGGCAGTCATGCCGCTCAGAGGAAAGGTGCTCAACGTTGAAAAGGCACGTCTTGACAAGATCTATGCCAATAAGGAGATCCAGGGCATGATCACTGCCTTCGGAACAGGCATACATGATGATTTTGATATCACAAAGCTGCGCTACAACAAGATCATCATCATGACCGATGCGGATGTGGACGGAGCCCATATTTCAACCCTCATGCTCACCTTCCTTTACAGATTCATGCCTGACCTTATAAAGGAAGGACATGTATATCTTGCCCAGCCTCCTCTTTACTATGTGAGAAAAAACAAGAAGCTCTATTATGCCTACTCCGATGCGGAGAGGGATAAGCTCCTTGAGCAGGTCGGAAAGGATGCTGACGTACAGAGGTTCAAGGGACTTGGTGAGATGGAGGATCAGGAGCTTTCAGAGACTACCATGGATCCTGAGACCAGGACGCTCCTTCGTGTCAACATGTCAGAGGATTCAAGATCTGAGCTGGATCTGACATTTACCACGCTTATGGGAGATCAGGTAGAGCCCAGGCGTCTCTTTATTGAAGAAAATGCCAGATATGTTGATAACCTGGATGTCTGATTCATGTTTTGTGAAAGAGAAGGGATCATATGGAACCTAATGTATATGACAAGATAAAAGACGTAGACCTGAAAAACACCATGGAAAGCTCCTACATAAACTATGCCATGTCGGTCATAGTTTCGAGAGCTCTTCCTGATGTAAAGGATGGCCTTAAGCCGGTTCAGCGGCGCATACTCTATGCTGCCATGAAGATGGGAGCCACCGCTGATAAAAAGACCAAGAAATGTGCCACCATCGTCGGAGAGACCATGGGACATTATCATCCCCATGGAGATTCCTCAATTTACGGGGCACTGGTCAATCTGGGACAGCCCTGGTCCACCAGATACCCTCTTATCGAAAAGCAGGGTAACTTCGGATCCGAGGACGGAGACTCACCTGCAGCAGCCCGTTATACCGAGGGAAAACTGAGCCGTCTCGCCATGGAGATGCTGGACGGCATAAATAAAAATACTGTAGATTTCACCCCCAACTTTTCAAATGAGCAGGGATATGACGAGCCTACCGTGCTTCCTGCAAAGATCCCCAACATACTTGTAAACGGTACCACGGGTATAGCAGTCGGCATGGCCACAAACATACCTCCCCATAATCTCAGAGAGGTGATAGGTGCTGCAGTAAAAATGATAGATAACCGGATCCTTGAGGATAGGGATACGGATATAGACGAGCTTTTAAAGATAGTAAAGGGCCCTGATTTTCCTACAGGCGCTGAGATCATCGGAAGGAAGGGCATAGAAGAAGCTTATCGTACCGGACGTGGAAAGATCCGTATGAGGGCTATCTGCGAGATAGAGACCCTTCCCAACGGAAAGGGAGTCATCACGGTAAAAGAACTTCCCTACATGGTATTCCGTTCCAGGGTCATCGAAAACATAGCAGATCTTGTAAAGGAAAAGAAGATAGACGGTATCACTGCCATAAATGATACCATGGGAAAGAATTCCGATTCCAAGATAAAGATAGAGCTCAGACGTGATGTCAATCCTCAGGTAGTGCTTAATCAGCTTTATAAGCATACCCAGCTTCAGGATACCTTCGGTGCCATCATGCTCTGCATTGTAAACGGAGAGCCCAAGGTACTCAATCTCAAGCAGATCCTTGAGGAATACTTAAAGCATCAGGAAGAGGTAGTAACAAGGCGTACCAGGTTCGACCTTAAAAAGGCAGAAGACAGGGCTCACATCCTTCAGGGACTTCTTAAGGCTCTGGATCATATCGACGAGATCATAAAGATCATAAGGGCTGCGGCTGACGGTGATGAGGCCAAACAGAAGCTCATGGAGGCATTTGCATTTACAGATGCCCAGGCCCAGGCCATTGTGGACATGAGACTCCGTGCCCTTACAGGACTTGAGCGTCATAAGATCGAATCTGAATATAAGGACCTTTCGGAAAAGATCGCATTTTACAATAAGATCCTCTCCGACAAAAAGGAGCTCCTTACGGTCATAAAGGAAGAGATACAGGAGATCGCAGATAAGTACGGAGACGACAGGCGCACAAGGATAAGCGGAGAAGTGGGAGAGATCCTGGATGAGGATCTGATCCCCGATGATGATGTCATACTTACCTTCTCCCATCTCGGATATGCAAAACGCATGGATCCCGACAACTTCCGCGTCCAGAATCGCGGAGGCAAGGGCATAAAGGGTACCCAGAACATAGAAAATGACTATGTGGAGGATCTTATAACTACCCATAACCATGAGATCATCCTGTTCTTTACCAACATGGGAAAGGTATATAAGCTCAAGGCCTATGAGATACCTGAGGCTTCCAGGACGGCAAGGGGCACAGCCCTTGTGAACCTGCTTTCCCTGATGCCGGATGAGCATCCTACAGCGGTGATACCGATAGACGGCTTCGATGATGACAGATATCTGATCATGGCCACAAAGTCAGGTATGATAAAGAGAACCCCTCTGTCATATTATAAAAATGTCAGGAGCAGCGGTATCATAGGCATCACCCTCAAGGAGGGAGACGAGCTCATAGAAGTCAAGTATTCCTCCGGAGATGAGGACATCTTTATGGTGAGCCGCTGCGGTATGGCTATCCGCTTCAATGAAAAAGATGTAAGAGTGACCGGCAGATCCTCCATGGGAGTGACGGGCATGAGGTTCGGATCTCCCGATGATGAGGTCATAGGCATGCAGATAGAGAGCCAGGGCGATCGGCTCCTGGTAGTATCCGAAAACGGAATGGGCAAGCGTACCGAGACCTCTGAGTTCAAGACCCAGGGCAGAGGAGGAAAGGGAGTGCTCTGCTATAAGGTGACCGAAAAGACAGGAAAGCTTATAGGAGCAAAGCTCTGCGGAGATGATTCGGATCTTATGCTGATAACCAATGAGGGCATCATCATGAGGACACCCATCTCATCCATATCCCTTATCGGACGCAACACCAGCGGAGTCCGTATCATGAACATCGATAAGGAAGCAGGAGTGTATGTGGCAAGCATCGCAAAGACCCGCGGAGGAGACAGTGAAAGCTCCGAAGATGAGGATATCGAAGAGACGGAGGAAGAGATCACCGCAGGTGAAGAAGAGGATCAGGATGAATGATCCCTGGTCATAAGGAGATCCCCAAAATATCAATAGCATAGGCAATACCCCGCAGAAGTGCGGGGTATTTTTATGTGCAGTTTTATATTGACTGGATAGCTTAAGGCGCATATCAGAAGAAAAGAAATGCTGACAGGAGCCGCAGCTGTCTGAAGAAGATTCAGGGCTGCGGCTCTAAATATGGGATAATAAAATCTATGTAAAAAGCATATATTGTGCCTGAAAAACAAAGGTAAAAATAAGTCTGAAAATGGCTTAAAATCTTGTTGACAAAGGGTTTTAAAACAAATATAATGCTAAAAGCACTCCATTGGCGAGGGTGATGCAGAAGTACTCAAGAGGCCGAAGAGGCGCCCCTGCTAAGGGTGTAGGTCGGGCAACCGGCGCGAGGGTTCAAATCCCTCCTTCTGCGTT
>DVNQ01000014.1 GCA_018714245.1 Candidatus Avilachnospira avicola
CTGCTCCTTAAGGCTGAGTCCATCGAATCTTTCCTGATCCACATCCACATCTACATATGGTGTACCATCATCCAGCTCTCTGATCTGAAACCGGACATTCGGAATAGAAGCAACTATATTTTTTCGCTGCTCCTCATTTCCTGCCTCATATTCTATAGTCGGGACTTGTTTTTCCTCTAACTTGGCCCTAAGTTCATTATTTAGATTATCAGGGATAACTGCTGCCGCTATTTCATCATACCCAACCGTGCGCTGCGGCTTGGCCTCAAACATATTTACCGGCATATCCCTTATACGGTCAAATATCTCAGCAAGGTCTTTCGCTTCGCTCTTTGTTACCGGCCAGTTATACCGTCTAAGCATATTCTCTATGGTGACAGGACTGTATTTTTCTCTTGCTGCATCCAGTATAACTTCACCCACATAATCATAGGACATTATATTCGTCCTGCCGCTTCTGTCCACAATAGAGTTTATAATGCCCATCAGGCGATTATTTATTTCATCGTCAAGTCTGTTAAACTCATCCTGATCTATGGTCCTCAGTTTTCCCTCTGCTCTATGGATATCTTCGATACTGTCAAATTCATCTGAGACTACAGCTCTTATGCTTTTCGAGCCCATAAATCCGATGACATTTCTCACATCGTCATTTTGTGAGAGCATAGCACGAACTATATTTTCTGCCGTAACCGGGTAATGTGTTTGCCTGAAGCTTCTTCGGTCTCCTTCATCGTCAATGTAACTCTGCCCGTTCCACACTCCGCTTCCGAGCTCAAGGCCATCATATAGATTATTAACCCACGCTTCATATTCAGCCTTGTCTACACGATCATTTATATTCTTATCTGAGGCTGAATTATCTATTTCATAACTGATTTTTGTCGGCCCATTCTTTTGATAGTCTATAACTTTTTGCAAAAGTGACGCAGTTCTTTGATTAGTTTTCGTCATAAATGCAGCTTTTTTTGTTGCATCGTCTCTTGTAATACCGCTCCTTATCAATCCTCTTTCATAGGCATCTCTAACCCGATCACGGACATCTTCCACAACAAGCTTTCCTAAATCCTCGTTTCCGAAATCTTCTATTATCTCGCTATATGCATTCTGAAGAGTCATGGGAAGTTCACTTCTTTTTTCCGTCCGCACAGAAAGATCATTTACGTTGTCTCCCTTTGCTACAAGATAAGCTGCTTTAAGCGACGTATTGTTTTCAGCATCTTTTATGGCTTGTTGAACGCCTCCCTGTCTCGAAAGGTAGTTTTCATCTATAAAGCGCGCCGCATATTGTTGAACAGCATTATTGTATACTCCCGGAAGCTGCTCCGCATAAGCTCTGAGCTCGTCATATACCTCACGGGCTTTTTCCATATCCATCTCATAATCGATGGGCGGAAATGTAGGTGTCCACGCATCTGCACTATATACTTTATTTCTTGGATCAGCCGGATCTATGGTATCTTTCCTAAATACCAGCGATATGTCACCGAAATTAGTATGGCCAATATCCGCTTTTGTGATCGCTATGGAAGGCATAGGGATACTTTCATACTGAAGCATATTTTCAAGCTTATTATCCGTTAGATTATGTACTGCAATAAGGCTCCCTGTCTCTTCCACAGGCTCACTCATATCGAGCTGCTTCTTTATCTTCAGGCCAGTTATGGACTGTTCTCCGGATCTGTTCCTCTCGCCGGCAGTCTCAAGTGCCTTAGTCCAAAGTCCCTGGGCTGTCCGGTACCTGGCTTCATTCTCTCTAAGGGCCTTCGATACACGTCTTACATTTCCGCTTATGAGATCCCTAAGCGCATCAGCTATATCCCGGAAGAAATCCCTGATCCTTTCTGCCAGGCTCCTATCCGCAGATACTACCCGGTTAATGAACTCTTCATCGTTGAGGAACATGCCTGCAGCATCCGCTGCCATCTCATCAGTTGCTATGTCATAATCCACTCCGCCATACTGCTCCATGTAGGGTCTCTCATAGCGGTCATAGAGCTCATCAAAACTCTCCTGCCTCGAAGTCATAAGAGCTTCAATAGCAAGCCTCTTAAAGGCCTCATAGGACTTCTGATCATAATCCTGGATGAAATGTGTCAGCTCATGCGCCAACGATGCATTAAAGTTTTCAGCCTCTGGATCTATACGGATAATACCGTTTTCCGAATCATATTCCGCTATCTCCTTAAGCTTCCTGATCTCTATCTTAAGGCCAGTACGTTTCCCTATATGTTCTGCTACCTTTTTCTGGGCATCTGTTGCCTCCATTGAAGCATAGGAGAGGCCTCCTTCTCTGTTCCCTCCCCTTGATCTGTGCCTTTGATCCTCCGCCTGCTGCCGTCTTTCTATGGCACGATTCCGCTCAAGCGCACCTTCCCTGAAAGCTGCCTTTTTCTGCTCAGTAGTAAGGAACACAGCATAAGGAGAGTTTTCAGCATAGGACATAGGAAGATCTTCCCTTCCTGCTGCATAGTATCTCCTGAAAGCTGTCATATAATTTCTCATTGGAGACCTGCCATCATACATGGCTACCATGGTTTCCTTCGCACTGTCGGAAAGCCCCGACTCTTTTGCATTGATAGCCGCGCCTGATATTTCCGAAGCTGCAGCGCTTCTACCTCCAGGGGCTTCCGCAGAAAATTGGCTACTCATTTCCGATTCTGCTGCATAATTTGCAGCATTCTCCGGATTTCGCGGCATTTCTGCAGTGGGCTCAGGAGAGGACACGGTCTGAGCATGATCCATATTTTCAATCTCAGCTGCCTGAGCTGTCTGATCCGGAGCATAAGTCACCTTTACAGACATGGCGGGCTCTCCGGAAAGCTGAAACGGAATAAACTGGACTATGTCTTCATCGCTTCCGGTTCCCAGCTGATCCCTTCCGGCGCTTATATTCATCGGTTCAAATCCGCTGTCATCCGTTCTTCCCCCGGATATGGTAAAGGTATCTCCATCCCTTACGATCTTATAGCTGGCACCTTCTTCAGCTATGTCAGCTCTCTGGAAATCCGGCCTGGAAAGAATATTGGTCCACTGCTGAGAGGCTTCAAGAAATGACTGTTCATCATTGATCTCTACCGGAAGAAGCCGTACATCCACGGTCTCCGCATCCTGGATCTGTGTCCGTTCCGCAGAATTTACAAGGTCATATAACCTTGCTGCAAGTTCTCCTTTTTGATAGTTGTTTACAGTCTCTCCGGCTGCTGATCTCTGTGCCATATCTGCTGCCATCTGCTGCACTTCCTGAGCTTTTCGAAGGGTTTCCTCATCCACATTGCCGTTCTGATCTACATAGCTTTCCACAGATGTATCCACACTATCCGCAAGCTCCGAGAAATCCTCGGCAGTCTGAAATGACTGGGAGCTTCCGAAACGCTGCAGTCTGTACGAATTTATGGCCATGGCAGGGCCAGCCATGAATCCGCCGGATATCGCTCCGGCAAATCCCGCATAAAGGACATTTGCACCTATCTGTTTAAGAGCACCTTTTGTGGCCTCTTCTTCAGATGCTCCAGCCTGAAGATATTCCTGTCTATACTGCTCAAAGTTTGAGCTTTCTCCCATGATCAGAGCATCCGTGATAGAGTTAGAGATCTCCGTGGCCATCTCTTCCTGGCCCTCTACGGCCATCTGCTTTACGAGATTTCCCACAAAGTTCTTAACGCTGTCTGCAGGAGCCATCTTGATCAGGCTTTCGAGGGAATATCTCTCAAAGAATCCCTCAGCAATTCCTGATGCTATACCGTTTGCTACGATCTGTGCAGCGTTCACTCCGTCCTGCTCGGCTGCCTGACGGATGGTACTTACGGCCGCCTGTGTGCCTGAGAGGCCCATATTGACAGCAGACATCACAGCGCTTCCGCCTCCTGTAGCTGCTGCAGCGGCCGCCGAAGCCCCGTACCTTGCTATATTCTGCCCTATGGAAAGGCCTATGCCTATGGCCTGGTCAGTCCATCCTCCTTCTGGAGCCCCCGTGGCTTCTCTGGCTGCAGCCTGAACTCCTCTTGTAGATGCTTCTCCTGTTATATCTCCTCTGAAAGCCGGATGATTAGGGTCCACCTCTGACCCGGTAATGCCCGCCACAGCTGCGACGGCAGCACCCGGAATTGCACTCAGAAGAGGATCCACTATCGCCCTGGCACTTCCAAGCACCGGATGCTCCACTGCAAACCGCTCTGCCTCTGCCTCATCACGGGCCCTATCCTCTGCTGCCCATTCGGATGCAAGCTCATTTGCATAGTCAACCGCTGCTCTCCTTCCATCCCTGGCATATCGATACCAGAACTCATTCTGCTGGTCCTCATCAAGGCCCATGGAGTTGATCATATCTGTAGGATCGTAGTCTGACCCAACTGCTGTCTGACTTTCTCTGATACGTTCTATGGCTCTCTGTGCTTCAGGGTCAGATCTATAAGTGAGTCCTGTTCCTTCAATCCTTCTGCCACTGTCAGCGCCGTACACGGCCGTTTCAGCCTTTTTGCCTATGCGGGCAAGAATATCATTAAATGATTCACCCCTGGTCTCTCTTGTGGCTTCCTGGCCTACTGTAGGCCTCACCTGTACCCTATTCTGCGATGCTTTTCCAATGGCATCACTGACACGGCCTACGCTGTCCCCTACAACCTCAGGCAGAGTCCTTCCGCGCCTTTCAGATAATATATCCGCAGTTGTCCTGGATCTGTTCTGCTGCAGCTGATCATTTAATATGCGCTGCTCAATATTCCCAGAAGCACTTACCCCGGATGTTGCTTTGGATGCAGAAGCGGCCGGCTTGATAGCCGACCCACTGTTATTCTGCTTATTCTTCTGAGCAAGCTGGATAGATTTCTGAACAACATCCCTTCCGGACTGACCTGATGTGCCTGAAGGCCTCTTCTTTACGTTATATCCAGGTTCTTTCTCTTCTTTCTCATTTATCTTTTTTAAAATTCTGTCACTCAGTTTTGACATTATCTGCTCCCTCCGGATTTTCCTGCATTGATGATCTTCTCGGCCATCCATTCATTCCAGGCATCTTCTTCCTCTTCCTTGGTATAGTCAATGCCGAGTCTATCTGCCAAGGTAAGTTCCATAGGCCTTAATGTTGTATCAGGGGAGTACGCCATAACATACTGCCTACCCTTCTCCGTTGAATCGGTCTTTTTACTTGAGCTGGTCTTCTTGCTGCTTGAGCTCTTTTTGGATGATGATTTCCTTGAGCTGCCACCCGAAGAGCCTCCACCAGATGCTGCCTGAGCCATAGCCCTTTCCCATTCAGCCTGTGCCCTTGCTTCAGCTGCCTGTGCAATGGCAAGCTCCGCCTGATCCATCGCCTGCTGATGAGCAAATTCCTGAGACCACTGATTTTCAGATACTCCCTGCTGATATTCGCCGAAGTCGTTGTCCCGCTCTGCATCATAAAAGTTGAGCCAGTAATTCCGCTCATTTTCTGCATCAGTGACGGAGTCTCTGTACTCTCCATAATCCTTGGCATACTCAGCATCATACCGTCCAGCATAATAGTTTCTGTCAAGCTGCCAGTCGCCGACTGTATCCCGATATCTGTCGTAATCGATGCTGTCAAGATCTACCAGCGTTCCCATCTGGTTGTATCTGTTGGCACGGTCATTGAGGTATCTGTCATATGCTCTGTCTGCAAGCTCCATAGCGATATCATTGAGACCCGCCATTTGGCTATCATACATCTGCTGCCCCACGGCCTGTGCATATGAGCTTCCGTATCCTCCGGTTGCTGCCATGGCATTTCCCATGGTATCTTCCATGGCAAGACGGGCATTCCTCTTATACTGGTCGCTGTACATCTTATAGAGATCATCATTCATAAGATCTTCGCCAGTATAGCTGAATTCCTTCTCGTTAAGAATGTCATCCAGTACAGAACTTATATAGTCAGCATACTGGGACTCAAACGGATCCGGCCTATCATCTTCTATGGCCTGCAGCTTATCCCTGTAGTTCTGTACCCACTGGGATGGGCTGTAATCTCCGGGCATATCATTGGCTGCAGCCTGGGCCCGGTCGTAGAGCTGATTCACACGGTCACTCCTCTGATAGGTCCGCTGCTGTGTAGTGCTGCCTGATGCAGATCCGGAAGATGATGTAACGCCAGGGCCTCCTGATACAGTCTGGACACTGCCTGCTGCTACAGCCGCAGGAGCTCCCGGAGCCGCACCTACTGTTCCTGCCCCGGAAGGTCCGGACGTCTGACTGCTGCCATTACCCGCGCCGGAACGAAGGATCCCCAGAAGCTGAGTATTCTGCTGGGCTGTGCCACGGTAATTCTGGATCCCATTCTTTTGGGCCAGCTGTTTTCTGGCAGCATACGAGCTGTCCTGCCCCTGTAAATCCAAATAATCGACTATGCTTCCTAATGCCATTTACTTCACCTCTTCTTCCTTCTCCTTCGGCTCTGCTTTTGCTGTCCGAAGGAGCTGATCCACATAAGCCACTGCACGGCAGTTGTTTGTGCCCTTTACCGTGATCTGGTCAAGGATCTGCAGCGCCGCCAACAGATCTTCCTTTGCTATCATCATCATTTCCTTTTCATTCTTTTCCATTTCTATGCTCCTTTATCTTCTTTATGTTGGCCTTAAGCTGCAGGATCATAAGCGGTAAAAGCTGCCTGTAGGAGATCCCATAGTATCCCTTCCGTTCCTCAACTATAAAAGGATACTGCGGCAGCGCCTCCATAAGTTCCTGGGCTATAAATCCCGCACTCTTCCTTCCGTTTTCCCTATATATAAAGCTTACTGGCCTAAGCTGCATGATCGCCTTTCCCTCTTCAAGATCCATATATCTGATATGATCCTTAAGCCTCCTGTCAGAGAATGACTCATTGTTTGTTATGATCTCATCACAGTAAATGGTCTGATATGTGCCGGAACTATTCTGAGCTCGAAGCGTAGTACAATGGAACTCACCGCAGGAAAGTGAAGTTTGAAGCGTGACAGCCCCATGGACAGTGAGTTCTCCGAAGCTTGTAGGATATCCGGAGCTTTCCCCTCCTGATGCTGAAATCGATGCATTACTGAGGTTGATCTCATGGTAGTCAGATTCATATTCCGGATTAAAATCCAGGGTCTTAAAAGCAAATGTCTTTCCGGAGGCGCTCAGGGCCTCGATGGTCCCTCCATCGATGGCCGCTGCGTTACCGGACGGGTCCCTGGCCCCCACAAGGGAGTTCCCTGATATCTCCCATCCGCCAATGCTTCCGGATGTGGCATATATCATGCCTTTCATGTAGACTCCGGTCTTTTCTACCTTAAAATTCGTGGTGTCCACGAGGAAATATTTCGTAGTCGCATAGATTCCGTCAGTCTCTATCGAAAGCTCAGAGCAGACATCCTCTTTTGTTACTTTTAAAGTCAGAGACTTCTTCATGGCAGAGATCTCTGCTGCCACATCCGAGTCAAGCTTACTGACCACAGCTCGAAGGCTTTCAGCATCGTGGTAGATCTCAAGGGCATTATTCTTCCATTCCTGATAGGTGGATACCACCTGAGACTCGAAGTTCCCTTCCAGAGACAGGGAGTTTATATTCCCGCGAATGTTCTCATTTATCATGAGGATTCTGGATTTTATCTGTTTCAAGATGTCCTGCTGCATATCTCTTCGATCTCCTTCGTCTGCTGTTGAAGCTCCTTTACAAGGAAAGGAATGAGGGCTTTATAGGACACCTGATAAAATCCATCCCTTTTATCCCATATCCCGTACCTGCCTTCCGGATCAGACATCGTAAGATCCTGAGCCATAAAACCTGCCTGATGTTCTTTCGTGTCTATCCTGTCATAAATAAAGGGATCCGCTGCCGTAAGAATCTTCCTGCTTTCTTCAAGGCTTATGTCTTTTATATCCTTTTTCAATCTTGCATCTGACCAGGTAGATCCATCAGCGCTGGTATAGCAGGTTGCACATGTTATCTGGCCATTTACATTTACCTCTGTGTATGCCCTGGCAGCGCCGCATACCACCATGTAGGTATGGCAGTCTATTGACCACCCTGAAAATCCATCCTCAAAGATCGTACTCTTATCCGTTTCGATGATCGCTCCGGAAAGCTCTATATCAGATCTGCTTAAGTCCGTAGGCCCATGCACATTGACATCGTTAAAGGACATCTCCTCATCACTTTCCAAGGAATCAACTGTGATCTTAGAGTCTGATGTACCTCCGATATATTTCTGGTCCTCACCTCCGGCTATAAACCAGCCGCCAATATCTCCCAGGTCAGCTATCACTTCGCCCCGGAAGAGAAGGTCTCCGTCCAGTGTAAGGTTAAGGTTTGATCCGGTTATTTGAAGCCTGTCTCCCTTTATGTTGATATCTTCAGACTCAATATTGAGCGCTGCAGTTACTCCGCCTTTATTGACCAGCAGGCCTATGTGATCATTAAAAAGATGTACCTGGCTGTATGTCTCTTCGCTGTAGTCTGATATGGTATTCTGAATGCCGCTCTCTGTCTGCTCAAATATTCCTACCTGGGAGCCTTTCTGCAGATAGCTTTGATAAGCCTCAAATGTAAAGTTATCTTCCGGTGTAAGGGCCTGAAAGTAGTATTTGATCCTTTCATTGAGATCAAAAAGATAATCGCTTACCTGCTCATATCCCCTCGCATCTGTTACCCCGCTTTCGTAGACTGCCATTTGTTGATCTCCTCTCTGGTCCATCTGAGAGCTGCCGCGATAATGGGGATGAGCCTTGTGTAGCCCACTGTCATATATCCTTCATAGTTTGATATAAGTCCAAAGTCCTCTCCGATCTCGTCACATGCTTCCTTCAGGTCCTGGGCTATTACTCCCAGCTGATCTTTATCATCACCTATGAGTCTGTAACTTACCGGCTTTATTTTTTCGATCATCCTCATGGCCATGGCATTCGTAAGGCTTTGAATATCCCGCTTAAGCCTCCTGTCGGAAAACTCATCCCCGTAAGGATCCGGCTTTTCTGCGCCCTCGAAATATGAGTACACGCTGTAGCATCTCACCTGTCCGCTGTCATCCCAATTCCTGCCGACATGTATCTCATCCGCATATATGGCCTCACGACATGTAAGAGGATACCAGGCAGTATATCGGTCATTCTCAGCATCATATCTTGCTATATCCATGGCACCGGCTTCAAATGCTCCGCTGATTTCAAGTCCGTCGCTCTGGATCCTGCAGTTCCACATGTACCAGGTATCATTCGTCATCACGACTGTTCCATTGGTACATTCCAGGCTTCCGAAATCTCCCTTGCTTCCATAGACCTGTCCTGAGCTTATTTTGGAGCCTGCCCCACCCTTTAGATATTCTTTACCGCTTGAGTCTTTAACGAGCTGGAAAGCCCCGATAGAGCCTCCTGTGGCCACTATCTCGCCTTTTGCCTTAAGCTGCGTGTCGTTTACGGTAAAGTTATCCGATGTGACATGAAGCCTTGAGGCATTTATGCTTATGGTCCCGTCAGAGAGATTGATCTGATTGGTCACATCCCCAGTTTCCACATAAAGAGATATGCTATTTGACATCTGAGAGAGTCCCGATGATACGCTTTTTTGGGCATCCGTAAACTCTGTATTAAGCTGATTCAAACTCAGGCTTATATCAGATATCTGCCCGTCAAGCTCCTGGTATGACCGAAGTCCTTCTTCCGAAAAGTTGTCCTTCGGATCCAGGTTATTGAACATGTAGCGGAGGTCATCATTAAGCATCATGATGTATCTCTTCATGTAAGGCAGATCATCTATCCTGGAATAATCGATCCCTGTCTCAATAAATGCTGCCATTATCTCTTCCCCGCTATCCTTACAGTCTTCGAAAGTGCATATAGTTTAAATTTACCGGCCCCCTGGATCTTATATCTAAAATGGTTACACTTCCTCGGCACTATGCTTACCGACTCTGATATGCGATCAGGAGCCTTCTTTGAATACACGCGCTGCCAGGTCATAGATTCATCGTATGTTACAAATACTTCAAAAAGCGTATCCTTTTCCATCTCGACCATAAGCTGCAGCTCTGATACACGCTTCCGGTTAAGGCTGCCTTCATATTGCGCTCCGCTGTCTGCATACCAATCCACTCTCTCTGATCCGGAGCTGTCAGCTATTTTTCTGAGCTTATTATCCTCTACATAATAGAGATCACCACCTCCGGACTTCGCAAATTCAAAGAATGTCTCATCCTCTCTGTGCCAGGTTCCATAGCGAGGATCAAATACATAGAGGCTCTCTGATCCTTTGTCATCCTTAAGGCCTACATAGTATTTGCCCTCATAGGTCTCGCCTGCTGCTTCCTCTATTCTGATAACGCCCAGGGCAGCACTCGCATCCTCCGGCATCGCTCCGTCATATCTGAGGATCCCGTTCCTGCCGGCATAATAAAGAGTCTCATTCACAACACAAAGGCTCCTGCTGCAGCCTTCAGCCACTCCCCGATAAGGATACGTAGTGATCTGCATGTTTGAAGGCTTAGTCCCATAGAGTTTGTGGATACAATCTTCTTTGAAGAATAAGACGTAGCCCATATAGCTGATGCATCCTGTGAAGTCACCATCTGATCCCACAGTGGCAGCGTACGAATCCATGGACGTTCCCTCAAAGCTGTTCCAGTTTTTTGGATCACCGAGCTTGCAGGCATATATCTCATGGTTTTCACTGCTGCAGCCCCAGAGCCTGTTGTCTGACTCGCATATATAATCCATATCCGGGACTGTCCTGGTAATTGTGATCCCGCTCTGCTGCGTGGTCTGCGCATCGATCTGGCCGATGATCACTATATAGTTCGCGCCTATTTCCTGGATGATCTTGCTGCCATTAAGCACGTCCTGAGAACATCCTGAGATGTTCACGGCATCTCCCTTATTAAAGGCAGAACCTATCCCGCTGCAGGAGATCTTCGTATATGTTGAAGCGTCATAAGTTGGAGCAATCGTTGCTACTGCACTCTGAGTCCAGGATGCTTCCATGTTCTCCATACTGCCATCAGAAGTATTGAAGATCTTCTTATCCGGCATGATGACT
>DVNQ01000084.1 GCA_018714245.1 Candidatus Avilachnospira avicola
TAGGGCTGAAGGGTTCCTGCAGTACCTATACGGATAAGGTTTTTGCAGCCATAGATGTGGATGAGCTCATAGCTGTATATGCCCATGGAGGGACATCCCATGCCGGTGCCCATTACGGAAACAGGCTTGCCGTTATATGTTCCGGTGTATCCGAACATATTTCTGGTCTGGTTGAACTGCTTTACGTCCTTGAGATAGGTGTCTGCGATAAATTTTGCTCTGAGAGGATCTCCGGGAAGGAGTATAGTCTCAGCTATCTCTCCTACCTTTGCCTGGATATGAGGCGTAGGAGCTTCAAGTTTAATGTTGCCAGCCATAAGAATTGATCCTTTTCTCTTAATTGATTCTGAAATCAGTTACCTGTACTGATCATGCCAGTGAAAGAGCAACTTCCATCATCTGGGTGAAAGCGGTCTGTCTCTCCTCAGCCGTGGTGATCTCATCGGGACCGTCAGAAATGGTCACGATGCAGAGTGCGTTTACTCCTGCCCTTGCAGCATTGGTATAAAGGGCTGCGGACTCCATCTCTGCTGCAAGTACGCCCATCTCTGCCCAGGTAGTAGCGCAGGGAAGATCCACACCATAGAATATATCACCGGAAAGCACGTTTCCTACATGATACTTATAGCCAAGCTTCTTTGCGGAAGCAACGGCCTTCTCAAGGAGCTCATAGCTGCAGGTAGGAGCAAAGGTTCCGGGAAGTCCCATAAGTGCGGGATAATTGGAGTTTGTGCAGCTTCCCATAGCAAATACCATCTCACGGGAATGCACATAGGGCTGCATGGTGCCGGCAGTTCCGATACGGATAAGGTTCTTGCAGCCATAGATGTGGATAAGCTCATAGCTGTATATGCCTATGGAGGGGCATCCCATGCCGGTGCCCATTACGGAAACAGGCCTGCCGTTATAGGTACCTGTATAACCGAACATATTCCTTGTCTGATTGAACTGCTTTACGTCTTTAAGGAAGGTGTCAGCAATGAATTTCGCCCTGAGGGGATCTCCGGGAAGGAGTATGGTCTCGGCTATCTCGCCTACCTTGGCCTGGATGTGAGGAGTAGGTGCTTCAAGTTTGTGTGCCATATCGAGTTTTCCTTTCTTTGCATAAAATAATAAAAAGCCAAAATACATTCTGAAAAATATATTGGCTTCCTTTGTGTTCTCTCTCAGCTATTATATCCTATAAGTTGGTTATTATCAACATCAGAAGGGATAAGCTCCGTTATAACTTGTGCTAATTAAACAAAACCTTACGGCATTGATAAAGCATCATCTGAATTCATTTATTACCGCAAAGAAAATTTTACTAAAACATTTTACTGTATACTATATACAAAAAGCTGTGGGCAAAGTCAAGCTGTTCCTGCATAAAATGCATAAAAAATACACCGCCATATCCAGTGATATGACGATGTATATATATTTTTCATGTTAAGTGGCTCAGCTATATCAGCCGGCTGAATCCACAAATTCCATATACTCTGCTTCATCCGCAAAGTCATAATAGGATTTGACCTGAATCTCCTTTGCGGCAATCTTTGCAGCAGCATCATCAATGGCCGTCCTGATCTCTTCCGGAACATTTGTTCTGAAGAAATCATTGTCCACATAACCGACTGATGAATCCGCAAGGCCGAGTGTGATGGTGTGTCCCCACATGGTCTCATCACCCTCTTCAATGCTGTGGAATATGGATACAAGAGAGTTTCCTACCTCCTTAAGCATGGATGTAAGGATGACATCAGCCTTTTCAGGGTTTTCAGAGTCAATGTATGCCGCATACTGATCCGAATCCACGCCGATCGCCCATACATCTCCGGTCTCTGCACAGGCTTCAAAAAGTCCGTCACCGGATCCTCCGGCTACCTGATAAAATACATCAGCGCCGTTATTCCTTATCTGATCAAGTACAAGTGACTTCATGGTTGCAGGATCGCTGTAAGACCCGCAGGCGGAACGAAGTACCTTTACCTCGGTTCCGTTTGCCTCATTCCATGCATTTACTCCATCCACGTATCCGGTAATGAAATCGTTGATGACAGGATTTTCCATTGCAACGTCGACTGCCACGGTTCCGCTTTCTGTCATTGCGGCAGCAAGCATGCCCACAAGATAAGAACCCTCATTCTGAGCGTAGAAAATGCTGGTCATGTTATCAGGAAGCTGATCATCGGTCCAGTTCTGATCAAAACCGACAAACTTTACATCGGGATACTCAGGCGCAAGATCAGCCATGATCTCCATATATGTGGAATAGCCCACAATGTAGTCATATCCCTGATCAAGCACATCGAGGATATAGTCCTCATATCGATCAGCATCGGAAGCATCGCCAGTTTCCACGGTACGTACCTCCCAGCCCTCGGATCTGAGTATGTCCATACCGGCCTCACCGGAATCAGCAAAGGACTTATCACCGAGGGCACCCACTATGTATGCGATCCTGCCTTTGGGTCCACCTGAAGTCTCCTTAGTCTCATCAGAGCCTGAAGATACGGCCGTGGAAGCGGCGGAAGTATCCTCAGCCGAAGATGATCCACAGGCAGTAAGCGCAAGGCATACAGTCACGATCGCAGCAGTCAACAATTTTTTCATCTGGTTTCTCCTTTTCTTATAATGTTCTGCGTCACATCCCCAAAAAAGAAAAACAAGGCACAATCATAAATCATGATTGTGCCCATGTCAACCAGCCTTTTGTATAAATTGAAATGCAGACAAAACTATCTGAATCCTATCCTTCGTGATTAATGGCGGATAAGTCTTCACATCAAGGTTCAGGAAAAAAGCTCCATAAGCCTGGATTTATAGGCCTCCTTATCGGCAGAAAAGGCAAAATCCACATTTTTCACGAAACCGGAGGTAAGGAACTCCTTGGACCTTGTTATAAGGGTCGCTCCTTCAGCAAAATCCGCAAGGCCTATATCACAGCGTACCCTCTCCACATCCCTGAGTACTGAAGCATCCAAAGCCGCAACAACCGCCAGCGCATCATGTATGGCAGTATTGTTGTCAGGACATTCAGGATTTATGGCCCGGTCCGCATCTATCCTCAGGTCTATGAGATCGGCGCAGAAGTCACCGCAGAAGGTCCCAAGGCTCCTGAAGTCTTCTGCATCCGCTTTCGTAAATGCGGTCTTTACCGTGGCGTCAAGGGGCACCATCAATATGTCGGCTCCGCAGTGTATTACCCACTGCGCTGCATCCGGATCGGCCCAGATGTTGAATTCCGCTACCGGGCTCCTGTTTGCGCACATAAATCCGCCGCCCATTATAACTATGCGGCTTATGTTCTTTACTATGTCATGATCCATAAGAAGCGCTACCGCAAGATTTGTAAGAGGGCCTACCGCTATGATGGTCACAGGCTCTTTTGCGTGCCTGAGATAGTCGACATAAAACATAGGCGCAGGCATATCCTCATGGCTCCGTTCTGACGCGGGAAGATCCAGATACTCCGGATGGACATGATATTCCTTTCCGTCCACCACTGCCATGGTGCCTCCGTGATCCGGGATCCTTGTGGGCGTGATGGATTTAACCAGCGGCTCGGCACAGCCCCGATATACAGGGACATCACTGCCAAGAGCCTGGAGTACCCTGAGGGTATTTTCAGTGGTATTTTCCACAGGTTTGTTTCCTGCTACCGAACATACGGCAAGAAGCTCCATGTCAGGATGCTTTACTGCTGCCATGATGGCTACCGCATCATCCGTACCCGTATCCACGTCAAGTATGACCTTCATCTTCTTTTCCATAGCTGCACTCCTGGTATAAGCTTTGGGGAGATATTGTTCAGGCACCGGTTTTTTCCTGCCTGGAATCCAGATCTCTGCTGAGAGGCTCCAGATAATGGGCCAGATACTCTCCCTTTCTATGTATGATATAGGATTTATCTACCTCATCATAGGTAAAGGATTTCCTTCCCCCTTCCTTCATCCTGTCCCAGAATCTGTTGATATCCGAAAGGGGAAGATAATACATCTCATTCCTGTGAGTATACATCAGTATGATAAAAGCTATGCCGCCCTGCTGTTCAAACCCGTTCATGAAGTGGATCTGATGCTCATGGATATTCTGAAGCGGCACCGTATCCACAGCACATTCCTTTGCATCAAAGCATACAGGGACTCCCTGTACGGCCCCGATATAGTCCACTGTGGATTTCTGTTCAAAATAGGCAAGTGTGATCTGCTTCTTGTCATTCATCTCCACCGGAGTTATTGGGGTGGGGATCTTCTGGATCAGCGCAAGCCCCTTACTCCTGTAGGACTCATTTGTGCGGTTGAGCATATCCTCAAGCAGGGATCCTCTCAGGCCATGGCCATTGAAGCCTTCCATATATCAGCGGGCCTCCCATTCGGAGATAAGGGCATCATCGGCAAAATAGTCGATCTTCATCGCTGCCTTCACCTCAGAAAGTGTACGCTCCGTGGTCTTCCTTGCCTTTTCCGTACCCGCCTTCAGTATATCGTAGACAGCCGGGATATCGGCTTCCCACTTGGCTCTCCTCTCCCTTATGGGCTCAAGCTCTTCATTAAGGACCTTCTCAAGGAATTTCTTGCACTTTACATCACCAAGGCCGCCCTTTCTGTACTGTTCCTTCATCTCATTAAGACATGAGAACTCGGGAAGATATCTCTCAAAATGCTCATCCCTGGAGAAAGCATCGAGATAGGTAAATACACAGTTTCCTTCCACCTTTCCTGGATCGGATACATTTATATGATCCGGATCAGTGAACATGGACATGACCTTCTGATGGACCTCTTCCTTTGAGGCATGAAGATATATGCAGTTTCCGAGGGACTTTGACATCTTGGCCTTTCCGTCCGTACCGGGCAGTCTCCTGCAGGCCAGATTGTCATTTAAAAGGATCTGAGGATCCACCAGCACCTCTCCATAGGTGGAGTTGAACTTATGGACTATCTCCTTGCACTGTTCAAGCATGGGCATCTGGTCCTCTCCTACGGGCACACAGTTTGCCTTGAAGGCAGTTATGTCCGCAGCCTGGGATATGGGATACGTATAGAACCCCACCGGAAGTCCGGCTCCGCCCTCGTTGAAGCCCCTCATTTTGATCTCAGACTTGACGGTAGGATTGCGTTCAAGTCTGGCGGTCGTCACCAGATTCATATAATAAGCAGTCAGCTCGTAAAGGGCAGGAAGCTCAGACTGGATGCATATGGTGGTCTTTTCAGGATCTATGCCCGTACTGAGATAATCCAGGGTGACCTCGATTATATTGTCTCTTATCTTCTTGGGATTATCCGCATTGTCAGTAAGCGCCTGTGCATCGGCTATAAGGATATAAATGTCATCAAATTTTCCGCTTTCCTGAAGCGCCACTCGCCTTTTAAGGGATCCTACATAATGTCCTATGTGAAGAGGCCCGGTAGGTCTGTCTCCCGTAAGTATGATGTTCTTTTTTCCGTCTGACATGATATCCTCCTATTATTCCTTTATCGATAAAAATGCGGCCATGTTGCCCCGCCTCGTACCCAGTGCCCTGTGGGACCAGAACACCTCAGTATTGCAGCGCGTGCATACGTTGGTCGTGTAAATATTTCCTTCCATAACGCCTGCATCCCGGAATATCAGCTCATTGGTACGCCAGAGATCTACATGGTATTTTTCATTTCCTGAGGTGTCCTCAGTGGGTCCGAATATGATCTCCCGATGCCAGCTCTCAGGGAATGCCTCTCTGAAGGCATCAGCCACCTCCGGCCCTACTTCAAAGCAATCCCTGCATATGCTTGGGCCGATGCAGCATATGACATCGGAGAGCTTGGTGCCATAAAGCTCCTTCATCCTAAGGAGGGCAAGGGCTCCAATGCGGCCGACCGTGCCTCTCCATCCGCTGTGGCAAAGCCCAATGGCTTTTCTTACGGGATCCGCGATATATAAAGGAACACAGTCAGCAAAGAAGGTTACAAGGGTAAGTCCCGGTACATCCGTCACCATACCATCCACATATCCGTCCCAGTCGGATTTCAGGATCCCGTTCCTGATATCTTCATTCCCGATCGCCCTGACATTTACCGTATGTCCCTGGAAAGAAAGCTTCTTTCGTGAATCATCAAATCCGCAGGCCTCTGCCATACGGCGGAAGTTCTCGGCCACATGCTCTGGCTTTTCTCCCTCCTTTGACAGGGTAAGGTTCATGGAGGCAAGGTACCCCTCGGATACCCCGCCAAATCTGGTGGAAAAGGCATTCATGAAGATGCCTGTATCGTCCAGAGCCCTGAAGCTCAGAAAAGGTACATCTCCTTCATGAAGGGAAAATACATCTGAATCATTTTTACGGTTTAATTTCAGTTCCATTTATATCATGTAAAATAATTTCTGTGAAGACCTGAGGGTCTTCTGAACGCATCAGGGAGTATCCTGTATCTTTCACCCTGTATTTCAACCACATCAAATCTGTACTGGTCAGGCCTCCTGCCGTTTTTATCTGTCTTTACCGAATCCGGATCACTAAGGTAGATAAGGGCAGTCTTATATATCCTCTCCTGCTTTTTCCTGTCAACTGCCTCAGAAGGATAGCCGTATGCATCCTTGCTTCTGTATTTGACTTCAGCAAAGCAAAGGATTCCATCCTTACAGGCCACTATGTCTATCTCGCCTTCTTTTGAGCGATAGTTTTCGCATAAGATTTCATATCCGTTAAGCATAAGCAGCTTTGCAGCGACCTTCTCATAGTGAAGGCCTATCGCAGCCTTGGACTTGGGAACGAAGGTCAGTCTGTGGATCGGAGTGGGGCCAAGCTTCTCAAGGCCTTCCAGATGTTCTCTGGTCCCATAGCCTTTATTTTTGGCAAGCCCGTATCCAGGATACTCATCTTCATAAGCTTCCATCATATGATCCCTTTTTACCTTCGCAAGTATGGAGGCCGCAGCGATGGATACTGAAGAAGAATCCCCCTTTACGATGGTCTCCTGCTCATAAGGCAGATCCTGTATCTTCTGATTGCCGTCTATAAGCACCTTTAGCCTGAGATCCTTTCCGTATCGGCGGAAAAGCTCATTTGCGCAGGCGTTTATCGCTTCTTTCATAGCAGTCTTTGTGGCATTAAGTATATTGATCTTATCTATCAGCTCCGGCGAGCCTTCGCCAAAGGCATAGCATACCGCATGCTCCATGATCTCTGTCGAAAGGATCTCCCGCTTCTTTTCGGACAGTTTTTTTGAATCATTCAGAAAAAGAAGTTCATATCCGGGATCCAGCACGCAGCAGGCCGTGACCACAGGGCCGCAGAGCGGGCCTCTTCCCACCTCATCAACTCCGAGCACAAAATCAAAGCCTGAGGCAGCCGAAGCTTCCTCATGGCTCTTCATGGCCGCAAGCCTGGATCTTTCTGCCTCAAGCTTTTCCGGCTTAAGCTTATTTATCAGTTTTTCATATCCTTTAGTCACGATGTGTATTTTATCATATCCTTCGAGGAATTTGAATATGGGCCTGTGTCTGAATATACAGCAGACATATCAGCACTTCCCGTTTCTGAATGCCTCTATCATTTCATGTGTAAGGGAAATGGATGAGCCTCCATCCGGAAGCTCTTCCCGATCAAACCAGGAGGCCTCTGAAAGCTCATCCTCCTGAAGCCGTACTGTCTCATCATCGCCCGAAAGATCACAGAAAAACCCGGCGAGAAGGCTTCCTGAGAAACTCCAGGGCTGGCTTTTGTAGAATCTGATATTTGTCACGGAAAGCCCTACCTCTTCCATGACTTCCCTTCTTACCGTATCCTCCAGGGATTCGCCTATCTCCGTATATCCGGCAACAAGGGCATATTTTCTTATGGTCCCTGGCCTGGAATATTTGGTAAGGAGCAGCCTGCTGCCGTGGGTGATCCCGACTATGACAGCAGGACATATTACAGGATAGCTTATATGTCCGCAGACAGGGCATCTCATGGCCCTTTCCTTTTCATCCGGAAGTGCAGGGGCTCCGCAGCAGCCGCAGAACTGGTGCTGGTGATAAAAGCTGTGAAGCTGGCTTGAGGTGATGCAGGAAAATGCCATCCATTCCGGCTTCATGTCCCGAAAATGCCTGTCCTCCACCCAAATCCCCTGCTCAATCAATCCGGCGGGAATGACTCTGCCCCAGAAAAAGGCGATCTCATCTACTGCAAAAAGATAAACTGTAGGAACGCCTGAAAGAGGACAGATATGGTCTGTCTCCTCATAGGAAAAGGGAAGGCCGGTCCTTCCGTTAAGAAGGGTCTTCCTTCCATCGTAGAAAAGTATCCGATCTCCCGGCTTCGGAGCCTGGTTTTTATATTCATTATGAAATTTATGAGGATAAATATCCTGGATCATGTCATTTTTCCTCCGGAAACTCAAGACTGATCCTTCCAAGCCTGCCGCTTCGGAAGTCATCGATCACAAGCCTGGAGCATCGTTCATAGTCAGGCTCCGCTCCCCTTTTGAGACAGCCCCTTCTTCTGGCTATTATATCCATATATGAAAGAGCCTCCTTGTCCGCCCCAAGAGGCAGGATCTCATGGGAGTCCATGGCCTTTTCAAGCTCATCAGGGCTTATGTCATATCTCTTCATAAGGGCATCCGGGTAAGCCGTTCGCAGCTTTCCTATAAGCTTTATGCACAGCTCTTCGGAATTAACGATCTCATCATTGATGGAGCCTATAAGAGCAAGGTTTATGCCTACCTCTTCGGATTCGAATCTGGGCCAGAGTACACCCGGAGTATCGAGAAGCATGAATCCGTCGCTGAGAGTGATCCATTGATTTCCCTTTGTAACCCCAGGCTTGTTTCCGGTCTTCGCTGAAGCACGGCCAAGTACTGAATTTATGAAGGTGGATTTGCCTATATTGGGGATACCGCATATGAGGGCTTTAACGGGCCTTTCCTCGGTGATCCCACGGCGTTTATCCCTTTCCCTTTTCTCCTCGGAAAGCCTGGATGCCGCAGCTCGTACAGCTCCTATATGATCCCTGTTTCTTGCATCCAGCGCAATTGATTCAATACCTCTGGATCTGTAATGATCTCTCCAGGCTTTTGTAGCCTCAGGGTCAGCAAGGTCAGCCTTGTTAAGGAGTATGAGCCGTCTTCTGTTTCCGGCTATTTTTCTGATATCTGGGTTTTCCGTTGAAAAGGGACATCTGGCATCACGAAGCTCGATGACAAGGTCAACCAGCTTCACATCCTTTTCCATCTCTCTTCTTGCCCTGGTCATATGCCCGGGGTACCATTGTATATTCATATATCACCTTTGGATCCTTAAGGATCATTTCTATTTTATAAAGCCAAGCTCTTCCATGGGTACCAGCCGGAACCATATCTTTCCGATAATGTCCTTCCTGTCCACATTGCCGATATTGGGGAATCTGCTGTCCTCTGAAGAATCCGCATTGTCTCCCAGAAGGAAATATTCATCCTCCTCCAGAAGCACAGGGTTTTCCGCTATCCCGGAAAGAGAGATATGCTTGATATGTTCATCATCAAGAGGCTCTCCGTCAATATAGATAACGCCGGAGATTATCTGAACAGTCTCCCCCGGAAGGCCTATCACCCTCTTTACATTGGGCTGTCCCGTATCTGACCGTTCAAAAAGAACTATGTCATATCGTCTGGGAGATCCGACTGAGTAGGATATCCTGTCCACAAGGCATATGTCATCAGCCTCAAGGGTAGGTGACATGCTGTGCCCGTTCACTATGGTCTGATTGAGATAACCGAATACGATGAACCAGGCAAATGATACAACCACAGCTATATCCACAATCCAGTGAACTATGGTCCTCAATATGGAATTGTCCTCATAGGTATAAAGATCCAGTCCCATCATTTTCTCCCATGGTTAAAGCTTAAGTCAAAAAAATCCTTTGTCCATAAGGGACAAAGGATCGTAAAAAGTCAGTATACAGATCAGCGCATAAGCTCCTTGACCTTGGCAGCCTTACCGATCCTGCCTCTCAGGTAATTAAGCTTAGCACGTCTTACCTTACCGCGTCTTGTGATCTCAACCTTTACAACAAAGGGGCTGTGTACGGGCCAGGTCTTCTCAACGCCAACGCCGTTTGAAAGCTTTCTTACTGTAAATGTCTCTCTGATGCCATGTCCCTGTCTCTTGAGTACGGTACCCTCAAATACCTGAACACGCTCTCTGTTTCCCTCACGGATAAGGTTGTGTACCCTTACTGTGTCACCTACTGAAAACTCGGGAACATCGGCTCTCTTCTGTTCCTCTTCGATCTTTGCAATGATCTCCTGCATTTCTTTTCCTCCTAAATCATCCGATGTTCATAACAGGTCTGCCAGCGGAACACCTTACTTTACTTGGTATAATTTCAAAAGCCTATCAATCTTATCATGACTCCTGCTGGTCGTCAAGCTTAAATATCCTTACCTTTTCGACTCTGGTATCATTTGCAGCTTCCACGATAAACTTGAGTCCGGACTCGGTCACGGATTCTCCGGTATCCGGAAGATGCGAAAGCAGGCCGGTAATATAACCGCCTACCGAATCATAATCCTCGGATGACAGCCTGGTACCCATGAGCTCGTTCAGATCATTCAGCCTCATGCTGCCGTCAACGAGATATTCTTTATCGGATACCTTTATGTTGATAAGGTTCTTTTCCTCATCCTCATCATATTCATCACGGATATCTCCGACTATCTCTTCAAGCATATCCTCCATAGTAATCATGCCCACACAGGATCCGTACTCACTGAGCACTATGGCAACATTATTTGAGGACTTGCGCATCTCATTCAGAAGCTTCGATACCTTCTTGGATTCAAAGGTAAAAAAGGGCTTTCTCATGCAGTCCCTGATGGAAAATGCGTCCTTATTGTCAAGAAGAAGGATATCCTTTATGTTGATGATGCCGATAATGTTATCCGTATCCTCTTCATAGACCGGCATACGCGTATACTGGTTCTCCCTGAAGATCCCTATCAGATCATCGTAGGTGGACATGACATCCACACAGGTCATATCGACCCTGGGTATCATGATGTCCTTTGCAGTCTGGTCGCCGAAATCGAAAACGTTGGTGATCATGAACTTCTCTTCATTTTCGATGACACCTTCTTCATGGCCCATGTCAACCAGATCCCTCAGGTCTTCTTCCGTTATGGCCTTTCTGGAATCCGGCTTGATATGAAGAAGCAGCAGTATGAGCCTGGCCGCAAAATTGACCAGCAGCACCAGAGGGGTAAAAACAATGGTAATGAAATTGACTGCCTTTGCATGTCTTACAATAAAGCCCTCCGGATCTATGTCACCGGCTTTTCTCGGTATGATCTCACCAAAGATCAGGATGATAACGGCTATGGCTATGATCCATATGAGTGTGCTGATGGGCCCTCTGTATCCGTCTGAAAGTGCGAGCCTAATGGCAAGCACTGAAGCAGCCACGTTTGAAAGCGTGTCTCCTATGAGCATGGCAGTTGTCATTCTCTCAGGAGCGTCCAGGATCGACAGGGCCAGAGCGGCACGCCTGTCCCCCTTATCGCTGGTCTCCTTCAGTCTGGATCT
>DVNQ01000085.1 GCA_018714245.1 Candidatus Avilachnospira avicola
AAGGTGGCCTTTGTAGGGGCTACCGGTGCCGGAAAGACCACCATCACGAACCTGATCAACCGTTTCTATGATATAGATGACGGAAAGATCCGATACGACGGCATCAATATCAATAAGATAATGAAGCAGGACCTGAGACGCTCTCTTGGAGTGGTACTTCAGGATGTATACCTGTTTTCAGGAACGGTCATGGATAACATCCGTTATGGAAAGCCGGACGCAACTGACGAGGAATGTATCGCGGCTGCGAAGCTTGCAAATGCTGACAGCTTCATACGCATGCTGCCGGAAGGCTACAACACCTATCTGAAGGGCGGCGGGGCAGGTCTTTCTCAGGGCCAGAGACAGCTCATATCCATAGCGAGGGCAGCGGTCGCAGATCCTCCCGTCATGATCCTGGATGAGGCTACATCTTCCATAGATACCCATACCGAAGCCCTGGTTCAGGCCGGTATGGACAGGCTCATGAAGGGACGTACCACCTTTGTCATAGCTCACAGGCTTTCGACGGTACAGAACTCAGATGTGATCATGGTCCTGGACCACGGACGCATCATAGAGCGGGGCAGCCACGACGAGCTTATCGCTAAGAAGGGCGTTTATTATCAGCTCTATACCGGTGCGTTTGAGCTGGAGTGATAAAAAAACAGACAGGAAAGCTGAGCCTTCCTGTCTTTTTTTGTCAAAATATGTAAAGGATGTTGGGAACAGCAGGCTTTCTGTTCAGAGAGGCCAGGCCTTAAGGCAGTTCGATAACAAATTCCTGTATTCCCATATATCCGGGAGCTATGGAATATTCCGGAAAAACGATCACCGCATTTCCATCAGCATTTATATAATAATCCGTGGTTTCATCAATAGTGGAAAATTTCTCCCCGGTTAGATCATTATCTCCGTATCCGTAAAAGGAAAGACCGGGATCTGAAGCTATCCTTTCAGATATCTGTTTATCGATCTCTTTATTGCACAGAGCTATCCAGTCCTCTCCAAGAAGGTCTGACAGCTTAATTTCCATACCGGAATCAAGGTCAAGATTATAATAATGTCTCTCTTCTGAAGCGGCTACCCAGCCTTTTGCGGTGATCAGTTCAAGTGAAAGTATAGGAGCTTTTTGGTATTTTATTTCATAATCCACGATGATATCCATCTGCCGATTATCCCATTCAGATTCCGTGCCTCCGGTTGCAAAAAAGGCTTTTTTATATTCCTCAAATTCTTCCTTAGCTGAAGCGGTATATTCATCGATCAGATGCTGGATCTCAGCATTGACCGCATTTGTGAATTCTTCAGTACTTTCAGCGGATGTATCAGAGGAGATTATGGCAGGCACTTCCATATCTATCCTGAAATCTCCCTCATCGGTATGATAGGATCTTATCGTAAGTACCTTTGCGAGAGTTCCTATGATGGGAAGCTCTGAAGCTGTTTCTGCAAAGGCGGGACTTACATTCAGGCCTGCTGTAAATACTGCGAGAAATGCTGCTGCTGTTGCCAGAGACCTTTTAAGCATGAAGATGACCTTCCTTTCCGTTTTTTTCTTCCTGTCGCTGATTATTATGTCATTGATTCTGAGATGGAGCTCCTCAGGAATCTCCATATGTTCATAACTGTCTTTTCCATTCAATATGTTCACAGATATTCCTCCTTTATCTCTGCTCCAAGTTTTTTGTGTGAAGCATAAAGCCTTGATTTGACCGTGTTGATATTTACGCCGGTGATATCTGAGATGTCTTTCAGGCTAAGATCCTCATAGTATCTCAGTATCACTATTACCCTGAGATCGGCGGGAAGCTTCATGACCGCTTCAAGGACTTCTTCTCCGTCCTTATCAAAGGCTTTTTCATGATATATCTCTTCCGTAATGTCCTGATCATTGGGTATTTCCTTTGCCGCAGATCTCATATACCTGGCAGATTCATTAATTACTATGCGGAAAAGCCAGCTTTTGACGCTTTCGGGAGATCTGAGGCTTTGATAATGCTCCAGGGCTCTCAGGGCAGAGTTCTGAACGACATCCAGAGCATTATCCCGGTTCCTCAGGGAGGACATGGCGAGACGATACATGGCATCCTGGTATTTTATCAGGGCAGAGACCGTAAGCTCATATTTTTTATCTTTCATGATTTATGACTCCTTTTGGTTTCTGTATAATAGACCCATTGAAAGGGGAAAAAGTTTTATCAAGGCAATTTTTTTGAATAAATCTTTTATTTATGATACCATAGCTTAAGCATATCATTTCGGAGGTGGCGGTATGGCATATAAGAGCGATATAGAGATAGCCCAGAGCACGGAGATGAAGAGGATCAGTGAGGTTGCGGCCTCCCTCGGCATAGATGAGGATTATGTGGAGGAGTACGGAAAGTATAAGGCAAAGATCGATTACAGGCTGATCGCAGGCAGGAAGGACGGCCCCAGGGGAAAGCTCATACTTGTGACTGCCATCACGCCTACTCCTGCAGGAGAAGGAAAAACCACTACATCCATTGGCCTTGCGGACGGCCTCAGATATATCGGAAAGAAAAGTGCCCTGGCTCTCAGGGAGCCCAGCCTCGGCCCGGTATTCGGGATCAAGGGCGGAGCGGCAGGAGGCGGCTATGCTCAGGTGGTGCCCATGGAGGATATCAACCTTCATTTTACCGGAGATTTTCATGCCATAGGGGCTGCCAACAATCTGCTGGCTGCCATGCTGGATAATCATATCTATCAGGGAAACAGCCTTGGCATAGATGTAAAAAGGGTGACCTGGAAGCGGGCCGTGGACATGAATGACAGACAGCTCAGAAACCTGGTGGACGGACTTGGGAAGCGTACCGACGGAGTTCCCAGAGAAGATGGATTTGAGATCACAGTGGCTTCTGAGATCATGGCAGTGCTCTGCCTTGCAAATGATCTTCATGATCTCAAGGAAAGACTGGCGCGCATCATCGTGGCATACAGACATGACGGTACTCCGGTGACCTGCGGAGATCTGAAGGCTCAGGGTGCCATGGCAGCCCTGCTTAAGGATGCCCTTAAGCCTAACCTGGTGCAGACTCTGGAGCATACGCCTGCTTTTGTTCATGGGGGACCCTTTGCCAATATAGCCCATGGCTGCAACAGCGTCATGGCAACCCGCATGGCCCTTGAGTTTTCTGATTATGTGGTGACTGAAGCTGGCTTCGGAGGAGACCTTGGAGCTGAAAAATTTATGGACATAAAATGCCGCATGGCAGGTCTAAGGCCGGACTGCGTGGTAGTGGTGGCTACGGTACGGGCCCTCAAGATGCATGGAGGATTGCCTAAGACAGAGCTTTCGCATGAGGATCTTGAGGCCCTTGAGAGGGGACTTCCCAATCTCCTTCAGCATGTGGAAAACATGACTGAGGTATACGGTATACCGGCGGTGGTAGCTGTCAATGCCTTTCCTACGGATACAGAGGCGGAGCACAGGCTGCTCATAGAAAAATGCGCCGAAAGAGGGATAAAGGCTGTCCTTTCGACCGTATGGGCTGAGGGCGGCAAGGGAGGAGCAGGCCTTGCAGAAGAGGTGGCCAGGCTCTGCGAGCAGTCTTCAGAGCTTCATTTTGCCTATGAGGATGAGATGAGCATCGAAGAAAAGATAGATACCATAGCAAAAAGGATATATCATGCAGACGGAGCCGACCTGACTCCTGCAGCGAAGACTGCGGCTTCCGAGCTTACTGCCCTGGGATTTTCCCATATGCCCATATGCATGGCAAAGACTCAGTACAGCTTTTCTGATGATCCGGCTCTTCTTGGAGCTCCGAAGGGCTTCCGCATCACGGTAAGGGACCTTAAGGTAAAGGCCGGAGCAGGATTTATAGTGGCATATACAGGAGATATCCTGACCATGCCGGGGCTTCCCAAGGTGCCTGCGGCAGAAAACATCGATGTGACGGATGACGGCATCATAAAGGGGTTATTCTGATATGGGATACGATTTCAGAAACAGCACCATAGATGAGTTTACGAAGGAGCTTTCCTCAAAAAGCTCAGTCCCGGGTGGAGGAGGTGCAGCGGGGCTCGTGGCATCCGTAGGGATCGCACTTTCCTCGATGACGGCTGCATTTACGGTTGGGAAGCCAAAGTATGCTTCAGTAAATGCGGACATGGAGCGCATACTTTCTGAATGCGAGGAGCTCAGGAATGAGGCCCTTGCCGCCATGGACAGGGATGCGGAAGCATTTGAGCCCATGAGCCTGGTCTATAAGATGCCCAGAGATACCGAGGAGGAAAGGAAAGCCAGGGACGAGGCCATGGAAGACTGCCTTCATGGGGCAGGCCTTGTGCCTCTTTCGCTTATGGAACTTTGCTGCCGCGGCATAGACCTGGCGCTGGAGCTTTCAGAAAAGGGTTCTGAACTTCTGTTGAGCGATGCCGGCTGCTCGGCAGCGGCTCTTTCTGCCGCTTTAAGATCGGCATATCTAAATGTCATTATAAATACCTCATCCATGAAGGACAGGAAACATGCCTCGGAGCTTCTTGAGAAGGCAGACAAACTTTACCGCGAAGGCGTGGAAAATGCTGAAAAGGCCTATGGATCGGTGCTTCGGAAGCTTCAGTGAATCTCTTCCGGACATGTAGGTTTCGCAGGACTGAAAATAAAGTGGGAGCACAACTGTAAATAAAGCAGGGAAGGATAGATATATGGAACTGAAAAGGATAAATGAGAGAGTATGGGTATCTTCATTTGAAGAGGATAGGGACCGTCCTGTCATCGGTTATATCCGCGGAGATAAGCTTTGCCTTGCCGTGGATGCCGGGCACTCCAGGGAGCATGTGGAGGAATTCTATGAGCTTCTTAAGGAAAATGAGCTGCCCCTGCCGGATCTTACGATCATGACCCACTGGCATTGGGACCATACCTTTGGCATGTTCGCCATAAACGGGATCTCTCTTGCGGAAAAGAGGACGGAAGCCCATCTTAAGGAGCTTATCAGGGACTGGAATGACGAAACAGAAGATAAAATGAAAGCCATGGATGAGCATATCGCCCTGGAATATAAGGATCAGAAAATGCATGTTGTCGGGGCTGATCTGGTTTTTGATGAGGAGATCTCCCTGGATCTGGGAGGCATCCATGCCAGCTGCTTCCATGTGGGATCACCTCACACGGATGATGCGGTCCTTATCCTGCTTCCAAAGGAAAGGCTTCTGTTTTTCGGAGACTGTATCTCCGGAGAATATCCGGAATGGATCGTGGATCCAGAACGCATGAAGCCTCTGATAAGCAAGCTTGAAGAACTGGATTTTGATACTGCCATAGGCGGCCACTGGAAGGCTTTTGCAAAAGAAGAATTGCTGGAGGAGCTGAGAAAAGAGATTTGATATTTGCTCTGTCCGGAAGTATACTGTTAGGATCAGTGGAAACATTGAAAGCTTGAAAAAAGGAGTGCGACTCAACCGATGAATCGAAACAGCAAAGATCTGACACTTACGGCCATGTTTCTGGCATTAGGCCTGGTTCTGCCCTTCCTGACGGGACAGATCCCCCAGATCGGCAACATGCTTTTGCCGATGCACATCCCTGTATTTCTCTGTGGGCTGATATGCGGATGGAGATACGGTGCCATCCTGGGATTTATCCTGCCGATACTGAGGAACGCAGTTTTCGGCATGCCGGTACTGTTCCCTACAGGGATCGCCATGGCTTTTGAACTTATGACTTATGGCCTTGTGGCGGGCTTCCTTTACGGGACCTCCAGATGGCAGTGCGTGATCGCCCTGTATCGTTCGATGATTGCTGCCATGCTGGCAGGCAGGATCGTATGGGGCTTTGTGCAGATGATCCTTCTTGGGATCAGCGGACAGGGATTTACATGGCAGATGTTCATGGCGGGGGCATTATTGAATGCCATCCCCGGCATTATCCTGCAGCTCATCTTTATCCCGGCCATCATGATTGCGCTTAACCGCACCGGGCTGGTCAGATTCAGAAAGCGTCAGACATCAGCGGGACTGTAACTGGAAAAATATGATATTTGATGGCTGAAATATTGAAAGGCCGGCGGACATATCTTTAAGACATGTCTGCCGGCCTTTTGCCGTGTGTATTTTATAGCTAACTGTCCTTACATAAACTCCTTTACTGCAGCCTTAAGGTCTTCAGCCCTGTCGGTGTGCTCCCAGGGCAGATCTATGTCCGTACGTCCGAAATGTCCGTAGGCAGAAGTCTGCTTATAGATGGGACGGCGGAGATCCAGCATCTTTATGATGCCTGCGGGACGGAAGTCAAAGACCTTCCTTACTGCGGCCGAAAGTACGTCTTCGGGGACCTTTGCGGTGCCGAAGGTGTCTATCATGACGGAGGTGGGTTTTGCCACTCCGATGGCATAGCTAAGCTGTATCTCGACCCTGTCGCAGAGGCCTGAGGCCACCAGATTCTTTGCCGCATAACGGGCAGCATAGCTGGCGCTGCGGTCCACCTTTGTAGGGTCCTTGCCCGAGTAGGCTCCACCGCCGTGACGTGCATATCCGCCGTAGGAATCAACGATGATCTTGCGCCCGGTAAGCCCGCTGTCTCCGTGGGGGCCTCCGATGACGAAGCGTCCTGTGGGGTTGATATAGTACTTAGTATCCTCATCCAGCATATCTGCGGGGACCACGGCTCTGATGACATGCTCCATGATATCCCGCTCTATCTGCTCGTGGGTGGCATTGGGATCGTGCTGGGTGCTTATGACTATGGTGTCGATACGGGCGGGGCAGCCGTTTTCGTCGTATTCCACAGTGACCTGAGACTTTCCGTCGGGACGGAGATAGTCAAGCTCTCCGCTCTTTCTTACCTCAGCAAGCTTCCTTGTGAGTTTATGGGCCATCATGATGGGATAGGGCATGAGCTCCGGGGTCTCATTGCAGGCGTATCCGAACATCATACCCTGATCTCCTGCGCCTATCGAAGAGATATCCTCGGCGCCTGTCTTTGCCTCCAGGCTCTTGTCAACTCCCAGGGCTATGTCTCC
>DVNQ01000086.1 GCA_018714245.1 Candidatus Avilachnospira avicola
CAGGAGGAAAGCTCCACATACTTGCCACCGCAGTCATGTCACTGCCCGTAGTTCCAGGCCCTGTTATCACGGATCTCGGACTGGTGGACGGACTCACCCAGGAATTCATACCGGTATTTCTCTAAGCAAAAAAGCGGCCCTGCCAAGCAGGACCGCTTTTAATATTGGGGCATGATCCCCTGCAGCACTTTCAATATATCTTTTAAAGGGAGAAAGATCTATGGAAAAGTTTTTCAAGCTCAAAGAGCACGGTACTGACGTAAAGACCGAGATCATCGCCGGTCTTACCACCTTACCATCTTTATGGCATTGTATGCCAACATGCCATTTGCCCTCTCCACCGGTATGGGTACAAACTTCCTGCTTGGCACGCTTATTCAGTCAGGTGACATGTCATTTGGCGGTGCCATGGCGATCATACTCGTTTCCGGTATAGTATTCGTGCTGCTTACCGTGCTGGGCTTAAGAGATATCATCGTCCGGATGATACCCAAAAATATCAAGATCGCGATTTCTGCAGCAATAGGCTTTTTCATTGCTTATCTTGGATTCAGCAACACCGGCATAGGAAGCTATGAAGGCGGCAGCATAGGTATGGGAGACTTTACCGATCCTACCGTCATCCTTGCCATAATCGGCCTCATCATCATTGCGACCCTTACAGCCTATAAGGTAAAGGGAGCCATACTCATAGGCATAGCCGCCATCACTATCTTAGGCATACCCTTTGGAGTGACTACGCTCCCCGAGCACATTTTTGCCATCCCCGATGCCTCAGAAATAGGTTCTATCTGCTTCAACTTTGACTTTTCAAGCTTTGCATCATCCAGCTTCTGGGTATGGGTGTTTATAGCATTTTTCGGCGATTTCTTCTCAACTCTGGGCACGGTACTTGGTGTGGCAGGCAAGGCCAAGATGCTGGATAAGGACGGCAACCTTCCCGGCATAGAGAGGCCTTTCCTGGTGGATGCCATAGGTACCTGCGTCGGAGCATGCACCGGCTGTACCACCATCACCACCTTCGTTGAGTCCTCCTCAGGTGTTGAAGCGGGAGGCCGCAGCGGGCTTACGGCTCTTGTGACCGGCATCATGTTCCTGATCACCATATTTATGGCGCCTCTCTTCGTCATCATACCTGACGCAGCCACCGGCCCTGCCCTCATCTTCGTGGGCTTCCTGATGATCAGCGGCTTTGCGGAGATCGACTTTTCCGACTTCTCAGAGGCCTTCGGTCCCTTCCTGATGATCGTCTTCGGTGCATTTACCGCAAACATAGCCGCCTCCATAGGTGCAGGCATCATCGGCCACGTCATCATCAAGGTATTTACAGGCAAGGCAAAGGAGATACATCCGGGACTTTACTTACTTTGTATTCCCCTTGTGCTCTATTTCATATATAATTGATAAGTGCCGGCAGTCGTGCTCCAGGGCGCGGCTGCCGATCTCTTATTTTTTTTTGCAAAGAGGTATATATGAACGGATACGAAAAATACATAAGCCCCCTTTCTGAGCGCTATGCCGGAAAGGACATGCAGTATCTTTTTTCTCAGGAGCATAAGTTCCGCACCTGGCGCAGGCTCTGGGTAGCGCTGGCTGAGTCTGAGCAGGAGCTCGGGCTTGATATCTCCAATGAGCAGATCGAAGAGCTCAGGGCTCATCAGGATGATATCAACTATGCTGATGCGGAGCTTCGGGAACGGGAGGTACGTCACGATGTCATGAGCCATATCTATGCCTATGGACTTCAGTGTCCCAAGGCCGCTCCCATCATTCATCTGGGAGCTACCTCCTGCTATGTGGGAGACAATACGGATATCATCATCATGAGAGAAGGCCTGGAGCAGATAAAGAAAGGGATAATAAATACCCTGTCTCTGCTTTCTGACTTTGCGGATAAGTACATGTCCCAGCCCGCTCTGGCATTTACCCATTTTCAGCCTGCACAGCCTACCACTGTGGGCAAGCGGGCCACCCTGTGGATGCAGGATCTGGTCATGGACCTTGAGGATGCAGAGCATGTGTCATCAGAGCTCAGGCTGCTGGGGTGCAAGGGTACTACAGGCACTCAGGCCAGCTTCCTGGAGCTTTTCTCAGGAGATCATGAAAAGTGTGTAAGACTGGATCAGCTTATAGCGGAAAAGATGGGCTTTGCGGGATGTGTTCCTGTCTCCGGGCAGACCTATTCAAGGAAGACCGACACGAGAGTACTCTCTGTCCTTGCAGGAACGGCTCAGTCAGCCCATAAATTTTCAAATGACCTCCGGCTCCTGCAGCATCTCAAGGAGATAGAGGAGCCCTTTGAAAAGAACCAGGTCGGCTCCTCAGCCATGGCATATAAAAGGAATCCCATGAGGTCAGAGCGTATGGCAGGATTATGCAACTTCGTCATGAGCAATGTACAGAACGCATATATGACCGGCGCCACCCAGTGGTTCGAGCGTACCCTCGATGACTCCTCAAACCGCAGGCTCTCCATAGCCGAGGGCTTCCTGGCCACCGACGGCATACTCAGGCTCTACCGCAACATAGTCGATGGACTGGTGGTGTATCCCAAGGTCATCGAAAAGCATCTTGAAGCCGAGCTTCCCTTCATGGCCACGGAAAACATCCTTATGGATGCAGTAAAGGCGGGCGGAGACCGGCAGAAGCTTCACGAGCGCATAAGGCAGTACTCCATGGAGGCCGGACGCCTGATCAAGGAGGAGGGACAGCCAAATATCCTCCTGGAGCTCATAGCTGCGGACCCCGGCTTCGATCTGGATGCAGACAAACTTAAGGCAAGGATGAAGCCCTCCGATTATGTTGGCAGGGCTTCCCGGCAGACTGCCGATTATCTCGAGTCAGAGATCAGGCCTCTGCTGGAACGATACAGTCATTATTTGGTCAAAGATACCGAAGACATAGAAGTATAAGTCTGCTATAATATAGACTCGTAAAAAAGCTGTCATTATAAACTGTCATTATAAGCTGTCACATGAGGAGGCACAGGATGGTAAGAGCCATAGTAGGAGCAAGCTTCGGTGATGAGGGCAAGGGCAAGATAACCGACATGCTTGCAGCAGGATCGGATATAGTCGTACGCTTTCAGGGAGGCAGCAATGCAGGCCACACCATAGTCAATGACTACGGTAAATTTGCATTGCATCTCCTCCCCTCAGGAGTTTTCTATGATCATATCACAAACATCATAGGAAACGGAGTAGCCCTAAATATACCCAACATGATCAGAGAGCTGGATGAGCTGGTCAAAAGGGGTGTACCCCGTCCTCACATTTATGTGTCAGACAGGGCCCAGGTGCTCATGCCTTATCATATACTTATGGATACCTATGAGGAGGAGCGGCTCTCATCCAGGTCCTTTGGATCCACTCATTCCGGCATAGCTCCATTTTACTCTGACAAATACGCCAAGATCGGCATACAGGTAAGCGAGCTCTTCAGCTCCGACATACTCAGGGAAAAGGTATCAAGGATATGTGAGCTTAAAAATGTCATGCTTGAACATCTTTATCATAAGCCCCTACTTCGGGAGGAACAGCTGCTTGAGGAGCTCGTGAGCTACAGAGACATGATAAGCCCTTATGTCATGGATACCTCGGCATATCTGTGCGAAGCCATAAAGGAGGGAAAGAGCATACTCCTCGAGGGACAGCTGGGTGCCCTGAAGGATCCGGATCATGGCATATATCCCATGGTCACCTCCTCCTCTACTCTTGCGGCCTTTGGCGCCATAGGCGCAGGCATCCCTCCCTATGCCATAACGGACATAACCGCCGTGGTAAAGGCATACTCAAGCGCAGTGGGCGCAGGAGCATTTGTAAGTGAGATATTTGGAGATGAAGCTGATGAGCTTAGAAGGAGAGGCGGAGACGGAGGCGAGTTCGGCGCTACCACAGGTCGTCCCAGGAGAGTAGGCTGGCTCGATACCGTATCAGTAGCCTATGGCTGCCGACTCCAGGGAGCCACGGAGGCAGCATTTACAGTGCTTGACGTGCTCGGATATCTGGATGAGATACCTGTATGTACAGCTTACGAGATAGACGGAAAGCAGACCACGGATTTTCCTGTCACCCGTCTGCTCGAAAAGGCAAATCCGGTCTACACCGTCCTTCCCGGATGGAGATGCGATATCAGAGGGATCAGGAGCTATGAAGAGCTCCCTGAAAACTGCAGGCGCTACATAGAGTTCGTTGAAAAGCAGATCGGCGTACCCATAAGGATCATATCAAATGGTCCCGGCAGGAACGATATGATCATAAAGCAGGACTAAGTTATACATAACTATCAGGAGAATATGCTCATGCTCGGTATCATAGGAGCCATGGAAAGCGAGATAGAAGGCATAGTATCGGAGCTTTCAGACGTAAAGGAAACCAAGGCCACAGGCCTCATATTTTATCAGGGAAGCTATAAGGGCCGCGACTGTGTGGTGGTCAAGGCAGGCATAGGCAAGGTCAATGCCGCCATGTGTACCCAGGCGCTGATCGATCATTTTCCCGTAAGCGGGATCATAAATTCGGGAGTTGCCGGGGCCCTTGATGAAAGGCTCCATATAGGAGACATTGTGCTGAGCACAGATGCCATAGAGCACGACATGAACGTAGGCGGACTTGGCTACA
This sequence comes from Candidatus Avilachnospira avicola, assembly GCA_018714245.1. Classification (GTDB taxonomy): domain Bacteria; phylum Bacillota; class Clostridia; order Lachnospirales; family Lachnospiraceae; genus Avilachnospira; species Avilachnospira avicola. Next base: position 4,620 of record DVNQ01000086.1, read on the forward strand.
CCCCCGGAGTCATCCCTGACATGGAAGTAAGGGAAGGCTTTGACGGGCTGAGATTCCAGGCATCAGAGAGCCTCAGGACTCTTGCCGAAGAAGCTGCTGCAGCTGAGATTCCCGATATACACCTGCTTTCCGGAACAGTTCTTTCCGGAGATATCTTCATATCTTCAGAAAAGCAGAAGGATTGGCTCATAAATACCTTCAGCGGAACCTGCTGCGAGATGGAAGGCGCCGCCATAGCCCATGTCTGCTTCCAGAACCGGATCCCCTTCCTCATCATAAGGGCCATCTCCGACGGAGCTGATGACGGAGCCCTCATGGATTACCCCACCTTTGAAAAGCATGCCGCAGCAAATTCCATAAAACTCTGCCTGGGCATACTGAGCCGTTATCAGTAAAAACCATAAAGCATTTGCCATAAAAAAGCCATCCCTTACCGGAACTGCCGGCAGGAGATGGCTCTTTTCGTTTTAAGTATATAGTTCATGCAATATGCGGCAGGATCAGTCTTCAAAAGGCACTACATCCTTTACCGCCTCTGCAGCGGTTATCTCCGCATTGCCGTTATCGATATCGATAAGATGATAACGGTCATTGCCCATGGAAAGCTCCTTCATGTAGGTAAGCTGTCTGAGCCCATGGCGGCTCTCGATACGCTCTACCAGCGCATGCTTATCCTCAGGCTTCAGCGCATACACCAGATCCACCGATGCCTGATCTACGGCAAGTATGTCAAGGGAAGCCAGGATACCTATATTGGGCGTCACGACAGGCTCTGCATCCACGCCTTCGCAATCACAGGAAACGGACATGTTGCGGAGCACGTTGACAAAGCTTATATGCTCTCCAAAGTGATCCACCACTGCCTTTGAAGATTCAGTCATGCGCTCCATGAACTCCTCCTCTCCTATGTCCCACTGGTCCGATGAGCCGGGAGTGGTATGGATCATAGCCTTGCCTATGCGTCCATCGGCACAGCCTATGCCGATATTCTTATCGGAGCCTCCGAAGCCTCCTCTTACATGGCCCTTGAAATGGGTCAGTACAAAGAGGGAATCATAATTAAGAAGATCCTTTCCGACGGACATCTCCTCGAACCATTTTCCGTCCTTTACCGGGATCATGGCAGTGCCCTCCGCATCCATGATATCCACGTCGCAAAAATCCCAGCCGTTGATCCTGAGGGTCTCAAGATGCTGTTCAGTAGTATAGCGGCCTCCCTCATAATAGGAGTTAGTCTCCACCACAGTGGCTTCGGGAAGGTCCTTTTCGATAAGCTCCTTCACCCAGGGACGGGGGATGATATTGGGCCCATGGGGTTCTCCCGTATGAAGCTTAATGGCTACCTTTCCCTTCATATTGCCGTTTACGAGGGCGCTGATCCTTCTTAAGCCTGAAGCCGATAAGTCTCTCGTAAAATAGACGACTGACTCAGGGCCCTTCCTTTCCTCATAAGGAATGTAATGATCCCCGCCGGTGCCCGGCACCTTGTCCTTTACTGACATCTCTGTACCTCCTTCTCAAAATACCATATGCAAAAGGCCTATCCCGGGAGACAGGCCTCATTTTACTGAAGTTGCCGAATTTTTTATGCGGCCTTAGGCCCATCAAGGCCGAATGCCTTCACCGCAGCCTCTACTATCATGTCAGCCACATCCTCCGGGCTCATGATGGATGAATTGACCATAAGATCCATGTTGTCCGGATCTGAAGGCAGGGTGCCTGTATAGCACTTATGATAGCTGTTTCTTGCCTTATCCACGGAAGCGATCATATGCTTCGCCTCGTCAGCGGTCATGCCGTACTTCTTTATGCAGGTATCTATACGGTACGAATAGGGCGCATATATATAGACATTGAGATTGTTCCTGCGGTCACGGAGAAGGTAATCCGCACAACGTCCGACTATGACGCAGTTTTCTCTCTCAGCTATGTCCAGGATGATATCCTTCTGCACCTGAAAGATCATGTTCTGCATATAGGCATCATCCGTACCGAGGGGAAACTTGTTCATGATATAACGGAGCCCGCTTCCGGCCTTGTCCTCTTCATCCGCTATCTGGGACACCGGCATGCCGAGAGTCGTAGCTACCTTTTCAACTATGGTCCTGTCGTAAAACTTGATCCCCAGTTTTTTCGATACGAGCTTTGCTATGTTGCGTCCCTGAGAACCGAACTGCCTCTGTATGACTATAGTAAAATGCTTCTCCATAAGTACCCCTCCTTATGGATATATCATACCATATAAGCGTTAAAATATCACCCTGAAAGGATGTTCTTTCGGCAGCTTTACAGGGCTTTTGTCCCTGATATATTCCGTTATGATATCAGGCATCTCTCTGCTTCCTCTGTAAAGCACTGGGCAAACGGAAAGCACCTCATATCCTCCTGTACCGGAAGCACGGTAATTGCTGGTACAGAGTCTGAGCTTCCCTTCAAGAGGCCTTCCGTCATCCCTTGTGAGCATCGTAACCCGATCTCCCACAGGCCTCCGGATGTCGAACTCATACCTTATGCCTGCAAAAAAGTCATAATTATAGTGCTCCACCTTGGGTTTCAAAAATGTATCGGATATCTCAGGCCTTCCATCTCTCAGTACAAAGTAGGAAGCACAGCGCTCAAGGAGCTGCCTTATCACATCCCTATCCACCTCCAGCACCACAAGGGTATTTGCAAAGGGATAGGCCGCGGATATATCTCTCATGGAGACCGTTGACCCCAGGCCTATGGGC
>DVNQ01000087.1 GCA_018714245.1 Candidatus Avilachnospira avicola
CTGCTGAAGGGAAATTCCAGATTTGCCATAAAGATATCCGCCTCATCTATGAGTGAGATAAGGTCCGGGCTCAATATGCCGCTTATGCCCCCTGCGCTGTCGTGGGCGCTGAGCACATGGCTGCTGAGATATATGTCACCGGCAAAAAGCAGCCTAGCTGTCTTCGGCTCTTCCGAAGCTTCCGTGTCATAGGATAAATCGGGATCGCTTCCTTCATTTACGAAAGGATCCCGGTAAATGCCGGAATCGGCTGGGGCCTCACTTACAGCGACCGTCTCAGGCTCCGAATGGATGTCCTCGGAATGTTCTTCCTGATAGGATGGAAGAGGGCCGGAGGTGTCCTTCTGATAGGAAGGGAAAAGGGAGCGCATCATAAAAATGAATGCCCCTGCAATAAACAGGATAAGGAGCAGCATAAGAAGCCGGGGGAAAAGATTCCTCAGGGCGCTTTGCTTACGTCGTCTGCTGCGCCCGTAGCCTTTATGCCGGGCGTGTCTCCGGTATGTTTCTTCTGGATATTTCTTCCTTTTCATAGGCATAGTTTATCATGCATGGGCATATAGATAAAGACAGCTGTGAACGTTCGGTGAACTTCATAAATTTTGTCTAAATATTGTGTCCGGGTACTTGAGCTAAATGAAGTTTGCTCTTATACTTAGTGACATGATGTCATGTATAGGGGCATCAGGCTCAGGGAAATGACCGGTAAAATGGCCGTTTTTCCGGGCTGATATACAGAAATGGAGTAATTATGGCAAAATTAGGAAACATATTTGACTTCGATAATGACGACAATGGCTCGTCTGCTCCCGGAGGAAGCAATAACCGGGGAGGAAACGGAGGCAATAACAGCAATCATCACAGACAGAAGCCGCCCAGGCAGATGATCTATTATTATCTGATCGCGATGCTTATCATACTGGCGCTCAACTTCTTCCTGCTGCCTTCAATGGCCAACAGGAGCATAGTGGACGCAAGCTACAATGAGTTCATAAGCCAGACCCTGAATGGCAATATCGATCAGGTCATGATAGATGAGGAAGCAAGGACCATCACGTTTACGCTGGAGGATTCGAACCTTACATACAGGACAGGCTACATGAGCCTGGACAGTGACCTGGTGGACAGACTTTATGATTCGGGCGCCCAGTTTACCCCTGAGATCCCCACCAGCATATCTCCTATATGGCTGATCCTTTATAATCTTCTGCCCTTCATAGTGCTGATCGGCTTCGGCTCATGGCTGTCAAAGCGCATGCAGCAGTCAATGGGAGCCGGAGGCGGCATGTTCGGAGGCCTTGGAAAGGCCAATGCCAAGGTCTATGAAAAGGATAAAACCGGAGTCACCTTCCGTGATGTGGCAGGTGAGGATGAGGCCAAGGAGCTTCTTCAGGACATGGTGGATTTCCTGCACAACCCTCAGAAGTATAAGGCTATAGGGGCCACGATACCCAAGGGAGCACTGCTTGTGGGTCCTCCCGGAACCGGTAAGACCCTCCTTGCAAAGGCAGTTGCAGGAGAGGCCGACGTACCCTTCTTTTCCATGTCGGGATCTGAGTTCGTTGAGCTGTATGTGGGCATGGGTGCGGCAAAGGTCAGGGACCTGTTCAAGCAGGCCGAGGAAAAGGCTCCCTGCATCATTTTCATAGATGAGATAGATGCCATCGGAAAGAAGAGAGGAAACGGAGCCTTCGGAGGCAACGATGAGAGGGAGCAGACCCTCAACCAGCTGCTTACGGAGATGGATGGATTTGACGGTACAAAGGGCATCATAGTCCTTGCTGCCACCAACCAGCCGGATTCCCTTGATCCTGCACTCCTGCGCCCCGGTCGTTTCGACAGGCGTGTGCCCGTTGAGCTTCCCGATATGCAGGGACGTGTGGACATACTCAAGGTACATGCCAAGGACGTCAAGATGGTGGGCAACATCAACTTTGAGGCCATCGCCAAGGCCTGTCCCGGAGCTTCCGGAGCAGAGCTTGCCAATATGATAAATGAGGCTGCCATCCGTGCCGTCAAGGCAGGCAGGGAAAGGGTGACCCAGCAGGATCTGGAGGAGAGCATCGAGGTGGTGCTTGCCGGATACAAGAAGAAGAACAAGATCCTTACGGACAAGGAAAAGCTCATAGTTGCCTATCATGAGGTCGGACATGCCATGGTGGCGGCAAAGCAGGACAACTCCGCACCAGTACATAAGATAACCATAGTGCCCAGGACTTCGGGAGCTCTCGGCTATACCATGCAGGTGGATGAAGAGGGCAACCATTATCTCATGAGTAAGGAGGAGCTTGAAAACAAGATAGCTACCCTGACCGGAGGACGTGCAGCGGAGGAGCTTATATTCAAGAGCATCACTACGGGTGCTTCCAACGACATAGAGCAGGCCACAAAGCTTGCGAGGGCCATGATATCCCTTTACGGCATGAGTGAGGATTTTGACATGGTGGCACTGCAGCAGCGGGGCAATCAGTACCTGGGAGGAGATGCGAGCCTGAGCTGCTCGGATGAGACCCTTAAGAAGGTGGATGATGAGGTAGTCGCACTGGTAAAGAGGCAGCACGACAAGGCCTATAAGATCCTTTCCGACAATATCATGAAGCTTCATGAGATAGTTAAGTTCCTCTATGAAAAGGAGACCATAACCGGAGAGGAGTTCATGCAGATACTCAATTCTTCGGAAAATTCCATCGAAGAGCAGGCAAAACAGACCGAAGCCCAGCAGAAGGCACTGAAAGATGCTGAGAATGCAGAGAGTCAG
>DVNQ01000088.1 GCA_018714245.1 Candidatus Avilachnospira avicola
AGATAATATATTAAGATATACGAAAGAGGATATTGAGGAACTTAAGCAGGCTGCCAAAAGGCCTATAGTCTTTGATGAAGACTGCCCTGAAGTGACACCTGATAAAGCCAGAAAGTTTAAGCGGGTCAATCCTCCCCGTGATATGGCGGTCAATAGTTGATATTCAGAATAAGATGGGGCGTTGTCCAATTTCCAAATAATTATTCGGTCAGATCAGACTCTTTAGTGAGGGAAAATCTGACATCAACTTTGACAGCAAACTACAGGATATGAGAAGGGACTACACACTCAGAATGGCTTAAAATAAGGCTCCTTTGACACCTGAGACTTGCTTCGTCGAGTTCAGGTTCTTGTGCCCGTTTAGGGCGTGTGAGTTCAAGTCTCATCTTCCGCATTGAGGAAAATGGCTTAAAATAAGCCTTTCAGAGAAGCCCATGGGTTGAAGTCCATGGGCTTTTTTGTGCTGAAAGTAAAACAGCACGTTAGTAAAATTTGAACTGAATTTTGTGCTTGATAATTCAGATATTATAAATTATAATGCAGAATATTGTTTTGATATAGCGGTTTACATGACAAGAGTAGGCTGTACGTCTTATCGATATTGCCGCGGAATGGAGAAAACAACTTATGAAGAAACCTGTCATCGGAATCACCTGCAACATACTTCCTGCCTCCCATTGGACTGTAGATATGGGTATTGCGGCTCCAAATCAGGACTTTCAAGGGGCGGCTTCAGACTATATCAACTTGGTCGTAAAGGCTGGCGGGACTCCTTTGTTCCTTCCCACCATAGAGGATCTTGATACCGCAAAAGCGCTTTGGGAACACCTTGACGGTATCCTTATATCCGGCGGCAATGACGTGGATCCTGGCCTATACAATGAACGTATAGATGCCAAATGCGGTGCCATTGATCTTCCCCGAGATCGATATGAGAAAGCTGCGCTCAGCTTTGCTCTCGAACAGAAGATGCCGGTGCTTGGTATCTGCAGAGGCATACAGCTTTTCAATGCTGCACTCGGAGGAACAAATTATCAGGATCTGATGGATGCAGGATTTAAGCAGCATACTATACTTGCTTATCCAAGAAATGCTGCGTCGCATACCGTAAATATAGAAAGAGACAGCCTGCTCCATCATATTTTAGGCAAGACAAGGATCGGCGTAAACTCCTTCCATCATCAGGCAGTAAAGGTGGCGGCTCCTGGATTTAAGATCATAGCAAGATCTGATGACGGTGTGGCTGAGGCGGCTCAGCTCGGATCTCAGGCATTTGCGCTGGCAGTGCAGTGGCATCCTGAGATGATGTATGACAGTGATGAACAGCTGGAGATTGCAAAGGCTTTCATAGCAGCCTGCAAATAAAGGCCATAAGACATTTTCAGAAGGGGGAACATATATGTTTGAAGCTGATATAAGAGAGATACAGGATGAGCTGATGGATATATACAGGGATCTGCACAGACACCCGGAGCCCGGCTACTTTGAAAAACGTTCCTCAGAGCTCATAGCTGAATATCTTCGCAGCTGTGGCCTGGAGGTAATGACAGGGGTCGCGATCACAGGAGTTGTGGGAGTACTTGACTCAGGCAGGCCCGGAAAAACACTTATGCTTAGAGCTGACATGGACTGTCTGAGAGTTCAGGAACTGACCGGCTGTGATTTTGCGTCACAGGAGCCAGGACTCATGCATGCCTGCGGACATGACACTCATATGACCATGCTGCTCGGTGCCGCAAAGATACTTTCGATGCACAGGGAGGTTTTTGACGGAAGAATCAAATTTGTTTTCCAGCCTTCTGAGGAAGGCATAATCCCGGAGGCGGAAGAAATGGTGAGAGCAGCCGGCTATAATGGAAACGGCGGAGCCGGTTTCATGATACAGCAGGGAGTGCTTGATGATGTGGATGCAGTACTGATCATGCATAATCAGCCCTCCATCCCGGTAGGCAGCGTACAGATAGCAAGGCGTGATGCCTGCGCTTCAAGTGATGTATTTGATATCTCTATTGTTGGGAAGGGAGGACATGGGGCAAGACCCCAGGAAGCTATAGATCCTGTACCGGCTGTAGGCGAGCTTATAGGAGCTATACATCTGATACCTTCAAGGGAAGTAAGCTGCCTGCAGGACTGCGTGATGTCCATAGGCACGCTGGATACACCGGGTTCCGTATGGAATGCTGTGGCAGAAAAGGCCTGTCTTACCGGTGGATACAGGACTTTCAGTGATGAGGTACGATCTCATATTACCGCACGCATACCGGAGATTGCTGAAGGCATAGCAAGGGCTCACCGCTGTACAGCCGCTACGGTGATCACACCAGGATACAGCCCCTGCATAAATGATACTGATATGGCTCTGCAGCTTTCGGATATCTGCAGCGATCTGCTTGGCGCAGAACATGTTGAGCTTACTGATATCCCTGCAATGACTTCGGAAGATGCAGGAGAGTACCTGAGCCGCGTACCGGGGGTCTTTTATTGGCTTGGTTCAGGAGACCCTGAGCATGCACTTCATAATCCAAATTTTCTGCCGGATCCTGACACCATTCCAACTGGAGTGCGCGTGCATGTACATACTGCCGTAAATATGCTGAAATTAATGAATAATATCTAAGAAAGGAAGCTCTGTCATGACAAAGAAAGAGAAGAAACCCCTGAATTCAGTTGCGCTGCTGTTTTTCATGATAGTACTTGCTGCCATACTCACCTATATCATACCGGCAGGCACTTACCAGCGTATTGAAGTTGACGGCAGGAGCGTTGTGGATCCTGCAAGCTTCCAGTTTATAGACGCAGCACCTGCATCCCTGTTTGATATATTCCTTGCAGTCCCTGAGGGCATGCTTAATGCAGCATCAATGCTGTTTGGAGCCCTGCTCATCGGCGGCGGCCTGGAGCTGATACAGGTATCAGGAGCGATGAATATAGGTATAGCAAGAGTAATAAAAAAGGTGGGCACCACCAAAGGGAATCTGATACTCGTATTCCTGTTTTATGTATTTGCACTTATGGGCGGTTTCCTCGGATTTATCGAGGGATCCATACCCTTTATGCCGATAGCGATCTCCATTGCTATAGGCCTCGGCTATGACCCGATAGTGGGAGTGGCCATAGCCATTACAGGTGCTATTACAGGCTTTACCTGCGGGCCAACCAATCCCTACACTGTAGGGGTGTCGCAGACGCTTGCAGGCCTTGAGATATACTCTGGTATAGGCCTTCGTATATTTATGTTCCTGATCGTCCCTATAGTGAGCCTGGTTTATGTGCTTGCCTATGCAAAGAAGGTTAAAAACGACCCCGGAAAGAGCCTGGTGGCAGATGTGGACGTATCAGACCTTGCATTCAATGCGGCTGAGTTTGAATCCCAGGCCTTCACAGCAAAGCATGCTGTCATACTCCTCAGCCTGGTAGCAGGCATACTTGCCTATGTATGGGGAGCTGTCAATGCCGGCTTTGGCTTTACTCATCTGGGTGCGATATTTATCATCATAGGAGTGATAGCGGGGATACTTTCGGGTCTTGATGTAAACGGTATTGCAGAAACCTTCATAAAGGGAGCAGGTACTATGGTGGGAGCCTGTTTCATTATGGGTGTCGCATATGGCATATCGTGGATATTTACCAAGGCTTCGGTCCTTGACTCTATCGTATACTACCTGTCCAGCCCCTTGCAGGGGCTTTCACCGTTGGTATCTGCGATAGGAATATTTGCAGTTATTGCAATTATCAACCTTTTTATACCCTCAGGCTCAGGCAAAGCCCTTGTAGTCATGCCCATAGTTCTTCCCATTGCACAGATAGTTGGCATAGAGCCTCAGGTGGCTGTGCTTGCATATCAGTTTGGAGACGGTATCACCAACATGTGCACACCACTGCTTGGAGTATTGCTTTTAGCTCTTGGATTCGGCCGTGTTCCCTTCTCAAAGTGGGAGCGCTTCATACTTCCTCTTTGCGGCATACTTGTAGTGATTGCAATGATATTTCTTGTGATAGCCATGAGCATAGGCTATAAATAAAGTAAAAGAGATAGCATGAAGGAGAGAGCATTCAGAAACGGATGCTCTCTTTTTTGTCAAATTCACGTCAACTTTATAAGTGTTTTTTGTAAATTATGTCTTATTGACAGGCGTATTTGGGCTCCCGTATACTTTATAGCGTAAGGGCTGAAAGAGATGCGGCAATCACGCTGTAAGCCCTTATGGTAACATTTTTATCTCTAGATAGACCGATCAACTATTAAAGGAGGAAATGTTGTGAAAAAGAAATTGCTGTTATTAATTGCGGCAACAATCGTAGGTGCCTCTCTTGCAGGCTGTGGATCATCCGGCGGCAGTACAGAGGCAGGGACTGAGGCGAACTCTGAGGCTGAGGCTGTAACAGAGGGAGAAGCTGAGGGAACTGCACTATCTGAACTGAAAGCCGGATTTATTTTTTTGCATGATGAGAACTCAACTTATGATCTGAACTTCATGAACGCAGCCAAGGAAGCATGCGAGAAACTTGGGGTAGAGATGGTATCAAAGACCAATATACCCGAGGGTCAGGAGGCCTATGAGGCAGCCTGTGAGCTTGCAGATGCGGGCTGCGATTTTGTTTTCGCTGACAGCTTCGGACATGAGGACTACATCATAGAGGCTGCCAAGGAGTATCCGGAGGTACAGTTCGGACACGCCACAGGAACCAAGGCACATACTGAAAATCTTGACAATTTCCACAATGCATTTGCCTCCATTTATGACGGACGCTATCTTGCAGGCATAGTAGCCGGCCTTAAGCTCAATGAGATGATCGAAAACGGTGAGATCACTGAGGATCAGGCAAAGATCGGCTATGTAGGCGCATACACCTACGCTGAGGTTATCTCAGGATATACTTCATTTTTCCTGGGAGCCCGCTCCGTATGTCCTTCAGCTACCATGGAAGTTACCTTTACCGGTTCCTGGTATGATGAGACTGCAGAGAAGGAAGGCGCCAACAAGCTTATTGACAACGGCTGCGTGATCATAAGCCAGCATGCAGATTCCATGGGAGCTCCCACTGCCTGCGAGACAGCCGGAGTACCCAATGTTTCCTATAACGGAAGCACCCAGGAGGCATGCCCCAATACCTTCCTTGTATCCTCAAGGGTAAACTGGGAGCCTTATTTTGAGCTCTGCCTGAACTCCATCGCTGAGGGCAAGGCCATCCCCGCTGACTGGTGCGGAACCCTTGAGACCGGCTCAGTTGAGCTCAGCGAGCTTGGAAGCTGCGTGGCAGAGGGAACTGCTGAGGCCATTGAGGAAGCCAAGGCAGCCATCATAGCCGGAGACCTTCATGTATTCGATATCTCAACCTTTACCGTTGACGGAGCAGAACTTACCAGCTATATGGCTGATGTGGACACTGATCCGGACTATACTCCCGATCATGAGGCCGTGATGGACGGATACTTCAATGAGTCTGCAGACGGACTCCGCTCAGCACCTTACTTCGATGTTCAGATAGACGGCATCGATCTGCTGGATACAGCATTCTGATAAATAGTATAATGACTGCCTTTTAGCAGAAAAGAGATCATTGCAAGGGCGGCACAGCGAATATCGCCGCGCCGTCCTTTTATATTTTCAGGATGGGGATGACAGTGAGGATGACAGGAAAAAGGGGAATGACTGATGAAGGCTGAAAATGCTGCAGTTTCGATAAGAGGGGTCTCGAAATCCTTTGGCACGGTACGGGCCAATTATAAGGTGGACCTCGACATATATAAGGGAGAAATACTGGCCCTCTTGGGAGAGAATGGGAGTGGAAAGACCACTCTCATGAACATGCTTTCAGGGATCTATTTTCCCGATGAGGGACAGATATATATAAATGGTGTTGAAAGAGTAATAAGGTCGCCGAGGGATTCCCATGCCCTCGGCATAGGCATGGTGCATCAGCACTTCAAACTGGTGGATGTGCTGTCTGCTGCGGAAAACATAAGCCTGGGCCTTCACGAAAAGCTGAATATCCGTGAGACCACGGAAAGGATCAATGAGATCTGTAAAAAAATACGGATTTGACATAGATCCGAAGCAGAAGGTATACGATATGTCGGTCTCCCAGAAACAGACCGTGGAGATAGTCAAGGTGCTTTACCGCGGGGCGGACATACTTATACTGGATGAGCCTACTGCCGTGCTTACTCCTCAGGAGACGGAAAAGCTTTTTGACGTGCTGCGGAGGATGAAAAAGGACGG
>DVNQ01000089.1 GCA_018714245.1 Candidatus Avilachnospira avicola
TCCGAAAGTACATCCTTAAGGACCGTAAGGATCTCATCCCTCCCGTATCCCAGTGCCTCCATCTTCTGAAGGAACTGTTCTATATCCTTCTTCACCTGTTCTCTCCTTATCTCATTTATCCTGTTCATGTCTGAGGTCACGCTCCTGCCTGCAGTCCTGTTGGTGACTATAAGGCCAAGTCCCTCCAGCTCGGAAAGGGCACGCTGCATCGTATTGGGATTGACCCCCGCATCTGCTGCAAGGTCTCTGACCGAGGGTATCCGCTCTCCCGGGGTCATGCCTCCGGAAGATATAAACGCGCTCAGCTGCTCCTTAAGCTGTGACCATATGGGCAGCCTGTCATCTATATTCCACTCCAATACTTCACCTCCATTCCATATTGTATTATCCGCTTAATACAATAATGCAATTCTGTCCGATAATCAATATCTTTCACTCTGACTTAAGGATAAGATAAGGAAAACTGTGGATATTTATGATGATCTCAGGTATCATTTAGCTAAAAGGATGAATGCGGGGAAGTTTCCCGCTTCAGAAGAAAAGGAGCATATCTTATGGAAAAAGCAAAATGGTGGCAGGATGCCGCAGTATATCAGATCTATCCCCGGAGCTTTTATGACTCTAACGGCGACGGGATCGGTGATATCCGGGGCATCACGGAAAAGCTGGATTATCTGGCATCCCTTGGCATAGATATTATCTGGTCAAGCCCCTTCTTCGTAAGCCCCTGGGCTGACGGAGGCTATGATGTGGCGGATTACAGGGCCATCGCTCCCGAATTCGGCACCATGGAGGATTTTGATGAGATGATAGCCGGCATACATAAGCGGGGCATGAAATTCATGATGGATTTCGTCGGCAATCATACCTCCGATGAGCATGCCTGGTTCAGGGCTGCCCTTGAGGATAAAAACAGCCCCTATCATGATTACTATATCTTCAGAAAAGGCAAGGATGGCAGGGAGCCTTCCAACTGGGCCAGCATCTTCGGAGGAAGCGCATGGGAATATGTCCCGAAGCTTGACGAGTATTATCTGCATCTCTTTGCAAAAAAGCAGCCTGACCTAAACTGGGAAAACCCCAAGGTAGTGACTGAGGTCCTTGACATACTCAATTTCTGGGCAGACAGAGGCGTGGACGGCTACAGGCTGGATGCCATAAATTATCTTTATAAGGAGCCGGATTTTCCCGATGTGGAGCCCATGCCCGGAAGTCCCTACGGCTTTGCCACCGAGCATTATGCAAATAAGCCCCGGGTACATGATCATTTCCGCACGCTCCATGATGAGGTCATGGCAAAGAGAGGACTTACCACCGTGGCGGAGGTTGCTTATCTGGATGAGGAGACTGCCAGGGGCTATGCTGACCCTTCCCGTGGTGAGCTGGATGCCCTCTATCCTTTTGATCTTCTTAACGTGGATCAGGAGGGCTATGACAAGTTTTCTCCGCTGCCGCTGGATCTTCCCAAGCTCAAGAAAGCCCTCAGTCACTGGCAGTCAGTGATGCATGACCATGGCTGGCTTGCGCTGTTCATCGGAAATCATGATCAGCCAAGGGCCCTGAGCCGCTTCGGAGACGAGCATAACTACCCTGCAAGATCAGCAAAGCTTCTGGCAAATGCAATGTATTTCCTTCAGGGTACTCCCTATATCTATCAGGGGGATGAGATCGGCATGACCAATCCTCACTACTCTTCCCTCTCCCAGTTCAGGGATGTGGAGGCCCTCAATGCCCTTGAAGAAGGACTTTCAAGGGGTGAAAGCAGAGAACGCTGGCTCAGGCTCCTCAATGACAGATCAAGAGACGGAGGCAGGGCGCCTTTCTCCTGGTCAGGTGCTGAAAATGCAGGTTTCTCTGCTGCAAAACCCTGGATGGATCCCTGTTCAAACTATGAGTCCATAAATGCAGAAAAGGAAATCTCCGATCCCGATTCGGTCCTTAACTTTTACAGGTCACTGCTCAAGCTAAGGAAAGGAAGGCCCTCAGTAATATACGGCATTACCGAGTTCCTCGATATCGATGATCCGGAGCTTATGGCCTATACCAGAAAAGCCGATGGCGAGATCCTTATATCCGTAAATAACTTTTCCGGAAATGAAAGGTCCTACCTTCTTCCTGAGGAGTTCAGGGATGCGGAAGTGCTGCTCTCAAACTGCAGCGATACGGATATGGACGGCGGAAAGCTCAGGCTTCGTCCCTGGGAAGCGGTCACGCTGATAAAGAAACTCTGATCAGCTGTTCCAGTCACAATTTATACCTGAAAATGTCAAAGGCTCAGGAAGCGATCCTTCCTGAGCCTTTTTATCTGATTTTCATGCACTTTCCGCAGTTTTCACAGGCCTCTGAGCACTTTCTGCATCCATGCAAGAGTTTTACATATCGCGCAGCATTATCAGCCGCAGATCACAAGTATGGCTTCAACAGCCTTGCAGGCAGGACAGTCACAGTATTTTGCTCCTGCTGCCTTGATCTCTCTGCCATGAGCAGCCACACCCTTTGCGGCCTCTGCTCCTCCGAATACGGAAGCCCCTGCCTCTGATTCGGCAAATGCTATAAGTCCGTCTACAGTGACTATGTCTTCCTTCAGCTCCGCTATAAGTGCATTGAGTGCATCTGCCTCCTTGTCAGTCCCGCAGGCCTCAAGCCAGGCCTTTGCAGCCGCTCTGGCTTCTTCACAGCAGGTAGGAGCCTCAATGAGCTCATTAACCTTTTCCTTCATAAGTGCTGTTTTTCTGTCGTCCATTGCTTGCCTCCTTGATGATATTTTTCGTAAACCTTCTATAACTGATGGATATGCCAAGAGCTTATCCGCAGTGATGCTCTCCGCAGCTTCCCCCGTGATGTCCGCAGCCGCCTTCATGTCCATGATCTCCGCAGTCATGTCCCTCCTCATGGTCGTGATGATGGCAGACTATATCAGGGTCAAAGGAAAGGCTTCCTGACAGAAGAGCTGCTACCGCATCATCTGCATTTCCTGTGACTCCGCCATAGAGCCTTATACCTGCGTCCGAGAGAGCCGTACGGGCTCCGCCTCCTATGCCTCCGCATATAAGAGTATCAGCACCAAGCTCCCTGAGCATGCCTGCAAGAGCTCCGTGTCCCGTGCCATTGGTATCTGTGATCTCCTCTGAGACCACTTTTCCGTCCTCCACCTCATAAAGCTTGAACTGCTCGGTATGGCCAAAATGCTGATAGATCTGTCCATCCTCGTAAGTAACCGCGATCTTCATCTTAAGCACATCCTTTCATTAAATCTTCTTATACAAAATCCGCTGCCATATGACAGCGGAGTTCATCAATGGTATTTTTCGGTTCCCTGTGGTTTAAAGCTGTATCCTGTAATCTTCCTTGGCTTCGCCGTTTACCACATAATAAACTGCATTTTCCTCGATGTTGACATAGGCCTCAATCTTCTTAAGCTTGTCGGCCTTCTTTGCAGCAGCCTTCTGAACCTTCTTCATGATATCCTCAGGATCAAACTCCTGTCCATAGTACTGGAATACCATCTTTGTCTTTACTGCAGCAGCCTTGGCAGCGGGCTTCTTCGCAGGTGCCTTCTTTGCTGCAGGCTTTGCAGCCTTTACTTCCTTTACTTCTGCAGCCTTCTCTGTCTTCTTTGTTTCGGTCTCCTTAGCTGTCTCCTTGGCCGCAGGCTTAACGGCAGCCTTCTCCACCTTCTTCTCAGGCTCTGCTGCCACAGTCTTCTTGACTTCTACATTTTTCATAATATCAGATCCTCTTTCGCTCTATCCTAACAAAATAAACACTTATGCCGGAACCGAAAATCAATGATTAGTATACCATATTGACGGGATTTGTCAAAATCTTTGATTATCGTACCTTTCCGAAAAATCCTCCTATGGCGCAGAAGATCTCATAAAGGGCACTGAGCATCCTGTCAAAAAGCCCGTATCTGTATAAGGAGATACAGAACATGCCTATCGGAACCGCAAAGATCATACCTGCTATCCCGTAAAATTTATAGCCGAGAAACAGGAAAAGAAGCGTCGTAAGCGGAGAAAGTCCCATGGTATCACCCATGATCTTCGGCTGGAGCGTGTTCCTTACAAACTGGGTCAGGATATATACCAGGCCAAGCCAGAGCGCCATCAGAAAATGCCCCTGCAGAAGCTCTATGGCTATCCAGGGCCACATTATGAATCCTACTCCGAAGGCAGGGAGGAAATCCAGAAAGGCCGTAAGGAAGGCAAGCGGTAAGGCATAATCCACCCGAAGTATGATAAAGGCGACTGCAAGCACGATAAAGACCACTCCCATGATCTTGATCTGGGCCTTAAGCCAGGAGCCAAGTATCTTCCTGGTATCATTTTTAAGATAATCAATGTATCCTGCTATCCCCTTCGGCATATGGTCATTGATAAAGCCCTGTATGTTTTCCCACTGGAAAATGAAGCAGAAGGCGGATATGAAAAATACCAGCACATTGATGAAAAGCCCCGGTACCGATTTTACGGCAGATACGGAGATATCGACCGTAGGCAGGGCCATGCTGGATATGAGGTCCGTCATGATGGTTGTAAGGTTCCTTCTGAATTCCGTAACTGCCTCACCCATATCCTCCGGCAGCATCTCAAAAAATCCGCTGTATCTCAGGAACACCTGATCCAGGGCCTTTGTGAGGCTGTTAAGATAAGCCGGTATATCATTGAGCACGCTCAGACAGAAAGTGATCACCGCCGAGATCCCCCAGTATATCAGAAGGATTATTAGCAGCAGGACTACTATGATTATCAGCGCAGAGGAATGCTTACGCTTGATTGATATTTTCCGCTGCAGGAAGCTAACTGCAGGATTTGCGATCATGGCTATGACATATCCCAGCACGAAGGGAAGGAAATACATGATGAGCCTGGGTATCAGAACGACAGCCAGCACTATGACCAGAAGCGGTATGATGAAGCTCAGCATAAGCTTTAGATAATATTTATAGCCCTTTTCCATGTTGTCTCCTTTTTTCAGAAATCTTCATGCAAATGCAGATGAACACATATGACATGGCCGAAGCCCCCATATAGAACCAGGTGCTCGGGTTGGAATACCAGGTGGTAAAAAATGAAAGCGCCAGGTAAAAGACAGGCTGTGCCGCCGTCACATACCAGAGCATATATCTGCATCTGCTGCCCCGCCTCATTATCCTCATCTCAATAAGGCCCATAAGAGCCCCCAGGATCAGGGCAAATATCACAACGCCAAGGATCCCGAAATCATAGTAGGCATCATAGGCGATGGTAAGGGTAGTGAGTTCTTCCTTTGTCACATATATCGGAAATGATACAAGCTCCGGATGGAAAAACTTGATCCCGGTAAATACAAGCAGGGGGTACAGCATGCGAAGTCCATGTGTATGCTGAGAAAGGTCCCTTACAAGGCAGTTGAGATTGTCAAAATTATTTGCCACATAGATATATGGCTGTATGACCCATATCGGAAGCCCGGGGTCCTTCATCTCAAATATGGACCTGAGATATTCGACACTGTGGGCCCTTTCTATCGTAAGGAATATATAAAGCCCCAGGGCGGATATCGCTATAAGCAGGCTCAGTATCAGCCTTCTTCCTGAAAGGAGGCCCTGAAGGCTCTCCCTTCTGATGATAAGGATTGTAAATATGCACAGGGCCACAGAAAGTATCAGCTGAAATCTGGACACGAGAAGCACCGGAAGAAGGAGCCCCAGGAATGCACAGAAGCATACTGCAGCGTCCATGAGACAAAACCTGAGCGGAGATCCCTCTTTTTTCCGAAGCATCAGATATACCGCAGCCTCAGAGGGAAGCAGCACAAATGCCGTAGTAAAATAATGGACTCCCGTGATGTGAAAATATGAGTATGCATGAGGCATATCCTCAGTAAATAAAGGGATATACTGAAGCTTTACAGCCTCAAATATAAAGGCAGAAAGGCTTAGAAATGCAGTGATAAATATGACGATGGCGGTAAATATGCTCTCTTCCCGAAGGCTTAAGCCATCCTCAGATTCCGGTTCTCCCCCGATCCCCTTATCATATTTCATGGGTATTCGCTTCTGCCATTTCTCCCCGGTAACAGCCTCATAAGCCAGAAGGAAGGCTGCTGCCATCCCAAAGATGACTATCCATGTCTCCGGCAGCCAGTCTGTCTGGAGGTTTGAAAGCTGGAATGCGGAGATCCCGCTCCCGCCTATCCAGGAAAGCGAAAAGAGCCCTGCAGGGCAAAGCAGGATACCCCCGCTCCGCCTGTAATAATACATATACAGCCAGAGGGAAAGGAGTATCAGAAGGATTCCCGAAAGCAGGTGCTCTCCGATGGATGAAAGCATATATGAAGAAATATATGTAAGGCTAATGATGGAAAAGGTCATGCTTCAGTTTCCCGTACTGTCTCAAAGTCCGGCCTCTTCAGGGCTGCTCTCCTCCCTCATGTCATCAGAGGGCGCAGTCTCCTGTCCGTTGGCGGGTGAAGTATTGTCAGCGGCAGTCTCTGCGGTCCCCGTTCCTGATCCATGAGAAGGCTGAGTTATGGTCTGTCCGGTCTCCGCAGTTTCAGCGGCAGATGAAACCCCGGTCTCAGGCTGCTCCTGGGATTCGGCTGTGGGCTGTATCTCAGAAGCCTCGGTCTCAGGCGCCCGTCTGATCCTTGCTATGGCGGTTATCTGGGGTGAAGCTTCATAAAGGGTAAGCCCCTCCGGTATATATGGAGATATGTCTATGGAAAGCGTCACATTCCGTGATGCTCCCTCTATGTTTATTACTTCATCAGGTATCTCTATTGATGAATAGCTGTCAAGAAGCTCCGAGTTTCCATATACGGATACAAAAGCAGGACTTGTCTCCACTCCCTCGAATATATATCCGCTTGCAGGAGTGCCCGTAGTGCCGGCGCTTATGCTCAGGCTCTTTACAAGGCATACCTCCTGGGTATAGCTTATCTCTCCAAGACTTGCCTCTACCCTTTCATCTATCTCTATGGAATGTCCGTTGGCATCATAAAATACCAGAGGAGCAGTGCCACTTAAGTCAGAGGTAGCTTCGGCGGTATTTATCTCTATGCCTACTGAGCTTATGGTGCCTATCTCCGATACAGGTCCTCTTACATAGATATGGTCTGATGAAAGACCGGTATCTCCCAGGGCATATCCTTCTGCCGGCTCTCCGTTGAATCTTACGCCCACATCAAATCTCTTTTCCTGCATGTCCTCAGTTGTCACATGCACCACCATGGGGTTGGATGATACGTCTGATATGAGGGATGATATGCTGCTGTCCGGTTCCACATAAACAGGTACGGCGCCTGTTATGGAATAATCCTGAAGATCAACATAGGCAGTAAAATCAGATGCGGTTATCTGATTCATATAGCGGGTCCTTA
Organism: Candidatus Avilachnospira avicola; assembly: GCA_018714245.1. Lineage (GTDB taxonomy): Bacteria > Bacillota > Clostridia > Lachnospirales > Lachnospiraceae > Avilachnospira > Avilachnospira avicola. The sequence continues at coordinate 7,366 of DVNQ01000089.1, forward strand.
CATGGAAGGAGACCCTGACCGTTCTGGCATCCAGGCTGTACATCTGATCCGCTGAGGTCAGCTCCTCGGCATTCCTTACCTCAAGCTCCACATTGACATAGTCAGTCACCTCAGGATTGGAAAAATTAACGACCGTTATCCATATGAGAAATGCAAGAAGCAGGGATGCCAGTTTAAGCATCGGATTCTGCTTCAGCCAGTTACTGATCCTTTTCATTTTCCTTCTGTTTCTCCTCTGATGCCTTTTTCACCCTGCGCCATCTGATGAAACGTCCTGTCTCCTCAGCCGTTACCAGAGCCTTGAGTATGCGTCTCAGGCTTTCCTGATCCGGTACCCTGGTGATCTTTCCATTCTGGGTAACGCTGACCCTTCCGGTCTCTTCCGAAACAACTATGGTAAGGCTGTCCGTAGTCTCCGATACGCCGATGGCTGCCCTGTGTCTTGTGCCCAGGTCCTTGCTTATGGTCATGTTCTCTGAAAGAGGCAGGTAACAGGTAGCAGCTGCCACCTCATTGCCCCTGATTATGACGGCACCGTCATGGAGGGGTGTGTTCTTTTCAAAAATGTTTATGATAAGCCCGGAGCTTATGATACCGTGTATCTCTATGCCGGTCTTTTCTATATCCAGAAGGGATTCATTCTGCTCTATGGTCATGAGAGCTCCGGTCTTTTTCTTTGCCATATAAAAGGTGGCATAAACCAGCTCGTTTATGGACTCCTCGCTCATCACCCCTGAGTCCTTGGGGTCCGGACTCATGGTAAAGATATTTGTAACTATGTTCTGGCTTCCCAGCTGCTCAAGGGCCTTCCTTAACTCAGGCTGGAAGATTATGACCATGGCAAGCAAAGCCACGGTAGAGATACGCTCCAGTATCCACAGTATGGTATCAAGCCTCAGCACGGCTGCAAATAACGTAAAAAGGAGTATCACAATGATACCCTTAAGAAGCGTCCATGCTCTCGTATTCTTGATCCACAGCATCAACTCATAGACGATGATTGCAATGATCACCACCTCTATGAGATTGCGGAAGGAAAACAACGGAAGCAGCGATACTGAACTTTTAAGTCTGTCTAATATGTCGCTCAACCCATCCACCGGCCTTTCAGGACCATCTGTCCTCTTCTTCGCTCTTTATCTTAGGTATGGCCTTTACATAATAGTAATAGTCATCATCTTCAAACTGGACCTTTTCCGCCCCGCTGTAATCCACCGCAAAAAAGATAAATTCATAGACGAAGGCAATGCCAAAGGAGGCAACAAGCCCGAAAATATCCCATAAAAGGGAAGTCTCTTCAAAAAATGCTCCCACCACCATCACAAGCAGGGCAAGTATGCCTCCGCCGCAGGCTATGGCTATGGTCCAGGCATGATTGATGCTGAGGCTTTTGATCACGCTTACTGCCAGCACACAAAGCACAAAGGCAGCCATGACTATGATCATATATCTGTCCTTCAGAAATCCGTCCACCACTGAAGAAAAGTCAGAAAGAAGGACGGAGGTGTCCATCACCCGGCTCATGTCCCCGGCATTTTCGGCAAAGTAGCGTATCATGAACCACATGAATGCTCCCAGCGCGCAGGGTATGGCTGCAGAAGCTCCCAGATAGAGTCCGAGCACCATAGGCACTGCAAACGGGATCTTAAGTATGAAGGCCACACAGACAAGGGCAATGATCGCTCCGTGTCCGGGCTTGAAACCGAAATAAAGTACTCCTATGCAGAGCATGGCCATGAGCATGATGCCGGCCATGACAAAGGAAGTCTCAAGCATGGCAAAGAGAGTAAGTATACCTGCAAAGAATGTGATGGCGCCCCAGGGCATGAAGGCACAGAGCAGGGAGAACAGAAGCATGAAGCTGGGCTCAAAAAGCCCGGCAGCAAGATCCCCAAGATAAAGCTTCAGTATAAAGAAGCATGAAAATGCACACACTATCTTCAGCACCGGCCTTACAATGCCGCTGTTTTTTGCGTAGAATCGTCTGATGTTGTCCCTAAAAGTAAAAAGAGCGTCCAATCCATTTACCTCTTTCCGTATTTTCTTCCAAGCCTTTTAAGCTTGGTGGCATAAAGAAGCATGCCTCTCTTCGACCTTTTATATCTGGCCGAGGCTATGAAAAATGCTATGAGCATGTAAATGGCAAGCCCTGCCAGAAAATATCTGGAGAGGTCCGTAAGCACGGAAGTAAGGCCGCTCACATTTATATTGTAAAATAATGCACCGGCCTGAAAAATAAGATACAGAATGAAACAGAGGGGCATGCAGATCAGATAGCGTACAAAAGCTCCCAGAAGCTGCCCCATGATGTAATCATGTCTGTAATAATTGTTTATCTCAAAAACCGTTCTGCTGTTCTTCTTCTCGTATACAGCAAGATCGGTCATAAGTCTGACTTTATCGATGTCGAGCATCCTGATCCTCCCCTTTTTGGCTCGCTCATGATAGTATAGCATGCCGCTGCACAAAAAAACAAGGTGCCCGGGCACCTTGTTTTTGAAAGTCAGTTTAAAAGTTTATTGCGAAATCCTTACTATGAACGAAGCTCAGCTCCAAGCTCTTTCAGTCCTTCAAGTATCTTTTCCATAACCTCATCTACTTCCTCATTTGTAAGGGTACGGTCCTTGGCCCTGAAGCTCAGGCTGTAAGCCACGGACTTAAGGCCCTCAGCCACCTGCTCTCCTTCATAGATGTCAAAGAGGTGATACTCATCAAGCATGTGTCCGCCCTTCTTTTCTATCACATCCTCAAGGCTTCCGACAGGAAGCTCCTTGGGAACGAGCATGGAAATGTCTCTGGTATTTGCAGGATACTTTATGATATTTTCATATATCCTGTCAAAGCTTGCGAGCTCCGTGAGCATGGGCATGTCAAGTACTGCAGTATATACCCTTACTCCGGGCTTGAATCCATAGGTCTCCGATACTTCGGGATGCACCTCTCCCAGGAATCCGAATACTTTTCCGTCATAGACGATATCAGCTCTGCGTCCGGGATGGAGATAGGGCCTGTCACACTGCTTTTCATAATGGATCTTCTTTCCAAGGCCAAGCCGCTCGAATACTTCCTCAACGACTCCCTTCATCACATAGAAGTCCACATAGTCTCCATAGCCTCCCAGGGTCAGCTGTTCCCTTTCATCAGGAAGATCCTTGAGAGGAAGCTCCTTTGCGATATATATGTTTGCCATATCATATAGCATCACATCCTTATTGCGCCTGTTGTAATTGAGTGAAAGCGCCGTCAGCATGGCGTTGAGGGTCTGGGTCCTCATGATGGAGAAATCCTCTCCCAGGGGATTGGATATCACTATGGCCTTCCGAAGCTCCGAATCCTTGGGTATCATAAGCTTGTCGAAGGCCTTGGGGCTTTCAAAGGCATAGGTAAATGCATGTGAGAAGCCGGAGAACTCAGCCACTTCGCGTACGGCCTGATCCACCAGCATCTTGAAGGGATATCTTCCGTTTGTGGATTCCCCGACGGGGAGGGTGTCCTCAATCTTGTCATAGCCGTAGAATCTGAGTACCTCTTCCGCAAGGTCAGCAGTACATTCCAGATCTCTTCTGAAGGTAGGTACTATGACTTCATTCTTCTCCTCGTCAAAACCAAGCTCCAGCTTTCTGAAGGTAGCCTTCATCTCGTCTTCCGGCACCTCAAGTCCCAGCAGGGCATTTATGCGCTCAGGCTCGAAGCTGATCCGCTTTTCAGCCTCCGCCCCTGCATATACATCCACCATGCCGCCTACCACTTCGCCGCATCCGAGCTCTTCAACAAGCTCGCAGGCCCTGTTTATGGCAAGCTCAGCATTTGCAGGGTCAAGTCCCTTCTCAAAGATACTGGAGGCATCGGTCCTCATGCCGATCTTCTGGGCTGAACGTCTGATGTTCACGCCATTGAAGTTGGCAGCCTCAAACAGTACGGTATGGACCTGATCGGTAATCATACTGTTCTGTCCTCCCATGATACCGGCTATGCCTACAGGCTTCTCGGCATCGTTGATCATCAGTGTGCGTCCGTCAAGCTTTCTCTCCTGCCCGTCCAGTGTGGTGAAAAGGTCTCCCTCCTTTGCACACTTTACTACTATCTCATGGCCTGAAAGGTCATCGTAGTCATAGGCATGCATCGGCTGTCCGAACTCTTCCATGACGAAGTTCGTTATATCGACAAGGTTATTGATGGGACGTATGCCGCTGTTTCTCAGTCTTTTCTGAAGCCATTCAGGAGAGGGAGCGAACTTTATGTTCTTTACCACTCTCGCGATATATCTGGGGCAGAGATCCGGATCCTCTACGGTCACCTTGATATAGTCATGGGCGTCCTCGGAATTGCCGCTGGACTTGATATTGGGCATGACGAACTTCTTATTGAAGGTGGCGGCCGCCTCTCTGGCTATGCCTATCACCGAATAGCAGTCCACACGGTTTGAGGTGATCTCATAGTCGAAGACCACGTCGTCCATGCCGAGGGCCTTTATGGCATCATCTCCGGGCTTGAGGCCGTATTCCTTTATGATGTCTTCCCCGAATATATATATTCCGCTCTCGGGGGCGTCCCTGTAATAGTTCTTATCCGAGCCAAGCTCCTCGATGGAGCACATCATGCCGTCGGATTCCACTCCCCTGAGCTTTCCAGCCTTTATCATGATGCCGTTTTCAGGAAGGGGCCCTCCGTCGTGTCCTCCTGCCACCTTTCCGCCTGAAAGCACAACAGGCACCAGCATGCCGCTCTCGCCCACCTTTATGTTGGGAGCTCCTGTCACGATCTGGACAGTCTTTTCACCCACATCCACCTGACATATGGTCAGCTTGTCGGCATCAGGATGCTTTTCTACTGAAATAACCCTGCCTATCACTATATCCTTAAGATTTTTGGAAAGCTCCTCATAGCTTTCCACCTTTGTGCCCGAAAGGGTCATCCTGTCGCTGTATTCCTGAGGGGTACAGGAAAGCTCAGGCACATAATCCTTTATCCATGAAAGCGGTGTATTCATATCTCTCTATCCCTCCATCAGAACTGGTCAAGAAAACGCTGGTCGTTTTCATAGAGCAGTCTCATAT
>DVNQ01000090.1 GCA_018714245.1 Candidatus Avilachnospira avicola
GGTCCTGTCGTAAAACTTGATCCCCAGTTTTTTCGATACGAGCTTTGCTATGTTGCGTCCCTGAGAACCGAACTGCCTCTGTATGACTATAGTAAAATGTTTCTCCATAAGTAACCCCTCCTTATGGATATATCATATCATATTAGCGTTAAAATATCACCCTGAATGGATGTTCTTTCGGCAGCTTTACGGGGCTTTTCGCCCTGATGTATTCCGTTATGATATCAGGCATCTCTCTGCTTCCTCTGTAAAGCACGGGGCAAGCGGAAAGCACCTCATATCCTCCCGTACCTGAAGCACGGTAATTGCTGGTACAGAGTCTGAGCTTTCCTTCAAGAGGCGTGCCGTCATCCCTTGTGAGCATTGTGACCCGTTCTCCGACAGGCCTTCGGATGTCGAACTCATATTTTATGCCTGCAAAAAAGTCATAATTATAGTGTTCCACCTTGGGTTTCAGAAATCCCTCCGATATCTCAGGCTTTCCATCTCTCAGTACAAAGTAGGAAGCACAGCGTTCAAGGAGCTGCCTTATCACATCCCTGTCCACCTCCAGCACCACAAGGGTATTGGCAAAGGGATACGCCGCGGAGATATCTCTCATGGAGACCGTTGCCCCCAGGCCTATGGGCTCGTTTCCAAGGCTCGTACAGGATATGTCCGCACCTGTTTCTTCAAGCTGCACCATATTGAAAAGGTCAGCCACGCAGCTTCCATGGATGGCAGCATCCAGCTTTCCCTCCGGCTCAACCGGCCTGTCAATGCTGCCTACCGGAAGATCCAGCCAGTGCTGGACCTTTTCCTCCAGCGGCAGCAATGAATCATACGGCTCGTCCCTGTGCTGTCCGCCCACTCTGCGAAGCTCAGAGTTCAGGCTAAGTCTGCCTCCGTCATTTTCCATGCTGCCGCTTATATGTACATACATGCCTGCATTTGCCGGAGGCTGGACCATCAGCGTCCTGCCTTCATAAATGCCGCCTATGCTCATATGCTGATGTCCTGTCAGGATAATGTCATAATCCAGTTTCCTTGCCAGCTCACAGGCTATGTTTTCTCTGCTGTCGCTGAGCCTCTTTCCTGTGATCGGATCATTTTCAAGTCCGCCGTGATATATGAGTATGCTCACATCACATATGGGCCTTAAGATCCTGCTCATCTCTGCAGCCTGTTCATACGCATCCAATACCTGAAGATACCTCAGATTCTGCGGCTGTTCCCATATATTCACATGATCAGTAACTATCCCTGTAATACCTATGCGCAAGCCGTTTGAAAGAAGATGGATGGTATATGGGCTTATTGCCAGCTCTCCCCTGAGATCCTCCACATTTGCACAGATGCATCTGGCCCGCATGGCTCTTATATAATCCCTGATGGCCTCATATCCAAAATTGAAATCATGATTGCCAAGAGTAAAATAGTCAAGCCCAAGTGCATTGAATGCCTCTGCAACCGGATGAGGTCCTTTTTCCTCGGGATGGGAAAGATAATACTGGATCAGAGGAGTCCCCTGCAGGGAATCTCCCCCATCTATGATCAGCGTATCCGGCCCCTTCACAATATCTGCCGCCATATTGAGTATGCCGGAAGCCTCCGTCCTGTTCATGGCATAATCCACAGGAAATACATGTCCGTGGGTATCCGATGAAAAATAAATCTCAAATCCTACTGCCATGTCTCAGCCCCTCGCCAGCTTTACTCTTATCCTTGTGGAGATCCATTCCACTATAAGCACTAGTACTATAAGCCCTGCCAGGATCGAGCCGGCCTCATTCCACCTGTATGCATTCATGGCAAATATCAGAGGCGCTCCGATACCGCCTGCACCTACCAGTCCAAGTACAGTTGCATCCCTGAGGTTTATGTCAAACCTGTATATGGCCGTTGAAGCGAAATTGGGCATCAGCTGAGGGAGTATTCCATAGCGTATCTTCTGCCAGGTATTGCAGCCTGCAGCATCCAGGGATTCCAGCACCCTGACATCCAGGTCCTCTATGGCTTCTATATACATCTTGCTTACCATTCCTACTGAGCAGAGGGACATGGTAAGCAGGCCGGCAAAGGCTCCGGGCCCTGTCACACGTATGAACATAAGTCCGTATACAAAGGCCGGCACCGTACGGATAGCCATAATGATGATCCTTCCTGCAAATGCTACCGGCGCAGGAGTCAGATTTGATGCCGATATGAATGCCAGCGGTATTGAGATCACGGCTCCCACCACTGTTCCGAGAAATGCTATGCATATGGTCTCAAGAAGCAGATAGGGAACTCCCTGAGTGGTAAGATTGAACAGTAGATCCGTATCCGGGTGAAATATGCCTGAGAGGATGTTCAATGCTATGACTGCACCATTCTGCGTAGTCCCGCTGGTCTCTACAGCCGTGGCGCTCCATACCATGAGAGCTATGACTATGGCTGCTATCGTCAGCTCATATATGAGGTTTCTGGGCCTTTCATCATAGGCCTTCTGTATGCGTTCATTCATTTTCACCGCCTCCTTATACAAGCTTTCTGCGGGCTGCCCTGCTGATGGTCTCTATGATATATACTGTCACAAACAGGGCTATAAGTATCATACCTACGCTGGAATATTCACGCCAGCCGATCTTCTCGTTGAGTATGAGTCCCAGTCCGCCTGCGCCCACATATCCAAGTATGGATGCATATCTTACATTTCCCTCAAAGCAAAAAAGGCAGTTTGAAAGATAGGAGGGAAGTACCTGAGGCACTATGGATGCGATGAATGCTCTGGTCTTGGTAGCTCCCATGGCCTCCATGGCTTCAAATGCTCCCATGTCCACTGTCTCTATCTCTTCATAAAGTATCTTTCCTATGTATGCAAAGGTAAATATGGCTATGGCAGTGGTTCCGGCAAGCGTGCCAAGTCCGAAGACATAAGTAGCTATCAGCGCAGATACAAGGGTCGGCAGGGTACGGACTATACTCAGGAACAGTCTGACTGCTGCGACTATCAAACTGTTGTGTATGATGTTCGTTGATGCCAGCATTGCAAAGGGTACCACGGTCACTGACCCTATGAAGGATCCGAGGAGGGACATCTTTATGGTATCAAACAAAGGCTGCCATATCTGCGGCATATAATCCCACTTTGGAGGGAACATCTCCCCGAGAATAACAAAAAACTGGTTTATTCTGCTGACCAGCACCGAAAGGTTAAAGCCTGTTATCTCTATTGAAAGCAATGTCAGAAAAATGATGACCAGGGCATAGATCGGCGCTCTTGATCTCTTCTTTTCTATCTGCTTTCCATTTTCCAGTTTATAGACCTTCGGTGGGAAAAGTCTGTCATATAGGCTCATGCCGCCTCCTCTCCGCCGACATTGTAAATGCTGTCAAGCACGGCCTGATCCACCTTGGCAGCCGGCCCGTCATATACCACCTCTCCGGCTCTTATGCCTATGACTCTTTCAGCATACTGAAGGGCAAGTTCCACATGATGTATGTTTATAAGTATGGTTATGCCCATATCCTCATTTATGTGTCTGAAATCATCCATGACCTGCTTGGCAGTCACAGGATCCAGGGATGCCACAGGCTCATCTGCCAGTATGATCTGAGGGTCCTGGGCCAGAGTACGCGCAAGTGCCACCCTCTGCTGCTGTCCTCCCGACAGCTGGTCAGCCCTTACAAATGCCTTGTCAAGTATACCCACCTTGTCAAGGGCCTCCAGAGCCTTAAGCTTTTCCTCTTTGGTATATATGCCAGACACTGCCCTCCACCAGGGCATGTCAGGAACAAAGGCAGTAAGCACATTCTTTATGACCGTAGTCCTGGTTATCAGATTGAAGGACTGAAATATCATGCCTATACGCCTTCTGAAGCTCCTGAGGGCCTTGCCCTGAAGGCTCATGACATCCACATCATCTACCGTAAGCCTTCCCTCGGTTATATCATGCATGCGGTTGATAGTACGTATCAGAGTCGATTTTCCCGCGCCGGAAAGACCTATGATTGCAACAAACTCTCCCTGCTCTATACTCAGGTCCACATGCTTAAGAGCTTCAAACCCATTTGGATAGCGCTTACTCACATTTTCAAAATGTATCATCTCTTGATCCCCTTTACTTAAAAAGGGAAGGAAAGCCCTGGCTTCCCTTCCCCATCCGGATCGTCTCCGGTCTTACTGTGCACTGTTGAGCTGCTGGATCAGTTCCTGAGCCGCGCGCTCTGAATCATAATCGGAAGACTGTGCAGGAAGGTATCCGTTGTGGCTGTATATGGCTATAACCTCCTTGCCCTCCTCAGTATTTCCTATATTTATGAAAGCCTCTGAAAGAGCTGCCTTGAAGTCATCGTCCATGATAGGAGATGTCTTGCTGACGCTGATGGTATCATTGTAGATGGCAGGTGTAACGCCTATAACGTCAGTATCCTCCCAGATGCTGTTTGTCATGGCATACTCTCCGGTCCACTCATCCTCATAGTCACGGCGGGCATCTGCATAGGTGCAGAGCACATCCACCTGTCCTGAAGCCAGACGTGCAAATGCACTTCCGTAGGAATCAGACTGTACTGCATGAGGAAGATCTGTTATGTTCTTCTCAAAATTATCCTGGAGCCAGAGTGAAGGATAGATATATCCTGCGGGTGATGAAGAGTTTGCCACACTCCAGTTAAGGTCGCTGACCTCTTCCCAGGTAAGGGCCTCTCCTGCATTTACCTTTGCAGCTACTGCCTTTCCCTTTTCAGAAGGACCTGCAATGATAAGTGCACGATAGCTGGTCACCTGATCTGTGGTGGGCTCTGTAGGCTCATTGTCATTCCAGTCCTTTGCGTTGTCAGAGTCTATGGAAAGTCCGTCTCTGGTAGCGGTAAGGAGCACATCACATCCGTCATCATAAAGCACATAGGTGCCTCCGGGGATAAGTCCCACGTCTGCAGTTCCTGCTGAAAGAGCCTCGCCTACTGCCTCATAGCTGGTTCCTACCGTGATCTCGACCTCACCGATATCATAGCCAAGCTTTGCAAGCTCATCACTAAGAAGCACCTTGAGAGGTTCAGTAGCAGTGATGATTTCTTCAGGCTCACGTGAGGGTACGAATGCTATGCGAAGCGTATCGATCTTCTTATTTTCTGCGGCTGTCTCCTCTTCCGTCGCAGCTGTCTCCTCTGCTGCTGCCTCTGTCTGAGCTGCCGTGGTCTCCTCTGCAGAGCTGCCGCAGCCTGCAAGAAGTCCCATGCACAATGCTCCTGCGATCAGGAAAGATACTGATTTCTTCATGTTTTTCCTCCAATCTTTTTTGTTGAATCGCCAAATAACATGAATCTATATATTGTAAGGGATCCTCGTCCCTGACAATCAATTTTCAGGCTCCCGGGCCATCAGGCCGTATCACCTATATTAAGATGGGTCGGAACCGTCAGGCTCACAGCCTGAGTGCGTTTAAGCCCGATACGTCCAAGCAGAAGGCTGAGTGCATTTTCCCATACATAATCCGGAAGCATGTCTATCGAAGTATATGAAGGCCATCTGCTCTCCATGGTCTGGATATCCTGGTATATAATCACGGCAGTATCCTTCGGTATACGTATGCCGTATTCCTCCATGGCCTCAAGAGCCCCTCTGGCTACCTCATCACTTCCAAGAAGTATAGCCTCCGCAAGAGCATCTTCCTCTATTGCTCTTCGGATAAGTTCATATCCGCTCTTCCGGCTTATTTCTCCCACATGGAAGAATCTTTCATCGTAAATGCCCCGGTCCTTAAGCAGCTTCTGAAGCCCCGTCAGTCTGTGCACTCCTATGCGCCAGTCGTGATCCTCATAAATACCGCCTATATATCCGACTGTTCTGTACTTCTTTTTATCTATAAGATAATTGACCAGTTCCTCCTCTCCCTTTTCGAAATCGATCTGTATCTGGTCGAATTCATAGTCAGGGATCGAGGAATTGACAAAAACCAGGGCATAGGACAGGGATCGGAGATAGTCCATCTCCGCCTCACTGAAGGCTCCGAAGGCTATGACTCCATCCACTGCAGCAGGCTGTCCATAGGTCAGTCTTTCAAAAGACACCTGATACTGCTCGGTCATCATCCTTCCAAGGCATGACAATGCTCCCAGCCTTACGTTATGCCTGTCCGGCCTTATGATCCTCCAATCCGCCACTCCTATAGTAAGCTTCTGTTTCTGCTCTGCGTTTCGTCTCTGTCTGGGAGACACATATCCCAGCATATGAGCTGCCTGAAATATCCTGGACCTCACTTCAGGGCTGACAGAAATGCTGTCATCCTTATTGAGTACCCTTGACACTGCTGAAGCAGATACCTGTGCTTCTCTGGCAACATCCTTGATAGTAGCCATATGCCCGTCTCCCTTCTTCTTTATAATTTACGACCTGATTATATACATCCTGATATCAGGGCGTCAATATATTTTACTAAATTTTTACTAAATCATTTCCTTCTTTACAATCTATCATTTTCCTTCTTGTCATACAGGCATTACTGTGCTATAGTAGCACTTACGCAATCGAATATTGAACCTTGTTTCGAGTGGTGGAGGTACATAGGACCTGTGAAGCCACGGCAACCCCGAAGGCCTGCGAAGCCGACGGAAGGTGCCTGCCTGAGCGAAGCGCTTGCTTTGAACAACAAGGCGGTTTAGATATCCAGCCCGTGTTCAAGCGACACGGGCTTTTTTATATCCGAAAATGCCGGCACTCCCGGTAAAGGCTCTTATTCGATGCGCGGGAGAAAAAGCATTTTCATAAGGAAGGAGAACGATTTGGAAAGACGTTTGTTTACATCGGAAAGCGTGACCGAAGGACATCCCGACAAGATCTGTGACCGGATCTCGGATGCCATACTTGATGCATATCTTGAAAAGGATCCTCAGAGCCGTGTGGCCTGCGAGACCTCCTGCACCACCGGCCTTATCGTGGTCATGGGTGAGATAAGCTCAAAGGCTACGGTAAATGTACAGGACATAGTCAGAGAAACTGTAAGGGAGATAGGCTACGACAGAGCAAAGTATGGCTTTGACTGCGAGACCTGCGGAGTCATAACCGTCATCGGAGAGCAGTCCGGAGACATAGCCCTGGGAGTTGACAAGAGCCTGGAGGCAAAGACAGGCACAGAGGGTATCTCTTCGATAGGCGCAGGAGATCAGGGTATGATGTTCGGATATGCCTGCAATGAGACCCCGGAGCTCATGCCCTATCCCATCATGATGGCACATAAGCTCACAAGGAAACTTGCTGAGGTAAGAAAGAGCGGAGAGCTTGATTATCTCCGTCCCGACGGAAAGTCTCAGGTCACGGTGGAATATGATGAAAACGGCTGTCCCGCCCGTATCGACACCATAGTCATAAGCACACAGCACGACCCCAATGCCACCCATGAGCAGA
>DVNQ01000091.1 GCA_018714245.1 Candidatus Avilachnospira avicola
AGGGCACAGCAATGTCCGGTATCAGATATGGCAGTGACTGTATGTCCGGATTGAAACCGGTATGGCTGTATCTAAAAAGATAAAACTGCCCCGTCCGCAGGCTGCAGGATGAGGGGCAGCTTCAAAGATGCGCGGGACCATGCTGTCTGAGCTGAGCCGAATATAGATTTAAATACGAAGGGTATCTATAAGTATATTGAAATCATCCTCTTAGCAATTCTTGTTCATCGGGTAAATATGGATCGGCATGAAGAAGTGCGTAAAACAGCGGAATAATAACTGACCCCGGCGGTTCGATTGTAAAGACGTCGCGCGCAGGACTTAGAGAGCATCAGATGGGCGTCTTTGAGTTTTGCGGATATGCCGGAAGAGTGGCCGTTCCGTCAAAGCTCATAGTGAGCTTAGCACAAATATAAAATGGTATTCAACAGTAATTTTATATGTATTATACAAAATACATATGATTTATGTATATCGGAAATTTGGCGCATATTCTTCTTTTCTGCATAAGCTCTCCCCATTTGACAGTTCAACCCCATAATGATAAACTTTTTAAGATAAGATGCGAAGGTTTTTTCATATAAACCGCATACTTAGTATTTTTTTGATGCTTATGATTTTGGTCCCGGAAATGGCCGGGACTGCTTTTGGTGCGGTCGCCTGGCCGGAGGGCTGCTATGTGGCCTCCGAAGGAGCCTGCGTCATCGATGCGGATTCCGGAGTGGTGCTCTATGGCAAAAATGAGACGAGCGCATTTTATCCGGCATCCATCACCAAGGTCATGACCGCCATCCTTACTCTGGAAAACTGCGAGGACCTGACGGAGATGGTCACATTTTCCAGAGAGGCTGTGACCATCGAGGAGGAAAATTCCACCATCATAGGCGCCTCAGAAGGAGACAGCCTGACGGTCATCGATTGTCTTTACAGCCTTCTGTTCCAGTCCGCAAACGAGGTGGCAAATGCCCTTGCCGAGCATGTGGGAGCGAAGCATCCCGAGCTTAAGGAGGAGGGCGAGACCGACAGGGACGTCTTTGTGAAGATGATGAACCAGCGGGCAGCGGAGATCGGATGCGTCAATACTCATTTCAATAATCCTTCGGGACTTACGGATCCGGAGCATTATACCTCCCCCTATGACATGTGCCTTATCATGGCGGAGGCCTGTGAAAATGAGACCTTTGTGGATATCGAAAGCCATACCTACTGGACCCATGCGCCCATAAAACGATATCCGGATCCCAACGATCCCTGGAATACGGTCTATCCCAAGCACAGCATGCTTAAGCGCAACTCCGACAGATATTATGAAGGAGCATTTGCCGGAAAGACGGGATATACGAGTTCTGCGGGAAATACCCTGGTGACTGCCTGTGAGCGCAACGGCATGAGGCTTGTGGCCACGGTCATGGACGCCCACAACAATCATTATAATGATACGAAGCGTCTGTTTGACTATGGCTATGACAATTTTGAATCCCTCTATGTCAGCGACTATGACGATACGGCGTCATTGGTGGAGGGGGATATGTCAGTATCCGGGATCTCCATAGTGGACGGAGTTACCCTTGGGATAGAGGATGACTGCAAGGTCACCATACCGAGGGGAGGTGAATTCCAGGAGATCACGAAGGAGCTTCGGATGGATGAGGCCGGAGGAGCCGGGATCATCTATTATTACGGGGACAAGGTCGCTGGAAGCTCGGGCCTTGAGGTAAAGCCCTTCGGAGGAAGTACCGTGCTTACAAAGGCGGAGGAGGATCCCCTTTTTGAAAAGCTTATCCATGGAGATGATACCGGATCACAGGGACAGTCTCCCTTCCTTACGGCGGCATCGGCTGCTCCGGGGGATGATGAGAGCATGGCAGGCCGGGAAGCTTTGGGAACCATGGCGGCGGAGGCTGCAGAAGAGGATGACGGGCTTTCACATATGACCCTCATCGTGCTCCTGATCCTTGGGGCCTGTGCGGTCATTTTCGGGATAGTGCTTTTCGTTGCCCTTCAGATAGAGAAGCGGGAAGCAAAGGCCAGGGAGAGGCGCAGGAAGCGGAGGCTTCGCCATACCAGAGACCTGACGGGACAGCAGAATGTCAACATGGACCTTCTGGTGCAGCAAAGCTTAAGGAAAAATAAAAGGAAAAGAAAAAGATAGAAAAATCAACTGTGTTAAGATAAACGGCATGAAGACAGGAAGATCACTTATACCGGGCATTGCCGCACTCCTTATGCTGGGTGCGCTTTCCGCCTGCACACCGGGAGGCGGGGAAAGCTCTCCGGCCACACCGGGAGATGCGCAGCAGGAGCCCGCAGCAATCATAAATATTGAAAATGACACTGCCTCGGAGACAGAGGCCATAATCCGCATGAACCTTGACGGCGCGGTGCTGCCGACCATAGACGGGGTGACCACGGCTGCCGACAATTCGGAGCTTGCGCCGGTCTACCTTAAGGTGGGAGACCAGCATGAGGTGGTAAGGAAGCTCCAGGAAAGGCTTATGAGCCTTGGCTTTATGGACAACGATGAACCCACCAATTATTATGGGGAAGCCACTTCGGAGGCGGTGAAGCATTTCCAGAGACAGCTTGACATGACGGAGGACGGTATCTGCGGCACCGAGACCTGGGACGCCCTGTTTTCCTCGGGAGCCCCCTATTATAAGGTATCAAACGGTGATTCGGGTACCGATATCATACAGATCCAGCAGAGGCTTTATCAGCTGGGTTATCTGACCGATGATTCCACCACCGGATACTTCGGGGATACTACCGAAGAGGCGGTACGCAAGATGCAGGAGACCAACGGCATCGCAGTGGACGGAGCGGTAGGCAAGGAGACCATAAACCTTATCTATTCGGATGAGGTCAAGGCAAATGTCATCGCCCTGGGGGAGGAATCGGATCTGGTAAGGAGATACCAGGAGAGACTGGAGGCCCTGGGCTACTTAAGAGGCGAGGTGGACGGAAACTTCGGAAATGCCACCCAGGATGCCATAAGGCAGTTCCAGTCAAGAAATGACCTGGTGGTGGACGGATATCTGGGACCCGGAACCATGGCAGCCCTGGACTCCGGAGACGCAAAGCCCTTTGCTCTCAGAGTAGGAGATGAATCCGGCTCCGTTACCTATATACAGCAGAGGCTCAATCACTACGGATATCTCTCGTCGGGACATGTGACCGGATATTACGGCTCCATCACCGAGGCTGCGGTAAAGCAGTTCCAGCGGTATAATGGCTTAAGCCAGGACGGTACCGTGGGAGTGCAGACCATGGCAAAGCTGGAATCCAGCAATGCCACGAAGAAGCCTGCAAATGTGGCTCAGGCAACGGGCGGCGGCTCATCCTCCTCCGGAGGCAGCAGCTCATCGGGAGGAAGCTCCTCATCAAGGCCTTCGGGCGGCGGCTCATCCTCAGGCGTAGGATCAGGAGGAGCTACGGTCAGCGGATCCGCACAGGCCCTTATCAATGAGGCTTCAAAGCATCTTGGAAAGCCTTATGTATGGGGAGCCAAGGGACCCAATTCCTTCGACTGCTCAGGCTTCGTTTATTACTGCCTGAACCAGGTGGGAGTGAGCCAGTCCTATCTGACCTCTTCCGGATGGAGGAACCCCGGAAGGTATCAGAGGATATCCAACTTTGACAGCATACAGGCCGGAGATATAGTAGTCGTAAGCGGCCATGTGGGCATAGCTGCCGGAGGCGGCACGGTCATCGATGCTTCCTCATCGAACGGACGCGTAGTACATCGTTCGCTTTCAAGCTGGTGGCGCAACAACTTTATCGTGGCCTGGAGGATATTTGGCTAAGGCCCGGTGTTTGAATCATTCAAGGAGGATGCAATATGGCACAGGAACAGCAGACCATACTGGTATGTGACGATGACAAGGAGATCGTTGATGCCATATCCATATATCTGTCTGGAGAAGGCTTCAGGGTCATCAAGGCCTATGACGGCAAGGAAGCCCTCAGGCTTATGGAAGAAGAGCATGTGGACCTGATCATCATGGATGTGATGATGCCTGAGCTTGACGGCATACATACTACACTTAAGATCAGGGAGACTTCATCGGTGCCGATCATCATACTTTCGGCAAAGTCCGAGGATACGGATAAGATCCTGGGGCTCAACATAGGTGCCGATGATTATATCGCAAAGCCCTTCAATCCCCTGGAGCTCGTGGCCAGGGTAAAATCCCAGCTGAGGCGCTATACAAAGCTCGGCAATATCAGCGGATCCCAGTCCCAGGCGGTTTATAAGTGCGGCGGGCTCATGATAAATGATGACAACAAGGAGGTATTTGTGGACGGTGAGCCTGTAAAGCTTACCCCCATCGAATACAACATCCTCCTCCTGCTCGTGAAGAATGCGGGCAAGGTATTTTCCATAGATGAGATCTTCCAGCAGATATGGAATGAGGAGGCCATAGGCGCCGACAACACCGTGGCAGTCCATATCCGCCATATCAGGGAGAAGATAGAGATCAATCCCAGGGAACCCAGGTACCTTAAGGTGGTCTGGGGAGTCGGATATAAGGTGGAAAAGCAG
Organism: Candidatus Avilachnospira avicola; assembly: GCA_018714245.1. Lineage (GTDB taxonomy): Bacteria > Bacillota > Clostridia > Lachnospirales > Lachnospiraceae > Avilachnospira > Avilachnospira avicola. The sequence continues at coordinate 4,544 of DVNQ01000091.1, forward strand.
CCCTGAGCAGCTTACTGGGATGAGATGAGCCATCCCGATCATAGAGGTACGACTCGTGAAAAAGACATTCATCATCATAATACATACGCTTTCAGTCCTGCTCTTTGTGGCAGGACTTAGTGTCATATATATGCTTTCTCCGGAGGGCTTCGGCATATCCTGGGCCGGGGAGGAGGATTTTGTGGAATCCGCAAAATTTGCCTCCATGGTAAATGAGGACATAGCCGGCATCAAGGAATATGCCCTCCTTCGGGATACCTTTGAGGAAAACGGGGAGATCACCTATGACCGGGTCGTGGTCACTGCGGAGACTTCCAACGGGATGACCTCATATACACTCAGGGAGCTCAGCGCCATAGCTGCCGATTACGGCTGCAGCCTGGATCCGGATACCCACAGGGTGACGATAAGCACTGCCTCAAGGAATGAGGATGCGGTGAATTATCAGCTTAAGATAGGGCACAAGCTCTATGATCCTGATTATTATGCCGAAAGGCCCCAGGGCCCGGGACAGGGCATCATGAGCCTTCGGGATCTCAGCATAGAGGTCATGCAGGAGCTAGCCAGGTATTATGAGCTTCACGATATCTACGGCATTGAAGGCGGCAATCTCTATTACTTCATGCACTATGTGGACAGCGAGGGCAATTTCCGGGACATCTACAACACGGACAGGGCCAGCGAGGACATGCGGGATCTGGGAAAATATGCGCTGGTGGAAGGTGAAGGCCAGGGACAGATGGATACCAACATCTCTCCCGCCCCGGACAATGCCTATGAGCTTTCCTCCGGGATCCAGGATCCCTTCGGCACCGAGGACGACTATGAGCTTGCGGTGGGAGTGGATACGACCTTTCCCTATGAGGACCGTTACAGCGAGGCCGCTGCCGGATATAATTCGGAGATAGACCATGTATACATGGGAGTGGCCATGATGATAGCCGGCCTCCTGATAGGACTGGTGAGCCTGATCCTTCTGATCCGGGGCATAGCCCTGGGAGGAAGGGAAGGGATCAGGCCTTCTGACAGCATTGCCTTTGAGATCTGGCTTCTGCTGCTTGCAGCCTTCGGAGGCGTGATATATCTGGCCTTCAGAGGCGTTTCGGGAGAGATCATAGGTATACTTGCTCCCTCTGACAGCAGGCATTTCTTTACCTCACTTGTGAATGGTGTACTGCTTTACGGATTTACGGTCTATGCCTTCTGCGTAATGATAAGGAGATATGAAGGAGGAGTACTCTGGAAAAATACTCTCCTTCGCAGGATCTGTGATGCGGCTTCGGATTTTTCCAATCATGGAAGCCTGGGAGCTTCGATGCTGCTTAGGTTCCTCTGCCTTGTGGTCTTCAATGCAGCCATGGGGGCTGCGATCATGCACTGCCTCAACATGAGGTTTGAGAGCGGCATTTACATGCTGATCTTCTGCCTCCTTATGGTGGCGCTCGTGGTGGCTGACATCGCGGTATTTATCGCTCTTTTCAGACAGGGGAGCCAGAGAGAGGAGCTTGGGAATGCCCTTAAGACCATATCCCTGGGAGAAACCGGATATGAGGTCCCTGAGGAAGATTTTTCCGGCAGGGAGCTTGTGATGGCAAAGGACATCAACAACATATCCAAGGGACTCAGCAAGGCCCTGAATGAGCAGGTCAGGTCCGAGCGTCTGCGTGCGGACCTTATCACCAATGTCTCTCATGACATCAGGACCCCTCTTACTTCGATCATCAACTATGTGGATCTGATAAAGAGGGAAAACATAGAAAATCAGAAGATCCGGGACTATGTGGATGTGCTGGATAAGAAATCCGAAAGGCTCAGGAACCTGACCGAGGATCTTCTTGAGGCCTCCAAGGCAAGCTCCGGCAATGTGAAGCTGGAGATGACAAAGATCGACTTAAAGGAACTTGCCATGCAGGCGGGAGCGGAATTCGAGGATAAATTTGCGGCCAGGGATCTGGAACTCTGCCTTACGCTTCCGGAGGAACCGGTATTTATCATGGCTGACGGGCGCCATCTCTGGAGAGTCCTTGAAAATCTCTACAACAATGCGGCAAAGTATGCCATGGAACATACCCGCATATATGCGGACGTGGTCAAGGGCGGAGAGGAAGACATTTTCACCATCAAAAATGTCTCTTCGGAAAAGCTCAATGTGAGCCCGGACGAACTGACTGAGAGATTCGTAAGAGGAGATGAGTCCAGACATACGGAGGGTTCCGGACTGGGGCTTTCCATAGCGAAGAGCCTGACCTCCCTTATGGGCGGAAGGCTGGAGATCGTCATCGACGGCGACCTTTACAAGGCAAACATACATCTGCCCTCATACAGGGAAGAGGGATCTGAGGACATACAGGATAAGGATATATGAGGATAAGACACGTTAAGGGATCTGAGGAATATGTGGCTGCAAGCCCTTTTGTCATACAGAGGCCGGAGGATCATAAGGGAAGATTTTCCAAAGAGGTATTTGGAAATGACGCTCCCCTAAGGCTTGAGGTAGGCATGGGCATGGGCACTTTCATAAGGGAGCTGGCAGCCTCGGATCCTGGACATAATTATATAGGCTTTGAGCTCAACACCACCGTTCTTTATAAGGCCTTAAGGCGCTATGAAAGGCAGCTCCTTGGCGAGGCCGGGACTGAAAGGGCCGAGGAAGCGCCTTCCGCTGTGGAGGAGAGGGACGAGAGAGGAGCTTCTGAGGAGAGGCCTTCCGCCATAACGGAGGCCACCGGAAACCTTCGTTTCATAAGGAGCGATGCCAGGTTCCTTTCCGATTACTTTTCTGAGGGAGAGATAGACAGGATCTATCTCAACTTTTCCGATCCCTGGCCCAAGGATAAAAATGCCAACAAGCGGCTTACTTCCCAAGTGTTCCTTGAGCATTACAAGCACATACTTAAGGACGGCGGGATGGTGGAGTTCAAGACCGATAACCGGGGGCTTTTTGACTATTCCATGGAGACCTTTCCGGCAGCAGGCTTTGAAATCAAGACAATGACCTATGATCTCCATCATGACCCGGAGCTTTCAAAGGGAAATATCATGACGGAGTATGAAGCCAAGTTCTCCGCAAAGGGCAATCCCATCTGCAGGCTCACCGCAGTTTATTTCAAAAAATAGTTGACAAAAAATGTGCCTTGGGGTATTATATGCTTCGTCATTGAAACAGCCTTGTTTTGTGACGCCAATTTTATAAGATGCACCTTTAGCTCAGTTGGTAGAGCAGTAGACTCTTAATCTATTTGTCCAGGGTTCGAGTCCCTGAAGGTGCACGCCGGAAGTTCTGATTTTGCAGCTTTGATCTGCGGGGTTGGGGCTTCTATTTTTTTGTCAGTAAAATGTAATGCGGAATTTATTGCAAATATCCCTGCCGGATAGTAAAATATCCTTATATCAAAATGGGGTCAATATAGGACATGATATGTGTCCGGGGGAGGTAGATATGGCCGACATCAGAGGTACGGATATCAGACAGGCATCGGAGCAGGGACTGATGGATATGGCAAACCTTATCAGCCGCGGTGACTATAATCTTGCCCTTGTAAAGGGAAGACAGGTCATGGAGCAGCTGGTGCGGGGTTATGCGAAGGAAAACAGGCTTATCTATACGGACCTTGCAGACACCATCGAAAACCTGTATGGCGAGAACACCATAGGCAGAGGCACAAGGGATGCCTTTCATACCATCAGGCAGCTTGGCAACAAGGCTGTCCATGAAAATGACAACGATCCTAAGGATGCTGAGGATTCCTATTATCTTCTGAAAAATGAGATAGAGGTGTATATGAACACCGGAGCAGGCACAAAGAACAGGACGTCTGCAGCTTCAGACCGGGGAAGTGCTTCAGGAAAGCAGGCAAGCGCATATAACGACAAGGCAGTGGATGTGAAATTCACAAAACCTGCTATGACGGATCCTTCGGGAAAGCTTCGTACCGAGGTGGAGCCTGAGCGCAGATCCCAGGGAGCGCCGGCTTCCGGATCAAAGAGCCAGAAAAAACCTTCCGGAAAGGGACAGGATAAACGGGGAAAGGTACCCACCAGGGAGGACAGGCTGAAGGCCCAGAAGCAGGACAGAAGGGGAGGCAGATACAGAGGCCAGAGAAACGGAGGCTTTGACATTTACGGTATACTCCGTATACTTATCCCCCTTATCTGTATAGTGCTTATCATAGTACTGCTGCGCAGCTGCATAGGAGGCTCAGATACACAGGAGACCACGACTCCTTCAACAGAGGCGGTAACCACGGCTCCCGTTGAGACCGAGCCGCCCACCACTGAGGCTCCCACCACGGCAGCGCCTCTCAGATATGTGGTAACCGGCAACAATGTCAACGTAAGATATGCCGATAACCAGAACCGTATCTATGAGCAGCTCTCCAGCGGTACCGAGATAGGTGAGGTACAGGAGATCGAGGGTTCCGATTATGTAAGGTTCCAGAGGGACGGCATCGATCTTGTCATTCATAAGGATTATATAGCTCCCATAGGGGATGCGGGACAATAAACATGCACAGGAAGATGTATCTTGCAGCAGTCATGGGAGCGGTCAGGGATCTTGACCGCTCCTTTGTTTCATGCCTTAAGGGATATGAAATTTATCTTAAGGATGCCATGCTTATGGAGGGGGCCGAGGCCCTGACCGAAGGCAGGGCTCTTTTTCCATTTGAGGGGACATTTCCCTATGAGCATGAGGCAGTTTTCCTTTCAGAGCTCTGGAATGAGTACGGAAACATCATAAAGGGAGGAGCGGGAAAGGCCATAAGCCAGCCGGGAAAGGCTCGCAGACAGGCATCCCAGATAAAGGATATGGAGGATGCAGCAGCATTTTCCAGGGAAGAAGAGGAGGCCGTACTCAGGCTGCTTTCGGAAAAGGAGGACAAAAGGAGCTGCCTTGCTCCTTTTCAGAAGGAATTCCATGACCTGGAGAGAACCCTTGATTCGGAAAAGGATCCGGAAAGGATGCTGGAAAAAGGCCAGAGGCTTAATGAGCTCCATGGGGAGATCCTGAGCCTGAGACAGCAGATATATGACATAGACATGAGCTTCATGGATCACCTTCGTGAAAATGCTTCACGGATAAGGACGGCAAAGGATATCCTCAGGGGAGAAAGAGAGACCTGGAGGCTCCGGGAGCATGCAGCCTTTTTCCTGGAGGGAGGCAGGGATAAGCGCTTTATCATCTGCTTCATGGCGGAAAAGAAGGATATAAAGGCCATGATAAAAGACCGGGCGCTGCCGGGAAGGCCGCGTATCCTTGTAAATACGAAGGACGGATGGATAGAACCTGGGGTTTCAAAGAAACATAACCATTGGTTATATTTTGTAAAAGCCAGACTTTTGCCTCTAAGATATTCTTAAGATATCATGTAATATTTCTTGAATAATCATAAACTATATTTTATAATTACCCGATGAAGTGCTTTATCACTGCAAAGCGCAACGGATAGAAGCGCAGACTGCCGGTAAAAGCAAAAAAACATATGTTGAGAGGGAGAGATCATGGGAAGCATCAGAGATTCCGTTGATTCGATCATAGGGGAAGTTACGGAGATCAGGAGAGACATACACAGACATCCTGAGATAGGCCGTAAGGAAGTAAGGACTGCAGGCATCATAAGGGACAAGCTTAAGGAGTACGGCGTTGATGAGATACTTACTCCGATGCCTACCGGTACTGTTGCCATCATAAAGGGAGCAAAGGGCCCTGGAAAGTGCGTGGCCCTCAGGACAGACATAGATGCGCTCCCCCTGCAGGAGGACACGGATCTTCCTTTTGCAAGTGAAGTGCCGAACATGATGCATGCCTGCGGGCATGATATCCATGCTTCCATGATGCTTGGTGTCGCAAAGGTACTCTGTGACAGCAGGGACAGGTTTGCAGGCACCGTAAAGCTCATATTCCAGCCCAGTGAGGACACCCTTCCCGGCGGAGCCAAGGAGATGGTGGAGTGCGGAGTCATGGAAAACCCCAAGGTGGATGCCATCTTTGCGATGCATGTGATGCCTGATCCCGATATCGTCGGGAAAATAGCCATAAAGGCCGGCCCCATGACCACCTCAGTCGATCTTTACGATGTGACCATCACCGGCAACGGCGGACACGGAAGTGAGCCCCATACCACCCAGGATCCCATCCTTGCAGCTGCACAGATGATACTTGACATGCAGCAGATCGTAGCAAGGAAGATAGATCCCCTGGATACGGGCATAGTTTCCCTCGGAAGCATACACAGCGGAGACGCTCCCAACGTCATCCCTGCCCAGTGCAAGTTCGGCGGAGTTTCCAGGGCTTACAGCGAGTCTGCAAGGAAAAAGATCTGTGAGCAGATGTACAAAATAGCCGAAGGGATCAAGCATATTTCCGATTGTGATGTTGACATTTACCATTATGAGGGGTATCCTTCTGTATTAAATGATGCTAAAATGGTAAAGTGCGTTGAAGATGCAGTCAGCGAGGAGCTGGGCCCCGATGCGATCGTGGAACTGGAAAAGCCCTTCTCCTTCAGCGAGGACTTCAGCTATTTCGGAAACATGACCGGAGTGCCTTCAGCACTGTTCATGGTCTACGCAGGCCAGGGCACTGAGGAAGCTTATCCTCTGCACAGCCCCAAGATCATCTTCAAGGAAGAGGCCATGCCCTACGGCATACGAGCCATGGCGGCAACAGCCCTCAATTTCCTTAACGGGGATTATTGATCCCGGATCCCGCAAAGGGACATCTTAATTCAGATTCAAGCACAAATGCGGCAAGGGGGACGTATAAGTCTGAAAAAGCGGTTTTGTGTTTTGGATAAATCATTTATAGAAAAGGAGAGAAGAAATGTACAATTTCGCGCTCGCATTTGTGATCTGCGCCATCCTGTATCTTCTTGGTGACGTTGTATCCAATCTCACAAAGGCGTGGGTTCCTTCAGTCTTCGTTACCGCAGTTCTTATACTGATCGGTTACTGGACCATCATTCCCAAGACCCTCGTCAGCGATTCTGTGCTGATACCCTTCGGAAGCACCATCGGCATCTATCTGCTGATCTCCCACATGGGTACCGTTATCAGTATCGCTCAGCTGGTTGAGCAGTGGAAGACTATCGTTATCTGCCTTGCAGGCCTTGCAGGCATGTGCGCACTGTCTCTGCTTGTTCTTCCCAATATCATTGGCATGGACCTCGTAATGTCCGGACTTCCCCCGCTTACCGGCGGTATCGTAGCAGCTACGACCATGCAGTCTGCAGCTAATGTAGCCAGCGAGGCAGCTGCGGCAGCAGGAGATACAGTTGCAGCAGCAAACTTTGCAGAGGCAGCCGTATTTGCTATCGTTATGTACTGCGTACAGGGATTTGCAGGATATCCTCTTACAGCTGTATGTCTGCAGCTTGAAGGCAAGGCTTACCTCAAGAAGTATCGTGCAGGTGAGATCAAGGTCGAGAAGGCTGACAAGGACGTTGACGCAGAGAGCGGAAACTTCAAGGCAGCTACTGCCCAGAAGAAGAAAAAGCTCATCCCTGAGGTACCTGCTCACTGGAATTCAGCTATCCTGATCCTTGGAAAGCTCGGTGTCTGTGCATGGCTTGCTACCCAGTTCGGAACCATCCAGTTCCCTGGAATCGGAGCCATAAGCGGAGCTGTATGGGCACTGGTATTTGGTGTTATCCTTACCACCATCGGATTCCTGGATGAGAATGCCCTTAACAAGGCAAACTCCTATGGTATCGTCATGTTCGCACTTATGATGTACGTATTCGACGGACTTAAGGACTGCACACCCGAGATGCTCGTTCAGATCATCGGACCCATGCTCCTTCTCGTTGTAGTAGGTGTGCTGGGTATGGCTATACTTGTCTTCGTTTTCTCGAAGATACTTAAGACATCCTTCATGCTGAGCTTTGCAACTGCTCTGACCGCACTTTACGGCTTCCCGCCCAATGCGATCATCACTGAGAACACCTGTAAGGCTCTGGCTTCAAATGATGAGGAGAAGGAAGCGCTCATGGGACACATGTTTGCTCCCATGATCGTCGGAGGATTCACCACCGTTACTATCACCTCAGTTATCATTGCAGGTCTGTTTGCAGGATACTTCACATACGTTGGATAAATACGGATTCCCTGTTTATGGGAATGAGTAAGATCTATCATTTCTGCCGTGGGAGTTTAAGAACTTCCGCGGCAGTTTGCTTTTAAATCATTGAATGGAGGAGCGATACAATGAACATAAAAGAGACTGTAGCGCAGTATCATGATTATCTGATCGAGATGCGCCGCTGGTTCCATCAGCATCCTGAGACCAGCCAGGAGGAGTTTGAGACCTCAAAGAAGATCAAGGAAGAGCTTACCAAGATGGGCGTTGAGTGGCGTCCCTGCGGTATGGAGACCGGAGTGCTTGCAACCGTAAAGGGAGCCAAGCCCGGAAAGACCATCATGCTCCGTGCCGATATCGATGCCCTTCCCGTAAAGGAAAATACCGGACTTGAGTATGCATCCCTCAACGAGGGCAAGAGCCATGCCTGCGGACATGACTGCCATATCTCCACGCTGCTTACCGCAGCCAAGGTACTCAATGACCACAAGGACGAGCTTTGCGGTACCGTAAAGCTGGCGTTCCAGCCTGCTGAGGAAGTAGGACTCGGTGCAAAGGCCATGATCGCTGAAGGGGCACTTGATGGAGTTGACGGTGCTTTCGGAATCCATGTATGGTCAGATCTTCCTGCAGGAAAGATCTCCCTTTCAGCCGGCCCCCGTATGGCAGCTGCTGAGGAGTTCCAGGTATGGGTACATGGAAAGCAGGGACACGGTTCCGCACCCCATCAGTGCATAGATGCTCCCTACATCAGCTCAGCCATGGTAGTCGGACTTCAGGAGGCTGTAAGCCGTGAGATGAATCCCTTCGATCCCGTGGTTGTTACCGTAGGAAAGATCGAAGCCGGCGAGCGCTGGAACGTTGTAGGCGGCGAGGCATATTTCGAGGGAACCATCCGCTACTACAGCAAGGAAGTTGATGAGATGATCGATCCTATCGTTGAGCGCATATGCAAGGGCATTGGCCAGGCATACAGAGCTACAGTGGACTGCAAGTTCACAAAGATCCTCGGCCCCACTATCAACGACCCTGCCATGACAGAGATCTGTCAGGAAGCTGCAAGGAAGGCCTGCGGAGATGACTGCCTCGTAGATTTCGGTGCAGTTACCGGCGGAGAGGACTTCTCCTTCTATGCTGACAAGGTGCCTGCAGCATTTGCATTTGTAGGCGTTGGAAATGAGGCCTGCGGAGCAGTATGGCCCCAGCACAGCGACAAGTTCCGCGTTGATGAGGATTCTATCATAAACAGCGTTGCCCTCTATGTATCAGTAGCCATGGAGCATAACGCACAGTAACATATTTGCCTGATATGAGAACCTGCTCTTCCCTTTGGGAGGAGCAGGCTTTTTGTTTTTGAGCAAGATGAACGGCGCATCATGTTTAGCGTATCGACTCCGGTCGATCGGGGGCCGGAATTATAATATGCTTGATTATCTTTTGGCATCTGTGGTATTATGTGTCCTAGCGCAGGATTAGTACATCGGTAGTACATCGGCTTCCCAAGCCGAGGAGGCGGGTTCGATTCCCGTATCCTGCTGTTTTTTATTGGAACAAGCTATACTTAGATTTTAACGCTAAAAGCCTTATTTTATGCGGTTTTCAGCGATGTGAAAATGGGGTTTTCATAAAATAGATTTTATAAAGATATAGCTTATTTTATGAAAAAATTTCCCCAGGATTTCCCCAGGATTTCCCCAGCGACTTTAACCAGCTACCATTGTCTCAAAGTGTTTGACAGTAATTTGTGCTGATTCTTTATTTTTTTGTGCAAGTTTTTTTCGGTAAACCTGCTTCATGACATGGGGACTTGACCATCCACCCTGATCCAGGATGCTGACTTCGGCTAAATGGAGATAATCCGAGATGCTGGCGTAATAAGAACGAAGCCTGTGCAGGGTGAAATGATTTATTCCGAGCTCCTTTTCTATATTCCCCATAAATTCAGATATATCATTTGGATTGCCACGATAGACGCAGCCGCGTTCTTTTATCTTAAGGCATACTATTTCAGGCAGATAGACCTTACGCCTCGATTTGGACGTTTTATTGCGTTCTACGATGACCCATCCGCCATTCTTCCCCTTTACTTTCGCGCGATGAACGAAAACCGAATTCTCTTCAAAGTTGAAGTCATCTAAAGTAAGAGCGCAGATTTCTGATCTCCGGACAGCGAAGGCACCGAGCATGACTGCTATCTCGAACCTTGTTCCTTCTATTCTCTTTACAAGCCTTTCGACTTCGTCGTCATCAGGCGTGTACAGCTCAACGATCTCCTTCGGAGGTGTGGTTACATCCAGGACACGTCCCTTATCAAAGTATCTGAGTACGGGCGAAATAAAACCTGTAAGATTCCTTACCGTTTTGGGAGACCTGGTCTGAGCATATTTGCTGACTATCTTTTGAATATCCACGTCAGTGATATCACACATCCTCATCTGAGTAAATTCTGGATAAAGGCGATCGATCAGTCTTTTAAGACACAGGTACCCATACTGAGTCGAAGGAGAAAGGACATTATCCTTGTCATCGATATATTGTTGGGCGCCTTCGGAAAAGGTAGTCTTTACGTCTGCCCGCTTAGGCTTACTGGCCAGGACTTCTGCGATAAGCCTGGTCGCTTCTGATTTGGTGGGTCTATGATCAACGGATACTGTATATTTCTTGCCGCTGATCATCTGTACGACTCGATATGAGCTACTGCTCCTTTTTTCGATATACATTAAATTTGCCTCCTTCTGATGCATGCTCATTCACGGCATTATGGGTTATCACCTCCTTTGTATATGAAACGGCCTGAATGTGACCGTATACTTCCCAATTTTGGCAGGAGATCCGTAAGCCTGCTCATAGTATTCCAAAGCTTCAGCGAGAAACCTTTCAGACACTCCAAGCCAGGCAGCAGCCTCCCACAATTCACCGCATCCGGCTTCCTGAGCTTCATACAGTCTCTCGATTGGGATCCATAGACTATAAGCCCACCTGCGGGCACGGCGTTCCTGCTTGGCCGCATCCAGGCTATGGAGTCGAGTGATATCTCCGACAGTATTAAAGTAGTGCCCAAGCTCCTCAAGGAGCACACATTTCTTTTCGGTGTCGCTGTCTATATCTTCCCGGATAGCTATCTTTCGGCCTGATATGCGGCCATCAGATGCCTGCAGGGGCTTGTCTTTGATCGAGAGCCCCAGCAGAGATTCAAGATCTTCTTTAAAATCAACGTAACTCATATAACAAATTACACCCACAAAGATAAAATAATAGCCCCACAAGTGTGTGGGACTAAAACATCAGTCTTTAATCCCAATCGTATTTAAAAAGTTTTGTTCACAAATCATTATACTTA
>DVNQ01000092.1 GCA_018714245.1 Candidatus Avilachnospira avicola
TGGATCTCAAGCTTCATGACATACCGATGACCGTAAAGAAGGCCATGAAGAACCTGGCACTGCTGGGAGTGGACATGACCAACCTCCATGCGGCAGGAACCATAGAGATGATGAAATATGCCCTTGACGGCCTTGAAGAGGGAGCAGCAAAGATCGGAAAGGAGAGGGCTCTGCTCATTGCCGTGACTCAGCTCACCTCCACCTCTGAGGAACGTATGCAGAAGGAGCTTCTGATCAATGCATCCATCAATGATACCATAATCAGGTATGCTGAAAATACCAAAGCAGCAGGGCTGGACGGAGTGGTATGCTCTCCTCTTGAGGCGAGGATGGTAAAGGATGCCTGCGGAGAAGGCTTCCTGACTGTGACTCCCGGCATACGCTATCCCGGAGCCGATGTGCAGGACCAGGTAAGAGTGACCTCTCCTTCGGATGCCAGAGCGATCGGAACTGATTACATAGTAGTCGGAAGGCCGATAACAAAGGCTGAGGATCCGGTAGCAGCCTACAGAAAGGTCTGCAGGGAATTCCTTGGCTAAGGAGACAGGATGTTTGAAAACGATTATATACTTAGAGTGACTGCCCTTAAGGGCATGATAAGAGCTTTCTTCATAACGGACAGGGACACGGTGGAAAGCCTGAGGAAGGCCCACAACACTTCCCCTGTAGTTACTGCAGCCCTGGGAAGGCTGGCCACGGGTGCCCTCATGATGGGCGTTGACATGAAGGACAAGGGGGAGAGCGTGACTCTCAAGATCGAATCCGACGGTCCCATAAAGGGGATGACAGTGGTGGCCGATCCTGAGGGAAACGTAAAGGGCTATCCCGTTGAGCCTTTGGTGATCATCCCTGCAAACTCAAAGGGAAAGCTGGATGTGGGAGGCGCCGTTGGAAAGGGAAGCCTTTCGGTCATAAAGGATATGGGCCTCAAAGAGCCCTATACCGGGCAGGTGCCCCTTATCTCCGGAGAGATCGCCGAGGATCTTACATATTATTTTGCGGCTTCTGAGCAGATCCCTTCCTCCGTTGCCCTGGGAGTGCTCATGAACAAGGAAAATACCGTGAGACAGGCCGGAGGGTTTATGATCCAGCTCATGCCAGGTGCGGATGAGGATGTGCTTTCCAGGCTCGAAGAAAGGCTGGCATCCATGAAAAGCGTGACTGCATGTCTGGACGAAGGCATGGGTCCCAGGGAGATCATGGAGCTCCTTCTTTCCGATATGGAGGCTGAGATAAATGAAAAGATCCCGGTAAGGTTTCGCTGCGGATGCTCAAGGGAGAGGATGGAAGCTGCCATCATAAGCATAGGCAGGAAGGACCTCAGGAGTCTGATCGATGAGGGTGAGCCGGTAGAGGCAGTATGCCATTTCTGCGGAACCAAATACCGTTTTGAGGTAGAGGAGCTTAAGAAGCTCTGGCTCAGGGCCCAGGAGAGATGACCATGGAAAACAGCCGAAAGGACATAGGATCAGGGAGTTACAGGGACCGTCTTGGAACTGCCTGGGGAAAATATAAGGAAGCCAGGGAGCATGTGGTAAGGCATGCGGTAAGGCCCAGGGAAGAAAAAGAATATCATGAGAGCAGGGGCAGAAGGGTATTTGCCGAAGGCTTTGGCTTTTATAAGCTCTTTTGGGTATTTATGATATGCAGCCTGCTTGGCGCTCTGATAGAGTTTATCTTTGTGGGGCTTACTTCTGGACAGTGGATGAGCAGAAGCTCCCTTGTCATCGGACAGTTTTCCATAGTCTGGGGCTTTGGAGGCACGCTGCTTACCTGGGCGCTGCACAGGCTGATAGACAAGGATGACAGATACATATTCATTGCGGGCACCATACTTGGAGGCGCCTTTGAATACAGCTGTTCCTACATAGGTGAGAAGCTGTTCGGAGTCATATTCTGGGACTACAGCCACATGCGCTTCAACATAAACGGAAGGGTCAACCTGACCTACTGCCTGTTCTGGGGCATAGCCGCACTGGTATGGATAAAGCTTGTCTATCCCTGGATGAGCAAGGCCATAGAGAGGCTTCCGGTACTGCTGGGAAAGATCCTTACCTATCTGCTGCTCATTTTTATGCTTTTTGACATGGCAATAAGCTCTGCAGCTCTTTACAGGATGAATGCCAGAGACCAGGGCCACGTGGCTTCAAACTGGGCAGAAGAATATGTGGATGAGCACTATACGGATGAATGGATCGAAAACCGGTACAGAAACATGAAGCATGTGGATTGACGTACACCGGTCTGTCGGATATCATAATATATAGGTCCCTGATCTCCGGAGTGCCGGAAATCACATGAAAAAACTGAAGATACTTAAGATAGCTATCATGGCAGCCGGTTTTTTTATATCGGCTGCTTTTTATGTCCGGTCGCCGGAAGGAAGCAGCCTTGTATCCATGGATGAAAAGGAAAGGGAACCGGCCGGGGATGAAAAAACCGGGTCAGAAGGACAGGACAAGGTTATCGACCTTTATGAACTCAACAGGCTATCTTCAGCCCAGAGGGAAGAGGTGGAAAAGCTGATCGATGATGCCATATATGAGCTAAGGGCAGAACTTTCGGGAACGTCTGAAAATGCTGTCAGGGATACCGATGCTGAGGGATCCGAAGCTGAAACTGCTCCGAAGGGAAGCAGTGACGTAGGGACTGAAAGCAGAGAGACTTCAGAGACCCAGGTCGCCGGCGGGAAAAAGATCAATATAAATACTGCCGGAAAGGAAGAGCTTATGGAGCTTAAGGGGATCGGGGAGGCAAGGGCCGAGGCCATCATACTTTACCGGGAGACCTATGGAGGCTTCGGATATATCGAGGAGATAATGAATGTCAGCGGCATAAAGGAAGCTGCATTTTCGAAGATAAAGGATCAGATATGCGTATGACCCCTGCATATTGCACAAAATCAGGCTGTTTTTTTGTGAAAACTGTTGAGGGTATATTGTGTTCTTTATAATTTAAGTATAAAATATTATAAGTATTTTGTGCATTTTCACGGACGAACAAGGGGGACAGGATGCTTACCGGACAAGTGATCCAAACTACAATAGAAGGCATCAGAGGCATAACCCATGCCTCACTTGCCGTGTGCGATACCACCGGAAGGGTGATCAACCAGACCGGGGAGATAAGGGACATAAACGAGAGGATAGTAGAGGCCTTTGCCATCTCTGATGCCATAGAGCAGTCGGTGGGAAACATGATCATGTACAAGGTATTTGATGATCATGAGGCAGAATATGTGGTCGTAGGCATGTCGGAGGAGCAGAACGCCCGTATGAGCGTAAGGCTTGCCGCCCTGCAGGTCGAAAGCCTGAGCAGGGCCTATAAGGAAAGCTTTGATAAGGATAATTTCATAAAGAACCTCCTGCTTGACAACATGCTGCTCATAGATATATATAACAGAGCGAGAAAGCTGCATATCGATATAAATGCAGAAAGAGCGGTATATATCACTGAGATATCGGGAAGCGAGACCCTGGCCCAGGATATCATGAGAAAGATATTTCCACAGGAACTGGGGGACTTTGTCACCACCGTGGAGGAGAAGAACATCATTCTCATAAAAAAGCTCCACGATGAGGATCATAAGAAGGAACTGAACCAGTATGCGGAGATGATGCGCAGGGCCCTTTTTGCCCAGGGCATCAATTCGCGCATAGCTTACGGCAGTGCAGTAAAGGAGATCAAGGAGGTCTCCAGATCCTATAAGGAGGCCAAGCTGGCCCTTGACGTGGGACGGATATTCTATGATGAAAAGCAGATAGTTGCCTATTCGAACCTGGGCATAGGAAGGCTCATATATCAGCTTCCCATCAATCTGTGCCGCATGTTCATAACCGAGATCTTCAAGGACAAATCTCCGGAGGATTTTGACGAGGAGACCCTCATGACGATCCAGAGATTCTTTGAGAACAATCTCAACGTATCCGAGTCATCAAGGCAGCTGTTCATACACCGTAATACTCTGGTCTACAGGCTGGATAAACTGGAGAGATCCACGGGCCTTGACCTGAGGGTATTTGATGATGCCATCACCTTCAAGATAGCACTGATGGTGGTAAAATATATGGAATACATCGAAAAGACCAACTATTAACAGGATAGGATCGAAAGAATTATAAATCATGATTGAACTTCACAATGTAAGCAAAACATATCAGACAGGAGTCAGGGCTGTAAGGGACATAGACCTGAGGATAAAAGACGGAGAATTCGTATTCATAACCGGGAGATCCGGTTCCGGAAAGTCTACCCTTTTCAAACTCCTTACCAGAGAGCTCCGTCCCGATGAGGGCAGCATCATAGTAAATGATTTTGACCTTGACGGCATAAAGAGACGCCAGATACCGAGATTCAGAAGGAGCATAGGTGTGGTCTTTCAGGACTTCAGGCTCCTTAATGACAGGAGCGTCTATGAAAATGTGGCCTTCGCCCAGAGGGTGATCGGAGCCTCGGGCTATGAGATAAAGACAAATGTTCCCCGTATGCTACAGCTTACGGGGCTTTCCCATAAATATAAAAACATGCCCAATGAGCTTTCCGGAGGAGAGCAGCAGAGGGTGGCGATTGCCAGGGCACTTGTCAATCAGCCCAGGGTCATCCTTGCGGATGAACCTACGGGCAACCTTGATGAGGCCAATACCCTTGAGATCATGAAGCTTCTTGAAGACATAAACAGGATGGGGACCACGGTCATAGTTATTACACATTCAAATTCTATAATAGCATCCATGCATAAGAGGGTGATCTATATGGAAAAGGGCAGGATCATATCTGACAGCGGAGCTTCGGAAACGATAAGAGGTGAAGAGGCATTTTCCGGACAGAATCAGAAAAGCGAATCCACCCGCAGAAAAAGGATCGTAAGGAGGCACAAGGCTTTATGAGGACATTTTTTTACTGCATAAGGCAGGGCTTTGCGAACCTTCGGAGGAACTGGCTGTTTTCACTGGCATCCATAGCTACCGTGGCTGCCTGTATCTTCCTGTTCTGCATGTTCTATTCGATCATAACCAATGTAAGGAGCATAGTATATACTGCTGAGTCCACGGTGGGGATAACGGTATTTTTTGAGCCGGGAGCTGACCAGGCCGCCAAGGAGCAGGTGCGGAGTGACATCCTTTCCACAGGCCTTGTGGATGAGGAAGACATAATCTATACCTCGGCAGAGGAGGCATGGGAGGACTTCAAGTCCCAGTATTTCGGAGAGGATGCGGAGGAGCTTTCCGAGGCCTTTGCCGATGATAATCCCCTTGCGGACAGTGACAGCTATGAGGTATTTCCAAGGAACATTGAGGATCAGGAAAGGCTGGCAGCATATATCATGGAGCTTCCCGGCGTCAGGGAGGTCAATTATGCAAATACGGTTGTATCCGTCCTCAAGAGCCTGAATCAGGTCATATATGTGCTTTCGCTGGTCATAATAGGCGTGCTTGTGGCGGTCTCGGTATTTCTTATAAGCAATACCATCTCCGTGGCCGCAGCATTCAGAAAAAGGGAAAATGAGATCATGAGACTCATCGGAGCCACTGATTTCATGATAAGGGCTCCCTTTGTTGTGGAGGGCTTTGTGATGGGGCTTATCGGCTCTGTTATTCCCCTGCTTGCGGTATATTTCATATACAGAAGGATCATGGAATATTTTGCAGGCTGGCTTGCGGGCTTCAGCTCAGGAACGGAGCTGATCGGCCTTGTTCCCCTTTCCGTCATCTTTCCAAAGCTCCTTATCTGCGGCCTCCTGTTTGGTGCAGGCATGGGAATCATAGTTTCTTTTTTTACGATCAGAAAGCATCTTAAGGTATGAGAAACAGAGGAATTTATAAAAGGATCACAGCCTGTGCTGCGGCAATTTCCCTTTGCGCCATGCCGCTTTGTGCCCTGGCCACGGGAAATGACGTGATCATAAGCGTGGATGCCCCGGGAAGCACCGGGGCGGAAAACTCTTCGAATACTTCGGCGGCGGCCTCCTCTCAGGATGAAGAGGACAGGAGGGATATCGAGGATTCCAGGAGAAAGATAGAGGAAAACAAGGAGCGGCTTTCGGAGCTTCAGTCAGAGCGGGGCTCTATCGAAGATACCCTGAGTGCCCTCAATGACATGAAATCGGATACGGTGGCCTATATACAGGAGCTGGATGCAAAGCTTGACGAGATAAACGGCCAGATAGATGAGATAAATTCCATGATGTCGGACACCGAGGATGAGATCGAACTTACCAAGGCAGAGCTTGAGCTTGCCAGGGCTTCAGAGGAGGAGCAGTATTCTTCCATGAAGCTCAGAATAAAGTACATGTATGAAAATGGCAGCATAAACAGCCTGGATGCGCTTCTCCGCTCCGGTTCTCTTTCCGAGCTTTTAAATCGTGCGGAATACATGCGTGAAGTAACTGAGTACGACCGGGAAAAGCTGGATGAATATAAGATCACCGTACAGCAGGTATCAGATAAGGAACAGGAGCTCAATGAGGAATATCAGAGCCTGGAGGATATGGCCGCGGGAAGCGAAAATGCGAGAAAGGATATAGAAAAGCTCCAGCAGGACAAACAGGCTGAGCTTACGGCTTATGAAGAGAGGATAAATGAGGCAGGAGCAGACCTTTCCTCCATGCAGGTGAGCATAGAGGAAATCCAGGCTGCAGTTACCGCCGAGGAAAATAACATAGCCGCAATCGAAGCGGAGATGAGAAGACGTGAGGAGGAGGCCAGAAAGCAGGCTGAGGCCTCGGGACAGAGCTATGAAACCGTGTCCATAGGAGACATCAGCTTTACATGGCCCATTCCAGGTGCCACCCGTATCACCTCCGAGTTCGGAGGCAGGGAGTCTCCGACAGAGGGAGCCTCCACCAATCACAAGGGCGTGGACATAGGAGCGCCCACAGGCACGCCCATCGTAGCAGCAGCATCGGGCTCGGTAGTTATTTCGACCTATTCTGCATCTGCCGGAAACTATATCATGATAAATCACGGCGGCGGAGTATATACGGTATATATGCATATGTCTTCAAGGTCAGTTTCCGTGGGAGACGAGGTATCAAAGGGAGAGACCATAGGCCTCTGCGGTTCCACCGGCTATTCCACGGGGCCTCATCTCCATTTCGGAGTAAGGATAGACGGAAGCTATGTAAATCCCCTTAATTATGTAAGCCCATAAAGGATGGATATGAAGGAAGATGAAAATGTCATGACTCCGGAGGAGGATCCCGCAGGCGGGATGGTACCGGAGGATGAGAAGGATGAAAAAACAGATCAGGAAGGATCGAAAAAACCAGGGAAAAAGAGGCCCTTTTTAAAGGGACTTCTGACGGGACTCGGGATCAGTGCGGCAGCCCTCCTTCTTTGGAGGGGCTATATCGATATCCCTTTCGGAGGGTATACGCTGACCATTTTCATGCCCACCTATTATCTTGGCAGGATCATTGACAAAGACAACATCGATTACCGGAATGTGGAAAGAAAGATGAAGGAGATAGACCGGTATATCGACAGGTATTATTACTATGAGAAGGATCCTGATGCCATGGAGGAGGGAGCCGTTGCAGGCCTGGTCTACGGCCTTTATGAGGAGGATCCCTATGTCTCCTATTTTACCGCTGATGCATTTACCGATGAGATGCAGAGCATAGAGGGAAATTACTGCGGCATAGGAGTCACCGTCACGGAGGATACCGAGACCGGAGGCATACTTGTACTGGCAGTGACCAGGGAGGGCCCTGCGGAAGAGGCGGGGCTCGAAGAGGGAGACCTGATCATAGGCGTTGACGGGGAAGATATCCGGGGAGTCGGACTCAATACGGCAACCTCGCAGTACATAAAGGGCCCTGAGGGGACTGTGGTGGAGCTTCTCATCCAAAGGGACGGAGAAGAGCTTGAGATCAGCTGTGAAAGGCGGATCATAGAAACGGTGAGCGTGCATCATTCCATGGTGGAATATGAGGGCAGGAAGGCAGGCTACATCTGCGTATCCAGCTTTGAAAACAATACGGACGATCAGTTTGATGCTGCCCTTACTGAGCTTACCGAAGCCGGAGCCGAAGCTATTGTGCTGGATCTTAGGGATGACCTGGGAGGATCGGTCAGCTCTGCGGTAGGCATACTGGACCGGATACTTCCGGATGATGACCATACATATGCGGATGAAGAAAACATGGCAGAGGAAAAGGGGACCCTTCTTTTCTACCAGCAGGACAAGGCAGGAGAACGCAGATATTATTATGCAGAGGACGGGCTTTCCTGTGACCTGCCCATAGTTGTACTGGTAAATGAAAATTCCGCCTCGGCCTCCGAGATAATCACGGGAGTACTCAAGGATTACGGATATAAGGTGGTGGGAATGAATACCTTCGGAAAGGGGATCATCCAGAGCCTTATACAGCTTTCTGACGGGTCAGCAGTGGAATTTACCACAGCGGAGTATCTGATGCCAAGCGGCTACAGCCTGCATAAAAAGGGCATAGCACCGGATGTGGAGTCAGCCCCTGACGAGGTACTCCTTGAAAACGGAGCCGATATGGATGCACCGGATCCAAAGACGGATAACCAGCTCCGCACGGCCCTCGATACGGTGTTTGAAAACTAAGATATACAGAGCCTGTGGCAGGATGATCCTGCAGGCTTATGATAAAAGTGCTGTCAGAAACAGCGGAAATGGAGAAAAAGGACATGGAGACAAAGATAACAAGGGACGAGGCGATCAGGCTTCTTAAGGAGCATAACAAGGAGGCCTTCCATATACAGCATGGCATCACGGTAGGAAAGGTGATGAGATGGTATGCCGAAAACCACGGATATGCGGGGGATGCAGATTTCTGGGAGGTATGCGGCATACTTCACGACATAGATTTCGAGGAGTATCCGGAAGAGCACTGCAGGAAGGCTCCGGAGATGCTGGAAGCAGCAGGTGCGGAGCCTGAGCTCATACATGCGGTCTGCTCCCATGGCTATGGCATATGCTCGGATGTGGAGCCTGAGCATGAGATGGAAAAATTCCTCTTTGCCTCAGATGAGCTTACGGGCCTTATCGGGGCCGCGGCCATCATGAGGCCTTCAAAGAGCTGCAGGGATATGGAGCTCAGCTCCTTAAAAAAGAAATTCAAGGATAAGAGATTTGCAGCCGGATGCTCCAGGGACATCATCAGTAAGGGAGCCGAATGCATGGGCATTGAGCTTTCTGACCTCCTTTCGGTGACCCTTGAGGCCATGAAGGCTTCCGAGGATGAAATAGCTGAGGAGATGTCAAAGACTGTATAAACGTCTTTCAAACAGGCAGCATTTGTGCTATATTTTTAGTTCAGAGACTTACAAAGAGACATTTTTTCAAGGAGAATGATCCATGCCATTCATTAAAAAGCCCGTGACGGGCATGAGGGATATACTTCCCGAGGAGATGGAACTTCGAAATCATCTCATGAACATGATCCGTGAGGTCTACGGCTCCTATGGCTTTTCTGCCATGGAAACTCCTGTGGTGGAGCACATAGAGAACCTCACCTCCAAGCAGGGAGGAGATAATGAGAAGCTCATATTCCGCATCATGAAGAGGGGAGAAAAGCTTTCCGGATCTGAGGAGGAGCTTCGGGAAGGCAATTTTGACGCTCTTACGGATTCGGGACTCAGATATGACCTGACGGTTCCGCTTGCAAGGTATTATTCAAATAATCAGGCAAAGCTTCAGAAGCCCTTCAAGGCCCTGCAGATGGGACCGGTATTCCGGGCGGACAGGCCCCAGCGGGGACGCTTCCGCCAGTTTGTGCAGTGTGATATAGACATACTGGGAGATCCTACAAACCTTGCGGAGAAGGAGCTGATACTGGCTACCACCGAGGCCCTTGAGAAGCTGGGCATGAAAAAGTACGGCTTTAGGGTATACATAAATGACAGACGCATCCTTTTCGGCATGGTAAAGGTTTCAGGATTTCCTGAGGAGGACACGGAAAAGATCCTCATAGTCCTCGATAAGGCTGATAAGATCGGTGCCGAGGGAGTGGACGAGGAGCTTATTTCCAAGGGTTACGATGAGAGCTCCGTAAAAAAGCTCCGTTCCATCCTGGACAGTTATAAGGACAGCTCCGAGTCAGTAAGGAAGATGGGCAGCGACATAGACAACGATGACATAAAGGCTGCCTGTGACAATGTTGCGGACATCATGGAATCCATAGCAGCCTTCAAAGACCGGAAGATAGACATCTGCTTCGATCCGACGCTTGTTCGGGGGATGGGCTATTATACAGGAACGATCTTTGAGGTCAAGGTGGAGAGCTTCGGTTCCTCGGTATGCGGAGGAGGACGCTATGACCATATGATCGGAAAATTTACGGGACAGGATGTGCCTGCGGTAGGATTTTCCATCGGCTTTGAGCGTATCTTCACCATACTTTCAGAGGAAGGGGCAAAGGCTCCGGCTGCTTCGGAAAAGATCGCCTTCATCATAGAGAAGGGCATGAGCTCTGAAAAGCTCGGAGAGATATTTGAAAAGGCCGCTTCCGAAAGGAAGGAAGGACACTGCGTATACATGGCATGGATGGCAAAGAACAAAAAGTTCCAGAAGGACGGCCTGTACGCGGAAGGCTATACTGATATCAGGGAATTTTTCAATAAATGATCATAGATCCAGGAGAACAAAAATGGCAGAGAGTATGAAAGGGCTCAAGAGGACTGCAAGATGTGCGGAATTCTCTTCAGCTGACATAGGAAAGACAGTTACGGTCATGGGCTGGGTGCAGAAGTCCAGAAATAAGGGCGGACTTGTGTTTACGGACCTGAGGGACAGGAGCGGCATACTGCAGATCATATTTGAAGAGGATATCTGCGGAAGCCAGGTGTTTGAAAAGGCCGGTACCCTCAGATCAGAATACTGCATCGCCGTAGTGGGAAATATAAGGAGCCGCGGAAAGGATATAAATAAGGAGCTTGCGACAGGAGAGATCGAGGTCGAGGCTAAGGAACTCAGGATACTCAGTGAGTCAGCCGTGCTCCCCTTCCCGATAGAGGCAGAAACCAAGACCAGGGAGGAGCTCAGGCTCAAGTACAGGTATCTTGATCTTCGCCGTCCTCCCCTTCAGAGGAACATAGCCCTCCGTTCAAAGCTTGCTATCAGTGTCAGGAACTATATGACAGAGAACGGATTCCTGGAGATAGAGACTCCTACCTTCATAAAGTCTACTCCCGAGGGAGCCAGGGATTATCTTGTGCCCTCCAGGGTGCATCAGGGAGAGTTTTATGCTTTGCCCCAGTCTCCCCAGCTTTTAAAGCAGCTTCTGATGGTATCCGGATTTGACAGATATTTCCAGCTGGCACGCTGCTACAGGGATGAGGACCTGAGAGCTGACCGCCAGCCCGAGTTCACTCAGATAGACATGGAGCTTTCCTTTGCGGACATTGATGATGTCATAGCAGTAAATGAGGGACTGCTCAAAAGGATATTCAAGGAAGTCATAGACGTGGATGTGGAGCTTCCCATCAGAAGGATGACCTGGCAGACTGCCATGGACAGATATGGCTGTGACAAGCCTGACCTTCGTTTCGGCCTTGAGATAGAGGATGTAAGCGAATGCGTAAAAGACTGCGGATTTTCCGTATTCCATGATGCAGTTGCAGAGGGCGGTACCGTAAGAGGCATAAGGGTTCCTGGACAGGGACACATGCCCAGGAAAAAGATCGACGCCCTTACCGAAGTGGCAAAATACTATGGCGGAAAGGGCATAGCCTATATCTGTGTCAATGCAGCAGAGGACGGAAGCCATAAGAGCTCTTTTGCAAAATTCATGACCGAGGCGGAGCTTAACTCCCTTATCTCACGTATGGGGGGAGAGAGCGGCGACCTTCTGGTATTTGCTGCAGGAAAGATCGAGACCGTAAGGACAGTGCTCTGCAACGTAAGGCTTACTCTTGGAAAGGAGCTTGGCCTTATAAAAGAGGGAGACTGGAAGTTCGTATGGATAACGGAGTTTCCTCTCTTTGAGTGGTCAGAGGAGGAGGGCCGGTTCATGGCCATGCATCATCCCTTCACTGCTCCCATGGAGGAGGACTGGCAGTATATCGATACTGACCCCGGAAGGGTAAGGGCCAAGGCCTACGATATAGTGCTTAACGGTACTGAGCTTGGCGGAGGATCCGT
Source organism: Candidatus Avilachnospira avicola (assembly GCA_018714245.1). GTDB lineage: Bacteria > Bacillota > Clostridia > Lachnospirales > Lachnospiraceae > Avilachnospira > Avilachnospira avicola. The sequence continues at coordinate 12,112 of DVNQ01000092.1, forward strand.
CAGGATACACCAGGCAGACGTACAGGAAAAGATGCTGGAAAAGCTTGGATTTACTGAGGAAAGGGCTCAGGAGCAGTTTGGTTTCCTTCTGGAGGCCTTCAAATACGGAGTTCCACCTCATGCAGGCCTTGCGTATGGCATGGACAGAGTTGCCATGTGGATGGCAGGGGCTGAGAGCATAAGGGATGTTATGGCATTCCCCAAGCTTAAGGATGCATCTGATGCGATGATGGGCGCACCTGCCAAGGTGGAGGATTCCCAGCTTAAGGAGCTCGGGATCATGGTGGATGAAGAGGCCATAAAGGCTTCTTTAAAGAAGGAAGATGAATAAACGACAGTTTTTGAAAGAATTACAGGAAGAGCTGAGCTATGAGCTGCCGGATCTGCTGATCAGAAATAACGTGGAGTATTACTCCTCCTATATTGACAGTGAGATGGCTAAGGGCAGGAGCGAAAAGGAGGTCCTGGAGGACCTTGGAGACCCCAGGCTCATAGCAAGAAGCATCATAGATGCGGCAAAAAGCGGATCCGACGGCATACCCAATACTGCAGACGACAGGGACTATTCAGGACAGATATACGGGGGAAGCTCTGACAGGTATGGTGCCGGAGATGCCTATGGCGGCAGCGGATCCTATGGAAATGGGTCCGGAGCAGGTGGCGGATTCAGGGATTCGGACAGCAGGTCCTCCTATGGATCAGACCTTAACGGAGATCGGCAGAAGCACAGGAAGGATATCCATGTGAGCTATTATAACTTCGGATGCCTTGGTTTCCTCATAGTCCTGCTGGTATTGTCTGCCATTTTTTCACTGGTAGGTACGGCAGTTACCTTCCTTATGCCCATATTGGGGCCGATCATCATAGTATGCATACTGCTCTGGCTGTTCAATAATTTTAGAGGTGACCAATGAAGGATATAATGTTTGCTTCGGACATACACGGGTCAGCGTATTACTGCCGAAGGCTCCTTAAGGAGTATGAAAAAAGCGGGGCTGAAAAGCTTGTGCTGCTGGGAGATATCCTGTATCACGGGCCGAGGAACGATCTTCCTAAGGACTATGCTCCCAAGGAGGTGATCAGTCTTCTTTCACCCTTTGCGGACAGCATTTACTGTGTAAGAGGAAACTGTGAGGCAGAGGTAGACCAGATGGTGCTGCCTTTCCCCTGCATGGCTGATTATGCGGTTCTTTATCTTAACGGCCTCTGTTTTTATGCTACCCATGGACACAGGTACAATGCCGAGGATGAGGGCAGGAACCTGCCTCCGATAAATGATGGAGAGATCCTTATCCATGGACATACCCATATTCCCGTGGCAGAGACAAGAAGCATAAAGGGAAAAGAGATATACCTTTTGAATCCCGGATCGGTGAGCATTCCCAAGGGAGGCTATGCCCAGAGTTATGGCATCCTTTCCGGGGACCTGTTCAGGATCATGGATTTTGAGGGAAATGAGATAAAGAGCATCCGGCTTGGCCGGGATCAGAAAAGGATATGATGTTTGAACTTGTGGCTCCATGTCATTTTGGCCTGGAGGCATGTACCAAAAAGGAAATACTGAACCTGGGATATGAGATCACTGAAGTCACTGACGGAAGGGTCTCATTCAGAGGTGATGAAAAAGCCGTATGCAGGGCCAACATAGGCCTTCGTACGGCTGAACGTCTGCTTATAAAGGCAGGAGAATTTGAGGCCACGACCTGGGATGAGCTCTTTGAAGCAACCAAGGCCATAAGCTGGGAGAACTATCTCTCCTACGATGCCAGAGTGTGGGTCGCAAACGCGACCTCAGTAAAATCAAAGCTTTTTTCCACCAGGGACATACAGTCCATCGTGCAGAAGGCGGTCATATCGAGGCTTCAGACGGCATACGGAAGGGAAGGACAGTGGCTCCCCATGAAGGGGCCGGATTTTCCTCTTCGGGTATCCATATATAAGGACAGGGTGCTGATAGGGTTGGATACGAGCGGAGAGAGCCTTCATAAAAGAGGCTACAGGAAGCATACTGTGAAGGCTCCGATCACGGAGACCCTGGCGGCAGCTCTCATAATGCTTACCCCCTGGCATGGGGACAGGATCCTGGTGGATCCCTTCTGCGGTTCCGGAACCTTCCTTATAGAGGCGGCCATGATGGCTGCGGACATAGCTCCAGGCATGGAGAGGAACTTTATCGCTACATCATGGACTGAGCTGATACCCAGGAGGCTCTGGATGGATGCCTATGACGAGGCCAGGGACAGAGCAGAGCGGGTGGATATTTCGGAACTCAGGAAAAGGACAGATCTTCAGGGCTTTGACATTGATGAAGATGCTCTTTATGCGGCGCGCCGCAATGCGGAGCTGGCAGGAGTCTCAGAGCTGATACATTTTCAGAAGAGGGATGTGGGGGAGCTCAGCCATCCCGGAAGTTATGGGTTCATCATCACCAATCCTCCTTATGGAGAAAGGATAGGTGAAAGGACGGAGCTGCCCTCCATATATAAAAAGCTGGGTGAAAGATATGCCGCTCTTTCTGACTGGAGCATGTACCTTATTACAGCCTATGAGGATGCGCAGAAGTATATCGGAAGAAAGGCGGATAAAAACCGGAAGATATACAGCGGCATGATGAAGACTTATTTTTATTCTTATATAGGAAAGAAGCCTCCCCTTAAGAAGCCCCGTGAAGAAGCGGGGAAATTCAAGGATGGGGAAGCATTTTCAGAAAGGACATCCGGATGAAGATCGTTTTTGCCACCCAGAATCCCGGGAAGATCAGGGAGATAAGTGAGATACTCGGAAAGGACGGCTTTGAGGTGGTTTCCATAGGAGACCTGGACATCAGGGCCTGCGCAGAGGAAAATGGAGAGACATTTTCAGAAAATGCCGAGATAAAGGCCAGGGAGATATACGATAAGCTGAGATCCCAGGGCAGCGTGGATGACATCATAGTCATGGCGGATGATTCGGGATTCTGCATAGATGAGCTTTCGGGAGCTCCCGGCGTACATTCTGCAAGGTTCATGGGACATGATACTTCTTATGACATAAAAAATGCGGCCATACTTGAAAAGATGAAGGATGTTCCGGAAGAGAGAAGGGGTGCGGAGTTCGTATGCAGCATCTGTGCCATCCTGCCTGACGGAAAGGCAGTATTTGCGGAAGGCAGTCTCAGGGGCAGGGTAGCCCATGAGATAAGGGGCAAAGAAGGGTTCGGATATGACCCGATCTTTTATCTGCCCCAGTACGGAAAGACCACGGCTGAGCTTGGCAATGATTTCAAGAACAGCGTGTCCCACCGCTCACAGGCACTCCACAAGATGGAGGAGCTGATCAGAAACATGTCACAGGAAATGGATAGATCATGAAAAGGATACTAGTTGCAAGTGATACACACGGAAAAAACGAGAACCTCAAAAAGGTGATTCTGAGGAATCGGCCCATTGACAAGCTGATATTCTGCGGGGACGGAGAGGGCCTTGAAAAGACCATCAGGAGTCTTGTAGGAGATGAATGTGAGATCTATATGGTAAGAGGCAATAACGATTATTTCTCACAGCTTCCCTGGGACCTGGAATTTGAACTGGGAGGCATGAAGGCCTTCCTTACCCATGGACATCTTTACGGCGTCAGTGTCTCAGCGGGACGCATACTTGAAGAGGCCAGATCCAGGGGCTGCGGGATATGCTTCTTTGGACATACCCACAGGCCGGTGGAGGAAAAGAAGGACGGGATATACGTCATCAATCCGGGAAGCCTGAGCTATCCGAGGCAGATGAATCACAGGCCGTCCTATATGATAATAGAGGAAGAGGACAACGGAAGGCTTCATTTTCATCAGGCCTTTGTTGACAGATAAAAAGCTGGCCGGGATCTGTCCTGGCCTTAAATAATGTTTCAGGAGGAGAATCATGAAAAAATCAGTTCTTGCGGCAGCTCTTATGCTGTCCCTTGCCCTTGCGGGCTGTGCAGGAGAAAAGGCGGAGACCACTGCGGAAACGGCAGCAGAAACCGAAACAGAAACCGCAGCGAAAACCGAGTCTGCTGAAGCTGAGACGGAAACCGGGGCAGAGGCTTCAGGATCTGAGGAAGCAGAGATAACTGCCGGAGAATATGAGGGAGTTAGCGTCAGGGTAGGTTCACTCAAGGGCCCCACGACCATGGGACTTGTAAATATGATGGAGTGGTCAGAAAACGGAGAGCTTCCCTTTGATGCGGAGTTTACGATGGCAACGGCTGCGGATGAGATCACTGCAAAGCTCATAGGCGGAGAGCTTGACATAGCACTGGTACCGGCAAACCTGGCTTCCGTGCTTTATAACAAGACTGAGGGAGGAGTCAGCGTCATCGACATCAATACCCTTGGAGTCCTCTATGGCGTTACAGGGGATGAAAGCATCAGTTCTCTTTCAGACCTTGAGGGAAAGACTGTGTATATGACGGGACAGGGTACCACTCCCCAGTATGCCATGGACTATATCCTGGCACAGAACGGGCTTACGGACAGCGTGAACATTGAATACAGATCCGAGGCCACGGAGATCGCCGCCATGTTTGCTGAGGATCCCTCGATCATAGCAGTCCTTCCCCAGCCCTTTGCCACGGTCTGCCAGGTACAGAACGAAGGTGTCAGGGAATTTATGGATCTCAATGAGGAATGGGACAAATGTGCTGACAGCGGAGACTCCATGCTCCTTACCGGTGTTACCATAGTAAGCAGGGACTTCCTTGAGGCACACAAAGAGGATGGCCTTATAAGCGCTTTCATAAGCACACAGAGGCTGTCGTCAGAAGCTGCATCCCTGGACGCAGCACATACGGCAGAGCTGGTTGCAGAGGCCGGGATCATAGAGAAGGCTCCCATCGCTGAAAAGGCTCTTCCCAAGTGCGGCATAGCCTGCATTACCGATGAGGAGATGAAGGGGGCGCTCGAAGGATACCTGGAGGTACTTTTTGAGGCAAATGCCCAGTCGGTCGGAGGAAAGCTTCCGGGAGATGATTTTTACTATATCGAGGCGGAATAAGACTTTGACATTGATCAGGAGGTGTGTGCATGCTTTGTGAACAGGGAGAGCATCTGCTGAAGGAATTTGATGAGAAAAACCATTCAAGGGCCCGGATCTCTCAGATAGCTGAAGGCGTCTGGTTCGTATCAGCCCTTGGACACAGCAATGCAGTATTCATTGAAGGAGAGGACAGCGTCATACTCATAGATGCCCTTGATACGGCAGAACGGGGAGAAAAACTGAGATCCATCATAAGGGAACATACCAAAAAGCCTGTCAGTACGATCATATATACCCATGGGCACCCGGATCATCGCGGGGGAGCAGGGGCCTTCAGGGATGAGGCAAGGGAGATCATAGCCTCAAAGCCTGCGGCTCCGATCCTTTCCGGTACGGAGATCCTTAAGGATATTCAGGGCATACGAGGAAAAAGACAGTTCGGCTATGGGCTCAGTGATGAGGAAGCTCTTTCCCAGGGCCTGGGCCCGAGGGAGGGGATAAATTATGGGGAACACCATGATTTTCTGCCTCCTACCACACTTTATGATGAAGAGCTTGTGATAAGAGAGATCTCCGGCATAAGGCTGGAGCTCAGAAGGCTTCCGGGAGAGACGGATGACCAGATCGCCGTATGGATCCCGGACAGGCTTATCCTCTGCTGCGGGGACAATTATTATGGATGCTTTCCCAACCTTTATGCCATAAGAGGAGGCCAGTACCGTGACATCGCTTCCTGGATAAAGAGCCTGGGGGCACTGATGGAATATCCTGCGGAGCATCTGCTGCCGGGACATACGGGAGCGGTAAACGGCAGAGAGGCCATAACCGAGGTCCTTGGAAATTATAAAGGCATGATGGAGTACATCCTTTCAGAGACCCTCCGGGGGATGAATGAGGGAAAGACTGCAGATGAGCTTTCCCATGAGATAAAGCTTCCTGAAAAATATGCAGAGCTTGATTATCTGGGAGAGCATTATGGCT
>DVNQ01000093.1 GCA_018714245.1 Candidatus Avilachnospira avicola
TACTCTCTGGTAGCCTTTGCAAATGCCAGCTGGCACTCGGTGTTGACATTGATCTTGGATACTCCGAGGGAGATGGCCTTCTTTATCATGTCCTCAGGGATACCGGTTCCGCCGTGAAGTACCAGGGGAAGATCTCCGATCTTTTCCTTGATGGCAGCAAGGGTATCAAAGGAAAGTCCCTGCCAGTTCTCGGGATATACGCCGTGGATGTTGCCTATGCCTGCAGCAAGGAAGTCCACACCAAGGTCAGCAATCCTCTTGCACTCGTCGGGATCAGCACACTCACCCTTTCCCACTACTCCGTCCTCTTCTCCGCCGATGGCTCCGACCTCGGCCTCGATGGACATGCCATGCTCATGGGCAAGCCTTACCAGCTCCTTGGTCTTTTCGATGTTTTCATCAATGGGGAAATGGGATCCGTCAAACATGATGGATGAAAATCCTGCGTCTATGCATTTTAAGCATCCTTCGTAGCTGCCGTGATCCAGATGAAGGGCTACGGGCACCGTGATATCAAGCTCGTCCAGCATGCCGTTTACCATGTTGGTGATGGTCTTGAATCCGCACATATATTTTCCGGCGCCCTCTGATACTCCGAGGATAACTGCAGTATTGAGCTCCTGAGCCTCCGTAAGGATGGCCTTTGTCCACTCAAGGTTGTTGATGTTGAAATGTCCTATGGCATACTTGCCTGCGAGAGCCTTGTCAAGCATCTCTTTTGCCGGTACTAATCTTCCCATGGTGTTTCCTCCTGAAATAAATAAATTGAATGGGCAGAGGCTTAGGGCCTTGCCTTAGCCCTGCTCCTTTCTGGCTTAAAGCCTCTTTGCAAGCTCTGCAGAAAGCTCCTCGTATCCGGGCTTTCCAAGCAGGGCAAACATGTTCTTTTTGTAGCTCTCAACGCCTGGCTGATTGAAGGGATTTACCCCAAGTATATATCCGCTCACGCCGCAGGCAAACTCAAAGAAATAGAAGAGCTGTCCAAGGCTTCTGGCATCCTGTGCCGGAAGGTTGATCTTCATGCAGGGCACATCGCCGTCAGTATGGGCGATGAGGGTACCGTTCATGGCAGACTTGTTTACAAAGTCCACGGTACGTCCGGCAAGATAGTTCATGCCGTCGGTATCCTTTTCCTCCTTCTTGAGCACAACCTCAGCAGGGCTCTCGTTGATGTCAATGACCGTCTCCATAAGTATGCGGGATCCGTCCTGGATGAACTGTCCCATGGAGTGAAGGTCAGTGGTAAGATCCACTGCTGCAGGGAAAATGCCTCTCTGATCCTTGCCTTCGGACTCGCCGTAAAGCTGCTTCCACCACTCACCCACATAGTGGAATGAGGGCTCATAGTTTGCAAGTATCTCCACCATCTTGCCCTTGCGGTGAAGCATGTTCCTGATCGCTGCATAGAGCATGGCATCATTTTCATGATAGGGAAGATCCAGGCACAGCTTACGCATCTCCTGAGCGCCCTTCATGAGCTGGTCTATGTCACAGCCTGCCACTGCTATGGGCAGAAGTCCTACTGCCGTAAGTACGGAATAGCGTCCTCCCACATCATCGGGTACCACGAACTCCTCGTAGCCCTCCTCATCGGCCAGATTCTTGAGAGCTCCTCTTGCCTTATCCGTGGTGGCATAGATACGGGATGCAGCCTCCTTCTTTCCGTACTTCTCCTCAAGCTTTTCCTTGAGCACGCGGAAAGCGATGGCAGGCTCCGTGGTCGTACCTGACTTGGATATGATGTTTACGGAAAAATCCCTGTCTCCGATAACGGAAAGGAGATCCGCAAGATACTTGGAGCTGATGGAATTCCCGGCAAAGAACACCTGAGGGAACTTCCTCTCTCCCTTATCAAGTACATTGTAGAAAGTGTTGGTAAGGAATTCGATGGCAGCCCTGGCTCCGAGATAGGATCCGCCTATACCTGCGACCACCAGTACCTCTGAATCCGACTGGATCTTCTTAGCGGCCTTCTTTATGCGGTCGAACTCTTCCTTATCATAATTTACCGGGAGATCGAGCCATCCGAGAAAATCATTGCCTGCTCCGGTGCCGTTTACAAGCTCGGCCCTTGCAGCCTCAGTGATCTTCGCAAAATTGTCGATCTCTTCTTTTGAAATGAATTTAAGCGCCTTGGAATGATCCAGACTGACAAAATCAGACATCTTTCCCCCTCCTGCTTATTACTGCCGGGCACCCTGCGGGCACCCTGTTTACATCTTCACAATTCAGAATCATTATAACATAAGTTCACTGAACAATATACCAAATATTTTATTGTAAAATCCGGTTGAAGTTTTTGAAAAATCCCTGTATAATCCAGATAACTTTCCGATTTAAGCTTTTATTTCAGTTTGAGGAGAAGTTCCATTGAACATCAATACATCCAAAGGCATATACTGAAACCATGATCACATAGTCCATGACAAACTTGTCACGGGCTTTTTTAATTGATAAAACAACATCAATTTACCGGATATACCGGCAGCATTTAGTCAAAGGACAGGAGGTAAACATGAGAGTCAACAACTGTGCTGACAGAAGCCGCCTTATCGCGGCTGCCATGGGCAAGGAGGCCTGCGATCTGACGATCGGAAACGTCCAGTTTTTCAATGTCTTTACCGGAGAAGTCTATCCTGCAGAGGTAGACATACTTGACGGTACCGTCATAAGGGTAAGGACAGAAGACGAAGAAGCCATCATCCCTTCAAAAAGCTTCTATGACGGAGGCGGACGTTACCTGATCCCCGGCTTCATCGATTCCCATATGCATGTCGAGAGTACCATGATGATCCCGGAGAACCTGAGCAGGGCGATCCTTCCCTGGGGAACCACTACCGTATGTACCGATCCCCATGAGATAGGAAATGTCATGGGCATTGAAGGCGTAAAGTTCATGCTTGACAACACCAAAAACGGTGAGCTCCGTCAGTATATCCTGGCTCCCTCCTGTATCCCTTCCGTACCCGGCAAGGAAAATGCGGGTGCCGTATTTACCGCTAAGGAGGTGGGCGAGCTCCTGGATATGGATGGTGTTATAGGCATCGCCGAGATCATGGATTTCGTCGGAGTATACCAGGATACAGAAAGGATGCACAGCATCATAGATGAGGGCCTTAAGAGGGATATGTATCTCCAGGGACACAGCCCCTATGTGACCGGCAAGGAACTTGCAGCCTACCGTATAGGCGGACCCATCAGCGACCATGAGAGCGCTACCGCAGAGGAGGTTACCCAGAAGCTCCGCACCGGAATGCATGTAAACCTCCGCAGGAGCTCCCTTTCCGGACGTCTCAATTTCCTGGTAGACGGCTGCCGCGACCTCCGCTGGAAGGACTATGTATCCATCTGTACGGATGACGTACATGCAAAGGATCTCCTGACCGTTGGACATATCAATAATGTGGTAAAGCTGGCCATAGAGGAGGGCCTTGAGGAAAAGGAAGTCATCCGTATGGCTACCCTCCACGCAGCCCGTGAATATAACTTTGAGGATCTCGGAGCCATCGCTCCCGGATTCGTGGCAGATATCCAGATCGTGGACGATCTCAGAGGCTGCCGCCCCCATGCAGTATTTGCAAGCGGAAAGCTCATCGCAGAGGACGGAAAGTACCTTGGCACTGATAAGCTTGACAGGAGCAGGCTGAGCTTCCCCAACACGGTAAATATCCCTCAGATAAAGTCCGCTGATGACTTTGTCATGTATGTGCCCGAAGGCCATACCGGAGATACCATAACAGTAAATGTCATGACTCCGAGAGAGGATAACAGAAAGCTCCGCACAGTAGTTCCCACTGAGCTTCCCGTAAAGAACGGAGCGGTTGACATTTCAGGACATCCTGGCCTCTGCTTCGTGGCTCTTGTGAACCGTTACGGATCAGGTGATACCACCATAGCGGTATATGATGATTTCGGTCTGGATCACGGTGCCCTTGCATCCACCGTATCCCATGACAGCCACAACCTGACCGTGGCATACAAGGATCCCGAGGATGCCCTCAAGGCAGCCAGAGCCCTCGAAGCCTGCGGAGGCGGCGTAGTGGCAATATCCGACGGCAAGGCAGACGTGCTTGAGCTCCCCGTTGCAGGACTCATGTCCACGGATCCCTGTGCGGAGATCGCCGCAAACATAGACAGGGTCCAGGCCTCCATCGACAGGATCTCAGGAGGAAAGCTCCACATACTTGCCACCGCAGTCATGTCACTGCCCGTAGTTCCAGGCCCTGTTATCACGGATCTCGGACTGGTGGACGGACTCACCCAGGAATTCATACCGGTATTTCTCTAAGCAAAA
>DVNQ01000094.1 GCA_018714245.1 Candidatus Avilachnospira avicola
GTCGGAGGGCATAAAGGAGCTTATCCTGGTGGCTCAGGAGACCAGCGTTTACGGGACTGACCTTTATGGCAGGAAGATGCTTCCAGAGCTTCTTTCCAGACTTTCGGATATCGATGGCATCAGGTGGATCAGGATACTTTACTGTTACCCCGAAGAGGTGACGGATGAGCTTATAGAGACGATTGCGGCGCTTCCCAAGGTATGCCATTACCTTGACATCCCCATTCAGCACGCTTCAGATCATATCCTGAGACGTATGAACAGGGCTACGACCAGAGAAGAGATAACCGAACGCATAAACAGGATAAGGGAAAGGATACCTGACATGGTGCTTCGCACCACCATGATATCCGGATTCCCGGGAGAGACGGATGCAGATCATCAGATTCTTTGTCAGTTTGTTCGTGAGATGGAGTTTGACAGGCTCGGAGACTTTGCGTATTCAAGGGAAGAAGGAACACCTGCCGCAGCATATAGTCATCAGGTTGCGAAAAAGAGAAAAGAAGCAAGACGGGATGAGATCATGCTCATCCAGCAGCAGATAGCCTTTGATAAGGCGAAGGCCCAGGTCGACAGGGAGCTTGAATTCATAGTTGCCGGCAGGCTTTATGATGAGGCCGAGGGAAAAAGCATATATGTGGGACGTACATATATGGATGCTCCCGATGTTGACGGCTGCATTTACGTGGATACAAAGGGCAGGGAGCTTATGAGCGGAGACATGGCCATGGCAAAGGTGACCGGAGCAAACGGCTATGATCTTCTGGGAGAGCTTTTATGATGCCGGCTGGAGCCAATAAGTGTTTGGAGATAATGAATGATGAACCTTCCAAATAAGCTTACTTTATTGAGAGTCATAATGATCCCTTTTTTTGTGGCGGCCATGCTGCTTAGCTGCGGAGAGGCCGTAAGGGATTACATCAATACTAATTTTACCTATGGGCCCTACATACTGCTCCGCTTTATCGCCCTGGCTCTTTTCTGCCTGGCTTCCTTTACGGATTATCTGGACGGACATATCGCCAGAAAACGGGGACTGGTAACCAATTTTGGCAAATTCATGGATCCCCTTGCGGACAAGCTTCTGGTATGCTCGGCGCTTATACTGCTTACTGCAGAGGGCAGCCTGAGCCCGGTGGTGACGCTTATCATAGTTGCAAGGGAATTTATCATAAGCGGTTTCAGGCTCGTGGCCTCCGATAACGGAGTGGTCATAGCCGCAAGCAAATGGGGAAAGCTTAAGACAGTGGTACAGATGATCATGTGCATACTGCTGATATTTCCCTATACAGCATTTTATCAGCATCAGTATATTCTTGAGGGAGCTGGCTGGCTGACAGTAGGGACACTGATGCAAGGGATAGAGCTTCTTGCAGTAGCGCTTACCATCATTTCCCTCATAGACTATATTGTTAAAAATATCAGAGTCATCACCGAAGGAGGCATGTGATGGGAGAGACAAAAAAGACTGCCGGCCCGGCCATGGAGACGGATGCGGTCCAGAGAAGCCTGGTTCCTCAGGAAGAGCTTTATCAGCTGCTTAAGAAGGCTGATCTCAGCATATCAGTGGCGGAATCCTGCACCGGAGGGCTTTTATGTTCAAGGCTTGTGAGCGTTCCTGGTATTTCTGAGTTTTTCAAGGAGGGTTTTGTTACCTATTCCAGCAAGGCAAAGAGAAAGACCCTGGAGGTATCCAAGTCCACCCTTAAAAAACAGGGAGCGGTCTCAGGCCAGACAGCCAAGGAGATGGCCATAGGAGCGGCCATGAATGCGGATACGGATGTGGCTGTCTCCGTAACCGGAAATGCAGGGCCTTCGGCTGAGGAGGACAAGCCTGTCGGACTCGTTTACATAGGCATATATCTTTCGGGTAAGGTGAAGGCCTACGAATATATGTTTGAGGGTGAGAGGGATGACATAAGATCCCAGGCTGCATCAGAGGCCATAAGCCTCTGCTGCAGAGCTCTTGAGAAGTATCTTTCCAAGAATTCCGAAAAGGAAAGGCCAAAGGAAAAGCCGGAGAAGGCCGATAAGCATTGATCATGGGAGTGTTATCGATCCTTTTAGCTGTATTAAGGACGGCAGCCCTCATTATCCTGATACTGGTTATCATGCTGATCATCTTGGCGGCCCTGCTGCTGTTTTCCCCCATAGGATACAGGCTCAGGGGGTCCTTTGCAGATGAGCAGCCTGACGGGACGGCAAGGTTTTCAGCTTTCTTTGGAGTTCTTAAAGGTGAGATAAGCTATCACCATGGAGCTGCCGTATCCGGGGAGCTGAGGCTATTTGGCATAAGGATCTACAACATAGAAGGCAGTCCGGAGGATGCTTTGCGAAGCTTTGAGGAGGATGAGGATGATAGATAGGATAAGGGATATCATGTCCTTCTTGAAGACGGCCTTTTTGATGCTTCGGAAAGGGGAGAATAAGGAGGCTGCAAAGCATATACTTTCAGGAGCCAGGAAGATCCTTTCAAAGGTGGCTCCAAGATCCGGATCAGGCTATGTGAAGCTCGGCACGGGAGACCCTTATGATACCGGAAGAGTCATGGAGGTGCTTGCCTTTTTGTATCCTTTGTATGGAGAACGCATAGAGGTCATACCTGTATTTGATGAGGCCTTCCTTGAATCAAAGATGGATGTAAAGGGAAGATTCAGATTGTCACAGATCCTTTTTCCGCTTATTTCCATGTATGCGGACAGGAATGTGAGAAATTTTATTAAAGAGGTCAGGACTAAGCTATGAAAGAAAAAAGCATTAAGCAGGCGGTAAACAGCTTTGATGCCGAAGTCAGCCTGAAGGATGACGGCATAGGCATAACCATAGATGCCCTGTTCAAGGGGCTGGAAGGGATAGCTTCTTCCAAGACCGTTATCGGTGAGCCCATTTGTCTTGATGATGTAAAGCTTATCCCGCTTATAGAGGTAACGGCCGGACTGGCTTCAGGGGCTCTTGCCAGAAATGCCAGGCAGAACGGAGCCGGAGCCATGAGTGCAAAGGTGACTCCCATAGCCCTTCTGATACTTCAGAACGGAAGGCTTAAGCTCGTAAACGTAAAGAACCAGGATATATGGAACAGGCTCCTGGACATGATCCCTGATGCCGTGGATAAGATCACCGGAAACATCATTCCCAGGCGTACCGAAGAAGAGGCCAAAGAGAGGCTCAATGATATGGGGGTGGAGATCATAAGCCCTGAGAGCCCAGAGGATAAAGATGAGTGATAAGACATTTGACGGAGAAAAGATAAAAAAGCTTCCGGAACCCTTTTTTGAGGCCATGAAGGGGCTCCTGGAAGACTCATATGAGGACTTTCTTTTGAGCTTTAATGAGAAGCCAAGGAAGGGCCTCTTATTTAATTCGAAAAAAGCACGTAAGGAGACGATAGAAAAGCTCAAGGCTCAGTGGAAGCTTGAACCTGTGGAATGGTGTGAAGGCGGATACCGTTATGATGAGGACTTTATAAGGCCGGGAAAATCTCCCTATCACGATGCGGGAGTCTTTTACATGCAGGAGCCCTCAGCCATGATAAGCGCTGCAAAGGCGGACATAAGAGATACCGATGCGGTGCTGGATCTCTGCGCTGCTCCGGGAGGAAAGAGCGCCCAGGCAGCCCAGAAGGCGGGGCTTCTCATATCCAATGAGATCATAGAAAAGCGGGCCAGGGTACTTAGCTCAAACATAGAAAGGCTGGGTTTTTCAAATGTGATAGTCTGCTCTGCAGCACCTTCGGAGCTCAGCAGGGTATTTCCGGGATTCTTTGACAGGATCATCGTGGATGCTCCCTGCTCAGGAGAGGGGATGTTCAGAAAGGATGACCGGGCCATAGAGGAGTGGAGCCTTCAGAACGTGGAAAGGTGCATCGAGAGACAGAGGGAGATCCTGGAAGCTGCCCTTCTGATGCTTAAGCCTGGAGGGAAGATGGTCTATTCCACCTGTACCTTTGAGCCCTATGAAAATAAATGGCAGCTCAGAAGGTTCTGCGACATCCATGGAGATGAGCTCGAGCTAAAGGAATTCAGGCAGCTCTATCCCCATGAGATAGAAGGAGAGGGGCATTTCTATGGAGTCATTGAAAAATCCGGAGATGCTAAGGACGGTCAGGAAAACTCCGGAGGCCTCAGGATGTCCCTTGAGGAGACAGCGGACATGATGAGGAGAAACGGGATCCATGTGCTCCGTGCGGGGATAGAGAAAGGGATCATAAAGAAGGACAGAAAGGGAAATGTCCGCTATGAGGCGAGCCATGCAGAGGCCATGAAGGCCGGGGATCCTGCAGTAAAGCCCTATATCGATCTTAAGACGGAGGACCTGGCAAGACGGTATCTTACCGGAGAAAGCCTGAGGCTTCAGTCCATATCTGAGGAAAGTTATGAACTCTGCTCGGAGGGGGGAGAGCTTAGGGTCCTGTATGACGGGTATCCCCTGGGACTTGGAAAGCTCAGCCAGGGCACGCTTAAGAATAAGCTGCCGAAGGGGCTTCGCAGGGTATGAGATAATAAGCCACCCCACGGTAATGCCGCAAAGGCCGGGAGGTATTGACTTTTGCCTGTTTGCTGTGGTAGTATTGTATGGCTATAATTTGGAGGTGAAGACATGACTACAGTGATTTCGGTCATATATTGCATCCTTGGTGTTGCGCT
>DVNQ01000095.1 GCA_018714245.1 Candidatus Avilachnospira avicola
GCCCACTGGTTATCAAGCATCACTCCGCTTGAAAGGTAGAACCTCCATCTGTGCCACTCGGGGAAATCCACTGCCGTTGCTCCTGCGGGTACCGGCTCATCGAGGGGTACGTTCATGTCAACATTATCCATGTGTACCCAGTTTCCATGAAGTCCTGCGGTATAGTAATAGCCCTTTGAGTTTCCGGACTGCTGCACGCTTACGGGGCCCGAAGGGGTCGCATCGCCTGAGCCCGTAGGATTGCTTGAGGTTCCTCCACCCGTGCTGGGTGTGTCTGTGCCGGGATCGTCGGTTCCGGGATCGTCGGTGCTGGGATCCTCATCCGGATTTCCGTCATTGTCAGCATCCGCGGCATAGACCGCAGTAAAAGTATATCCTCCCTCTTTCCAGGAGGGTACCAGCTTATCCAAGGGAAGCTCCGGCTCCCATCCGGTAAATACAACACCATCGCTGTCCGTATCCATGGGTACGGGTACTTTAAGCTCCTCTCCTGCCTTCTGCACCGTCTCATAGGGAGAGGTGCCCTCATTGAATCCATGCTCCGATATGAAGGTTATCCTTACTTCCTCATCATCAGGGACATCATTTCCATCCCGGTCTTCCCCATAGGTGACGATGATGGAGTTTTCGCCAGGAAGCACCTTATATGAAAATATGAATTTATGGGGTGCTGTGTAGCTTCCAAGCTCCAGCGGTGACTTAGGAGTTCCGTTTATATTGATCTCCTTTATGGCAAATCCCTCCTTGGGCTCAATGCCAAAGGTCACCTGTTCTCCTTCAGAGAATTTCAGCACCTCACCTACCACATTTCCGCTGTGGGTGATGGTACCATGGTCAGAATCCGCTGCATTTTCCACTGATACATCAGCATATGATGCTATGTATATAAGGTGGAAGTCATAGACTTTCTGTGCATTTTCAAGCCGAAGCTTAAAAGAGCTGTCGGAGCTCAGCTGATAGGCTGCAGCATACTGGCTTACGTATTCGCTTATTTCCTCAAGCTGAAGGACTATATCCCTTGTGAGGTTCTCTCCCTTTGTTCCGAAATAATGTCCTGCTTTTGGAAATGTCTCATCACTAAGATCCGGGATCGTCACCGTTACCCTGTATCTCACATCCTCAGCGATTCCTGCATTTTTAAAATAGGGCTCAAGATATATGACTGCCTGTCCCTGATTCTGATATTTAACTGCGCCCAAACCGTCAGAAAGCGCAGCCATAAGCGTTGCCTTCGATATGGTGGTCACCCCATCGGGAAGGTAGATCGTATCCTCATGTCCCCTAAGCTTCCAGCCGATAAATACTTCTCCTGCCGGAGCATCCGGTGCTATGGAAGCATCGATGGCGGGAGTTTCGGACTTGTCGATACCAAGGTCAAAGGCATCTCCCTCCACTCCTCCGTAATTAAATACAAAATCTACAAGCTCCGTCCCCACTGAAAGCCTGCTTACCCCGTTTCCGTATGTAAGGTCCGTTGTCCTATCTCCATACCAGGGGTTTCCGTTAAGTGGATCGAGCCCAACGTCTTCCGTATTTCCACTGGAATCCGTCAGCTTAAGCGAATCCTCCGGGATATAATATCCGAATTCAGGATCAAGTGTCAGATGTGCCGTATTTGTTCCATCAAGTCCATAGATAAGCCCGCCCTTTGAAATTTCTGGGTTTGGAACAGGTCTTCCGTCAGAAGTAGCTGCTTCCGAACGTACGGTAACACCGTCCGCCTTTGAATCCAGGATGACCTCGCTGTGAGTCGATCCCATCAGATTGAAGCTGGTTATCTTAAGGGGAGCCATGATGTTTGTGATCTCTATATTATATGTCCTTCTGATTCCGCTTATGGAAACGGAGATGGACGCATCCGCGATCTTTTCTCCTGCAGAATCCAGGATCGGCGTGGTCTCTCCCACGCTCTTATCATGATCATCCGGAATGTCTACATTCTGCCTGTTAAGGGCAAAGGTATCCAGGATCCAGGTAGCTCCTGCCTCATGGTCTCCAACCTCGGATATGACCTGGATCGAGACCTGGCCACCATTTACAGAATAAAGTGCGGGAAGTTTTACTCCCTGCTGAGGGGTCGGAACTGAAACAGCAGTTCCGCCTATGGCGAGGTCCGACTTATGCCAATTATCCCTGAGCTCAGTACCTGAATCATTGTAATAATGGGAATAATCAAGGGTAATGTCATCCTTTATAAACTCCACCTTCACATCTATATCGGATTCCACATCTGCTATCACAAGGGCATAGTCCCTGATCTGATTATCCTGAGTATTGTTTTCGCTTCCCATGGAGGAATCATAGCTGACATTCCCATAGCTTATCTTCACATGGTAGCCCTGGCCGATCTTTATGGAGATGGTCCTTTCCTCCCCATCTGCGATCTGTCTTTCATATGGATCCGTATTCGTGAACTGGTATTTTCCATCCACGGTGTTTACATTTTCAATGGCTCCCGTAACATGGAATCTTATACGATAGCCCGGCTTATAGTAAAGCTCCACTCTGGCGGAGTTTCTGTCATACTGGACTATCTCCCCTGTATCATGGCGCCTTGCATAGATGTTTCCGCCTACAAGAGACGCGGAGTCTATCACAAAACCGCTTCCTCCGTCAGGCACAAGCAAGGCTCTGTCAAAGGAATAGGTTGTTCCGCCCGTTATCCCTTCGATGACCTTCTGAAGCCTTTCATAGCCCTTATCCGTATCGAAGCTTCCTGCCTCAAGGGAAAATGTACCAGACTGCGGCTCGTCATCAAAGTACACATCCACTTCCATGCTGAGGTCATAGATGGACTGGTACCAGAAGTAGATGTCATTATGGCTTTCAAGCTCAGCATACTTAAATCCAGTTATCACATCGCTCGGATCCTCATCCCAGGTGGCAAACTGGAATGCATAATAATCCAGATCATCCGCTGCGTCCTCAGGAAGGATCTCCAGCATGTCATAGCCTGAAATAAGTTTTCCCACGCTGATGCCCTCTTCACTCTCATCAAAGGGGACATCTATAGGCTCTGCATTGTATTCAAGATCTGCATAGGGAGCATTTCCCTCGTATTTCTTAAGATGTACCGTAAGCTCGGTATACTCACTTGCAGATCTTATGAAAGTGATCACATATGTGGAGAAATGCTCAGCCACAAAGCTTATCTCTCCGCTCTCCTCCGTATCATCGCTGACATCGCCGCTCAGTTTTTCAGCATGATAGGAGGAAGCTGCTGCTCCATGTGAGGGGTCAGCCTTTAAACTATCTGGAACAAGCCTTTGCCTCAGCGTCCTGACTTCCGATACATGATAGATCTCTACTTCATCGTAATCCTCATCCGATCCCATGCCGGAGATAGTAACATTTACAGCACCATTTGGCTCTGTCTCATTTCCCTCTTCATCATAGAGCCTTATGTCAAAGGCAGCATAGTCAACAAGCTCTTTACCATCCTTAAGCCTCTCGGAGATAGCCTCTTCCATGGCATCGTCCCTGGAAAGGAGTTCAGCGCTCATATGGTCTATGCCATAAAGGGCTCCCTCATCAAGAGCCTCGATCAGGACTCCGTTATCCTCAAGTGCCTCTTCGGCGGCAGGCTGATCCTCATCTTCAGTCTTATCTTCAGATCCAATCTCCTCTTTGGAAGTATCATCCCCGGTTTCTTCCGAAGTCAGATCTTCTTTGATCTCTTCTTTGTCCTCTTCTTCGAAGTCTTCTTTGATCTCTTCTTCAGCCTCTTCTGAAGACTCTTCCCCAGAGGGCTCCGCATCACTTTTCGTGGCTGTATGGGAAAGGCCGGTATCAGGTCTTTCCTCTTCCGATCCTTTTATATCTTCCACGCTTTCATGATCAGGAGCATCCTGCTTAATTGCCGCAGCAGCCGTCATGTTGCCCAGAAGCATGACTGCAGCCATCAGAAGCGCCAGGCCCCTTCTAAACTTTCTCATGAATAAATCTCCTTATTATCACATAATTATCAGCAGTATTTTGCTGATTGCATATAATTGTAGAGATATCTTCCGGTTTAGTCAATGAAGCAGGGGGGGATTTGGGTTTTTAAATTAAAATTTTAAACCAGTTGCAGGACACACAAAATTCGGGTCTATTTCCAGACAATTATATTTGAAAAATAGACTAAAATTGAGACTAAAATTGACCCACCTCGCAGTAAAATAAACTGAAGGATGGGTCTTTCTTTAAATGATAACTCTCTCGTTCAAAAAATAAGCATCATGCCCTGTCATATACATAGAGCTTGTCTTTGGGTACGCTTACATATCCCTCCGTATCCTCGGCTATGGCGCTGTCGTTCAGGATATTGAACTCATCTCCTGTCCGGTCAGCCACCCTTATCCTGAAGCAGCCGCCCTCAAAGGTGGACATGAGCACCCTTGCGGAAAATGCATTTCCATCCCTCAGGCTACCCTCCCAGCTGGCATCCTCAGGACGGAATCTGGCCATGCATCCGGCACCGCTTCCTGAACCACCAAAATACATGCCTTCCATCTCATCTTCACCTACCGATATCCTGCAGTCTCTGACTGAGGTCCCGGCATCTGTCGCCTGATCTGCAGCCCCTTCTGCTGCATCCAGGAGCTTTACAGACCTGAGATCGTTTCCGGCTCCCAGGAGCCCTGCCACCAGAGCGGTTTGAGGCTTCATATAGCACTCCACCGGGCTTGCGGCCTGATCGATATAGCCTCCGCTCATAATGATGATACGGTCAGCCATGGCAAAGGCCTCCGAAGGATCATGAGTCACATGGAACACAGTGGTCCCAAGCTTTCTGAAAAGGTAGGCCATCTCAGTACGCATCTCTATACGCAGCTGTATGTCAAGGTTGCAGAGAGGCTCATCAAGGAGTACTATGGCGGGCTTCGTGATAAGGGCACGGGCTATGGCCACACGCTGCTGCTGTCCCCCGGAAAGCTCAGCCGGATATCTCCCAAGCAGTCCGTCAAGATGGAGCAGCTCCGTCATCTCCCTGAGCCTTGCGTCACATTCCTCCTTCGGAGTCTTTCTCAGCTTCAGTCCATACAGTATATTTTCCTCCACCTTAAGATGAGGCCAGAGGGCAAAGTCCTGGAACACCATGTTTATGCCCCTCTTTTCCGTGGGCAGGTTCCTGTGTCTGCCTGAGACCTCCTCTCCCCTTATGCACACACTGCCCTCCGAGGGCTCGAGTATGCCCGCTATGATGCGGAGCAGGGTCGACTTGCCACAGCCTGAGGGACCGAGCACGCTTATGATCTCACCCTCCCTGACACTCAGATCTATGCCCTTCAGCACCTGTGTCTTTCCGTATGTCTTCTTAAGACCCTTTATCTCAAGTATTGACTGCATATTCATTCCTCTTTCTGTTTCCTATATTCAATACGAACTCTAGTATGAGCATGATGGTCACTATACAGGCTCCTCCCACTATAGTGGCTGCCGCCGCATATCCAAAGTTGAGATCATTGTAGGAATCGCTGATATATACGGGCAGTGTGCTGTAGTTGGGAGGATAAAGTATGGTGGTGATGGCCAGGTTGAATACACTTCCTCCGAAGGCAGCCAATACTCCCGACACCATGCTGTTGTGGAGCAAGGGCAGCAGTATGGTCCTGATCCTGTGGATGAATCCGGCTCCCTGTACCTGGGATGCCGTCAGGAGCTCCTTTGGCACCTTGGCCATACCTCCAACCAGTACCCTGTTTATAAGGGGCACTGCCGATGCCACTGCCGCCAGTACAAGTATGGAGGGCTTGCCATAAAGATTCAGCCCCAGGGGCTGAAGCCATTTCTGGTTCCATACGAAGATGTAGCCTATACCAAGCACTACTCCGGGCACCGCCATGGCTATGAGAGTGATGGTATCTATGAGCTTCTTCAGCCTGAAATCCGAATACGTAAGTATATATGCCACAGCAAAGCCCAGGACTATGCCTATGAGCGCCGCTATGACCGCCAGGGAAAGGGAATGCTGTATGCCCACTATCAGCTCTCCATCCGGCTGCAGCACCCTTTTATAATTTTCAAGGGTAAACTCAAACCTCTCGATACTGAATGAATCAGAAAATGACATGATGAAATTTGATCCCACGGGCACTCCCAGGGCCACCAGACAGAAAAGGCCGGTAAATACATTTATAAAGGCCGAAAGCAGGCCATGGGGCTTTCTTGCCATGGTGCGCATGGTACCATTGCCCAGGTAATCGAAGCGCTTCCTGCCCATGACATAGTGCTGAAGTATCATGGCTATGACTATCATGACCACCAAATAGAGGGACAGCACTCCAGCCATGTCAAATCTTACGGGTGAGGAGCATATGGCACTGTATATGGTATAGGGCAATGTAGGAAATGAATATACAGCAGTGATGGTTGAGGACATGCCATAGTCGCCCACCGTATCCATAAATATGAGCATGGCAGCTGAAAAATAAGTAGGCAGACAAAGTGGGAGCTGTACGTCCAGCCAGGCCCTTACGGGAGATGCCCCGTTCATCCTGGCCGCATGCACCAGCTCTGCCGGATACCACTCGAGGGCTGCCTTTATAGCCACATAGGCCATAGGATATTTGCAGAGCACCATGACCGTCACGAGCCCCGGAAAGCTAAACAGGAAGTCATTCATGCCGCTTATACCAAGCCAGGCCTTCGCTATGCCATTTCCCGAAGCAAAGTATACCCAGCCCTGGGCAAGTATGAAGGAAGGGATGATCATGAGTATCCAGCTCACTATATCCAGCAGCTTTCCAAAGGGAAAGTCATAATTGACTCTCAGATTTGCAAGCAGCCCTGCAATTATGATGCCTATGGCCGTGGTAGCCAGGCTGAGTGTGGCAGAATTTATGAAGGCCTTCTCCCACAGGGGCCTTTTAAAAACATCCAGCACCAGTGCCAGATTTCCGAGATCGAACTCGGAAAGCTCAAGGCCCGGGCATACGACCTGAAAAAGTACTGTCACCAGTGGCAACAGTACTAATATGATCAGGATCAGGAGTATGCCGGAGCCTCCGATATTTTCTCTGTTTTTCATATCTGTACCTTCAGATCCGGACCGTCCTTAAGGCAGGCCTTACATCGCGGACATGTCTGCGAACCAGGCCTTGATATCACCCTCATTCTCAGCTCCAAATACTATATCGGCTGCTACCAGCTTTGCGTTGGGATCACGGTCCTCCTTCATGGTAACACCCTCTACTGAAGGCTCGAAGTAGCCCTCATCTCCAAGATCTATGAGCTCCTGCTGAATCTCAGGATCAAGAAGGAAGTTCACGAACAGCTTTGCGATCTCGGGCTGATTCGTCTGAGCGCAGATGGCTGCAACTCTGGTAGAGGCAGGCGCTCCTTCCTCAGGCCATACTATGGCCACGGGCTCACCGCTGTTGACCATCTCATAGGCATTGCTCTCCTGCATGATGGCTGCAGATATCTCGCCGCCTGCAAGGGCCTGTACTACCTGAGGGTTTTTGGGATATACCTTGAGTCCGTTTTCAAACATGGTGGTGAAATACTCCTGTCCTCCCTCCATACCCATGGTATCCATAAAATATGCGGCAAGGGGATAAGCGGGGGCTGCCACTCCGGGATCAGCCATACCCACCTGGTCCTTGAACCTTTCATCTGTAAGGTCCTCAAAGGTCCTGGGAGCAGTGGTCTCGTCGTAAACGTCAGTCCTGTAGACGATCACACCTGCTGCATGAGCACCTGTGGGATAAAAGCACTTGTCCTCAGGCACCAGAGCCTTTGCAAAATCTGTAAGGCCGGAGGCATTTTCAGGCTCAAGACCTGTCAGGAGCTGGCCGTCCAGATCAAGGTTGTATACGTCATACATGGAATCTATCCATACCACGTCCCACTGGGGATTGCTGCTCTCGGCTTCTATCCTGGACATGGTCTCAGCGCCGTTTCCTACTACCACCTCTACCTCATAGCCTGTAGACTCCTTGAACATGTCAGAGATGACTGCATCGAAGTCATTGAGATATACGAGCAGAGGCTCTGTCTGCACCGGAGCCTCTCCCTCGGCTGAAGCTTCCGAAGCCTCCGTCTCTGTCGCCGCCTCGGTCTCTGCCGCGGTGGCTGCTTCTGTGGCTGCAGTAGTAGCTGCCTCGGTCTCTGCAGCATTCTTGGAGCAGGCAGTAAGAGCCATCGCTGTCATGAGAGCTGTTACACATAACATGGATCTTTTCATATACTTTTCCTCCTGTAGGATATTTATTCATCGCATGTGAACATTTCGAGTAGATATTATCCCCAGGCCAAAAAAGCGACTATCCGGATAATGTCATATTATGGTAAAGCTTGTGTAAACCAAATATGTGAGTGAGCACAAAAAAAGGACAGCCTCAGCTGTCCCTTAGAAGCAGCGCCACAAGGATTCGAACCTTGAAATGACGGAGTCAGAGTCCGTTGCCTTACCATTTGGCGATGGCGCTAAATTTTTCAGACTCTGAATATATTAATATAATGGTCCTGAATTGTCAACTGTTTTCGATCACCAAAATCATTTTTTTTACTCTGATCTGCTGCATACATTCTCCCGGATCCAGTCCCTCAGAAAGCTGCCAAAATTCAATATATCCTCATCTGCCTCATTGTCTTTACTGCAGACATAGTAAAAGGGCTTGGAGTTTTCAGCTCTGAGCGCGGGTACCCTCACCGTCCCCTCAGGCCTCCAATATCGTGCAACATGATCCGGCACCAGAGCTATGGCAAGACCTTCCGCAGCCATCTGCATGGCAAGATGGTAGCGGCCCGATATCTCGATCGGAGATAGAGCCGCTCCTACTTTTGATCTCTTTTCAGGAGCCTTTCAAGCTCCTCCTTATATATCTGCTTCCTTTCCTTCTGACCTGGCACGGACGCACGGATCCGCTTCCTGAGCTTTCCCATCTCATCATTGATCTCACCGATATGTTCAGGCAGGGCTTCTCCGATCTTATTTTTTACATACTGGGTCACAAGGGGACTCTTCCCTCCGCTGCTTACTGAGACCACCACATCCCGATCCCTTAAGACCGCAGGAAAGGTAAAGCTGCAGAGCGGCTCATCATCCACCACATTGACAGGGATCCTGTATTTTTTCGAAAGCCCTGACACCTCCTGATTTACCTCTCTGTCATCAGTGGCTGCTATCACGAGAAATATGTCAGAGTCATTATCCTCTATATCAGAACTCTGAAAGCTCCGTACTATGATGCTGGTTTCTTTGGGAAATGCTGCCTTAAGCTCCTTTGCCACTACGATGATCTCTGCCCCAAAGTCCTGAAGCTGTGCAGCCTTTCTTGCCGCCGTCTCTCCGCCTCCGACTATCAGCACTCTCTTTCCGCAAAGATCCACCATGATTGGAAAAAATGCCATGTCAGCTCTCCTCTCCGGGACTCCGGCAAAAGCCATTTTCATCCCTTCTTTTTTCTGCATCCTTTTCCATGGCCCTTATGATCCCCATGATGGTATGCTCCGAAGCCTCTATGAATGACTTTATGCCAAGCTTTGAAAGCTCTTCAGAGGTTGCCTTTCCTATGCATACCGGGATCATCCCCTGAAGGAGCTCCTTTGTTTCTTCCTTTGCACAGCCGGAAAACCAGCTTTGTACTCCTGAGCTGCTGGCAAAGATGATGTAATCACATCCTGATGCCTTAAGCTTCCTTCCTTCCTTTTCTGAAAGGTCAGGAGGCAGGCTCTCCGTCCTGTAGACCGGCCGTACAGTAAAATCAATTCCTGCCTTGGAAAGGCCAAGGTCCAGATCCCGGGAGCCCTCCTCTGCCCTGAGTATCAGTACCCGTTCTCCCTTTTTAATGACTCCAGGCAGTTCTTTTCCAAGCTGTTCCGCCGTATATGATGAGGGTATGAAATCAGCATATATGCCGTGGGCTTTTAGCTCATCGCCGGTACCGGTACCTATGCAGGCAAATCTGCAGCCATGGAGGCTCCTGATGTCCCTTCTGTTCTTTTTAAGCCAGTCAAAAAATACGTCTATACCATTTCTGCTGGTAAAGACGATCCAGTCATAGTCCTCGGGATCATCCGGTATGTTTTCCGGCATACTGCTGATCCTTATGGTAGGACATACCACCGCACTGCCTCCAAGCTCCCTCATTTTTTCAGCAAAAAGCTCAGTGAACCGGTCGGATCCGGTCACAAGCGCAGTCACAAACTCAAGTGCGGGGCGCTCCATACTTCCTTCCATGTGGAATGAAGCGGTCTCTCCCACTACTATGATGGCAGGGGCCTTTGGCTTTTCCTTCTCTGCCTTCATACATATGTCAGAGAGACAGCCGTCGATCCTTTTTTCATCAGATGAAAATCCCTTTGACAATATGCT
>DVNQ01000002.1 GCA_018714245.1 Candidatus Avilachnospira avicola
CTTTATACCTGAACTTAGGTATAAAAAATGCGGAAGATGAGACTTGAACTCACACGCCCTAAGCGGGCACAAGATCCTTAGTCTTGCTCGTCTGCCAATTCCGACACTTCCGCAACGCAGATTATATTACCATAGAGAAGCGATTTGTGCAAGCACTTTTTTCAAAAAAATTACTTGGGGAATTTCCATTCTGCATAAGATCACTCAAGCGGCTTCTGGTAATAGTTGCCGTGTACTCCCTGTGACCCGACCACATTTATGAATGCATGGGCATCCACTTCTCTTATGACCTTCAATACATGAGGAAGCTGGTCAGCTCCGAGTATGGTATAGATAATGTACTTGGGCTGATGAGTATATGCCCCCTCTGCCTTGAACATGGTCGTACTGTGGTGGGTTACTCCCATGATCCGGTCAGACACCGCCTGTGGCCTGTCCGTGACTATGAAAAGGGTCTTCCTCGTATAGCGCTTATACATGGTGTTAAGCACCTGGGTCTGCACGAACTGATAAATAATGGTATAAAGCGCACTCTCCATACCAAAGAGCAGGCCGGAGATGCATATCATCGCCACGTTAAAGGCCATGACATAGTTCCAGGTACTTATGCCCTTCCTTACTGAAAAGAACATGGCTACAAAGTCTGTGCCTCCGGAGCTCGCCCCCACATTCAGTACCATGACAAGAGCCATGCCGTTTATGATACCTCCGAATACTGATATGAGCAGAGGATCATAGGTTATGGGAAATGCGGGTATGATATCCGTAAATGTGGAATACAGCACGATGCAGAGACAGCTGAGAAGGGTAAACTTTCTTCCCACCGTCTTAAATGCCATATAGGCGGGCACCGCATTGAAAAGTATCGATAACGGCATAAAGGGAAGCGTTATGCCGAAGAATCTGCTGGATATCCTCTGAAGAAGGACTATGATGCCGTTGAAGCCTCCCGGCACCAGGTCTCCCTGGTCAACAAAGCTTTTCAGGTTGATGGCCATGATGAGGGATCCCAGGATCACTGCTATGATGGTCTTTGCGTCCGCCTCTATCCTGTGATTGTTCTGGTCTGCCGCATACCTTGCATATGCATCGTCTATCCTTTTATTTACCGGTTTTTTCTGCTGTTCGTTATTTTCCATGATCTTTTATGCGCAAACGGATAATAGATAAATCATATAAACACACAAAAGCCCGAAAGACATCAGTCTGTCTTCCGGGGCCTTGTTATAGATTTATACAGAATATCAATATCAGACATATCGTTCCTGTATGTTCACGTTTCGTTTATGTATCAGATGTGCTCCTTTGCGAGCTCACAGAGCTTTGCAAATCCTGCTGCGTCGCTTATGGCGAGCTCGGAAAGCATCTTCCTGTTCATGTCAACGCCGGCTGCCTTAAGTCCGTGCATCAGCTTGGAATAGCTGAGGCCGTTGAGCCTTGCTCCTGCATTGATCCTGGTGATCCAGAGTGCTCTGTACTGTCTCTTCTTCTCCTTACGTCCTCTGTAAGCCGTAGCGAGGGCTCTCATTACAGACTGCTTTGCAACGCGATACTGCTTTGAACGCGCGCCTCTGTAACCCTTAGCCATCTTGAGTACTCTGTTATGTTTTCTCTTTGCGTTAAGTCCGCCTTTAATCCTTGCCATTTACTTTTCCTCCTCTATACAGGTTACAGATACGGAAGTATCTTCTTCATGGTCTTAACATTTGTAGAATCTATCTCTACGCTCTTTCCAAGATGTCTCTTTCTCTTTCTGTCCTTCTTGGTAAGGATATGCCTCTTGTTGGCATGATTTCTCATGAGCTTTCCGGTTCCGGTCTTCTTGAAGCGCTTTGCAGCGGCTCTCTTGGTCTTGAATTTAACTGCCATTTCTATCTCCTCCTTAAGACTTATGATTCAGCTTTTCTTGGGTCCCAGTATCAGTACCAGGCTCCTGCCCTCAGCCTTAGGCTGTCGGTCGATGACTGCCACGTCAGCAAGCTTCGCGGCAAAATCCTCAAGGATGTACGTGGACTGCATCATCCTTGAAAGCTCACGGCCTCTGAACCTCAGGTTGACCTTGATCTTGTTT
Organism: Candidatus Avilachnospira avicola; assembly: GCA_018714245.1. GTDB lineage: Bacteria > Bacillota > Clostridia > Lachnospirales > Lachnospiraceae > Avilachnospira > Avilachnospira avicola. The sequence continues at coordinate 2,072 of DVNQ01000002.1, forward strand.
CCCTTTTCAAGGAACTTCCTTGCGGCGTTGATCTTGGTGTTGAGGTCATTTGTGTCGATATTCGGCGAAAGACGAACTTCCTTGACCTCGATCACCTTCTGCTTCTTTTTCTGTTCTTTTTCCCTGCGCTTCTGCTCATAGCGATACTTGGAGTAGTCTATGATCTTAACAACAGGGGGAACCGCGTTTGGAGCGATCTTAACAAGGTCAAGCTCCGCCTCATCGGCGATCTTCTGGGCTTCTTCCGCGCTCATGATGCCAAGCTGCTCTCCATCTTCTCCGATGACGCGTACTTCTCTGTCTCTGATCTGTCCGTTTATCTGGACATTATTGTCGCTGATATCAACACACCTCCCTACATTGTCCGTCCTTATCACAAAAAAGCGGACGCTCTGAGGCATCCGCAAAATATCCTGTTATCATGAGCCGCTTCAATAAACTGACCAAAATGCTTACGGCCCTGATCCTACGATATCGTACCTGCGTATCATGATACACGAGGTGAGGCGGACAGCCTTCTTCTTTTTGAACCTTAGTTATAATACGCGAAGCGCCTTCAAATGTCAAGGACTTTTATGCCCTATTAATACCCTTTTATGGTATAATTCATACCAAGATTAATGTAAAGGGGGTTTTATTATGGAACATAATGACAAGCACAGCGGCGGAAGCTTTAAAAAGGTCATAGGACTTTTCGGCGGCATAAGCCTGGTTGCGGGCATGGTCATCGGTTCCGGAGTGTATTATCTCGGAAGTACCGTGCTTGAGCGTACTAACATGCACATGGGCACAGCCCTGCTCTGCTGGATCATAGGCGGAGCCGTATCCATACTCGGCGGACTCTGCTTTGCAGAGCTTGGAGCAGCCATGCCGGTTGCAGGCGGCATGACCACCTATCTCAGCAAGGCTTACGGTCCCGTATTCGGTTTTATCAACGGATTCTGCGGATTCCTGCTCACGGCTTCTGGCTCTATCGCCGCGCTTGCCATGGCTGCAGTCACGGCCTTCAACGGCATAGTCCCCATGAGCGACATGACCATCAAGATCATAGCCATACTTATCATCATTTTCTTTACGGCACTGAACCTGAGGGGTGTACGGTTCGGCTCCATGGTACAGAACTTCTCGATGGTAGTAAGGCTGATCCCTCTCGTACTGGTCATAATCCTTGGACTTGCTCTCGGAAACGAACAGCCTGATCTTTCCATAGGCTTCAGCGCGGACGGATCCTCCGTCGGCATAAGCGGCGCCATAAGCACCATAGCCTTTGCCACATTTGCAAGCCTCTGGGCATACGAGGGCTGGACCAACCTAAATACCGTAGCCGAGGAGATGCGCAATCCAAAGAGAGATCTGCCCCTTGCCATCATCATCTCCGTAGGCTTCATCACACTTACCTATACTCTTTTCAACCTTGCCATATATAAGGTCATACCCTCCGAGGAAGTCGTATCCATGATCGAAAGCGGCAACCTTTACCTTGGCAACGAAGCCATCAACAGGCTCATGGGCAGCGCAGGCTACTGGATCGTACTCGTCGGCATGACCATAGGCATACTGGGTACCGTAAACGGTGACTGCCTGGTATTCCCCAGGACCTATTACGCCATGGCGAGGGACGGATACTTCCCCAAGAGCTTCAGCAACATCGATCCCAAGACCGGTGTTCCTGTGGAGGCCACCCTGGCATCTTCTGCCATGGCCATCATCCTGGTGCTCTTCAACAGCCTGCAGGATCTTACCAGCCTTCTGACATTCACATCGGCAGGCCTCAATCTCCTTACGGTGGCATCAGTGCTCATCTTCAGGAAAAAGGCTCCTGACATGGAGCGGCCCTATAAGGTATGGGGAGGCAAGGTGACCATATACATCACCATAGTCCTCTTCCTTGTACTGCTTATCAACGAACTTATAACCAATCCCAGAAATGCCATCATAGGCCTTCTGGTACCTCTTATCGGAGTACCTGTATATATGTACTTCAAGAAAAAGAACGGCGGTGCAGATTATACCGGTGAAAATGCCGGCTAAGCTGCCCTCTGAACACAGGAGCAGATCTAAAAATGGATGAAGAACTACTGATATACGGCGGGACGCTTGTGGACCCCTCACAGGGAAAAAGCGGCCCCGCCGCTCTCCTTTGCAGGGGAGGAAAGATAAAGAGCGTACTCCGCTCTCCTTCGCATGAGGACATCGAAGCACTTAAGAAAAATGTCTCCGTCTCCATAGATGCCAAGGGTCAGGCCATATCCCCCGGATTCATAGACATCCACATGCATGAGGATCCCTATGACGCAGAGAAGGATATCCTGGATAAAAGCATAGCAAAATCCATGGCACTTATGGGAGTCACTTCCATGCTTGGAGGAAACTGCGGTGACAATCTGCTTGATCCGGAAGCCTATCTTGACATAGTGGACAGTAAGCATACCGCCTCAAACATAGCGCTGCTTGCAGGCCATACCTATCTTCGCCAGGAAAGCGGCGGAACGGACAAGTTCAGTACCGGCGGCGTGGACAAATACAGCCATATAGACGACGGGATGCTTAAGACCATGATCCATCATGGCGAGCGCTGCCTTCAGGCGGGCTGCTTCGGCATATCCTTCGGCGTAAAATATGTGCCCGGAACCGAATGGAAAGAGATCAGAGGCCTGGCATCCCTGTGCCGCGGAGAAGGTCTCCTGGTCTCTTCACATGTAAGGGATGATGTGGACGG
>DVNQ01000096.1 GCA_018714245.1 Candidatus Avilachnospira avicola
GAAATGGAGTCCAGATGCCAGAGCCTCTGCCTGCCCTCCTCGATCTGCTGCTCAAGGGCTTCTCTGGTACGCTTCATCTTCTGGTAACGGTCAAAATACCGTTTTGCATTGTCCTTTGCAGAGAGCTTGTCATCCAGGGGGATTCGTATCTCCTTGCCCTCATCATAATAGTTTGAGCACAAGAGCTCTTTTTCCCCTCCGCTAAGGCCATAGCCATAGGTATTTATCAGCTCTCCGTAGATCCTGTAGCGGTCAAGCTTTCCCGCGTCTGCATACTGCCTTTCCTGCAGCTCAAGCTTTTTTGCACATCTCTCCGTAAGCTGCTTCAGGATATGTCTCATATCCTCGGATCTCTGATGTATCCTTCCCCGCTTTGCCCGTTCCTCATAGTAGAGCCCTATGACCTCGGACATGCTTTCATAGGCTTCCCGTCTGTAGCCGTTTCCCTCCATATGGTGAAGCTCTATTGAAGAAAACTCTGCTGCTTCGTCCCCCTCATATATGATATTGGGGTCAAACTCCCCTGAGAGCACCGGATCCATAAGCTCTGAAAATGAAGAAAAAAGCCGGCCCAGTTCCTCTTCCGACAGATCGAAGGTGGAAATATCCGGATCCAAGCCTGCCCGGAAGCAGAGCTCATATGCCATGACCGGGCTGAAGCCGGTCATATCCATGTATACTGCACGGTAAAGCCTGTCGTTTGAGGAAAGGAGCTTTTTATTAAAGGCTTCCTTTCCCTCGGAAAGGAGGCTGAGAGGATCCGCTTTATGGCTCTGGTCCGGGATAAAATACTCCCTTCCCGGAAGCACCTCTCTTACGGAGCTTGTAAGCATGCCCACATGCTTTATGCTGTCAACTATGGTCCCGTCTTCCTTTACCAGTATGATATTGCTGTATTTTCCCATCAGCTCACATACAAGCCTCTTCCTGCTCAGATCCCCGAGCTCGTCCAGGTGTTCTATCTCAAAGACCACTATGCGTTCAAGACCTGGATGTTCAAGGTCATGCCCCGGCTGGTAGATCCGGACTATGCGTCCTCCGCCGATGTGCTTCCTCAATGACATGCAGAAGCTGGGCGCCGCCGAAAGGGACTGCTCATTTTCATCCCGAAAGCGGAGCAGGGGAAGGGAGGGATCTGCAGAGATCTGCAGCCTCTGGATCTTCCGCTGGTTTTTTATACTTAAAAGCAGCTCATCCTTTTCAGGCTGAGCCACTTTGCTTATGCTCCCGTTAAGGAGCCTGTCATTCAGTTCTTTTACGGTAGCGGCTACCGCAAAGCCGTCATATGCCATAACTTATCCCTTTTTGAAAGATGCTCTCTTCCGAAGGAGCGGATCAAGTATCTTTTTCCTGATGCGGAGAGACTTGGGGGTGACCTCCAGAAGCTCATCCGTATCTATGAAGTCCATGCACTGCTCAAGGGACATGATCTTGGGAGGTACGAGTCTTAATGCCTCATCCGCATTTGAAGATCTGGTATTTGTAAGCTTCTTGGTCTTGCAGACGTTTATCTCTATGTCCTCTGACTTGGGGGACTGGCCTACTACCATGCCTCCATAGACCTTGGTCCCCGGGCCGATGAAGAGTATGCCCCTTTCCTGGGCATTGAAAAGCCCGTAGGTAATGGCTTCTCCTGCTTCATAGGCGATCAGGGATCCTGTGGGCCTGTAGGAAAGATCTCCCTTATAGGGGGCGTATTCCTCGAAGGCAGTATTGAGTACTCCCGTACCCTTGGTATCCGTAAGGAATTCATTTCTGTATCCGATAAGGCCTCTTGAGGGTATGGAGAACTCAAGCCTGGTCATGCCTCCATCCATAGGTGTCATACCGGAAAGCTCTCCCTTTCTCTGGGCAAGCTTCTGGATGACCGTACCCGAGAATTCCTCAGGCACGTCGATATAGGCGATCTCCATGGGCTCAAGGAGCTTGCCTCTCTCATCCTTTTTATAGAGCACCTCTGCCTTTGATACCGCAAACTCATAGCCCTCCCGGCGCATGTTTTCGATAAGCACGGAAAGATGAAGCTCTCCGCGTCCCGATACCTTGAAGCAGTCCGGAGAATCCGTCTCCTCCACCCTGAGGGACACATCGGTGTTAAGCTCCCTGAAGAGCCTGTCGCGCAGATGTCTGGAGGTTATGTATTTTCCCTCCTGGCCTGCAAGGGGAGAATCATTGACCATGAAATACATGGCTATGGTAGGTTCTGATATCTTCTGGAAGGGTATGGATTCGATCTTTTCGGGATCGCAGATGGTATCTCCGATATGGATCTCTGGTATGCCGGAGATCGCAACTATGGAGCCCACCTCTGCTTCCTGCACCTCAACACGCTTTAAGCCGCTGAATTCGTAAAGCTTGGACACCTTGGTCTTTATAAGCTTGTCCTTGTCATGATGGTTTATCAGCACCACCTGCTGATTGACCCTTATCTTTCCGTTGGATACCTTGCCGACTCCTATCCTGCCGACGAATTCATTATAATCTATGGTGGAGATCAGCATCTGAAGGGGAGCATCAAAGTCTCCCTCGGGACAGGGGATGTGTTCAAGGATGGTATCCAGAAGAGGATCCATGTTGTCAGTCAGTGCATCAGGCTCCATCCCCGCCTGTCCGCTCCTTGCTGAAGCAAAAACAAACGGACAGTCTATCTGTTCATCGGAAGCTCCAAGATCCATAAGGAGCTCCAGGACCTCATCCTGTACCTCCATGGGCCTTGCTTCCGGCCTGTCTATCTTGTTTATGCATACAACCACTGGAAGCTCCAGCTCCATGGCCTTTCCAAGCACGAAGCGGGTCTGGGGCATAGGGCCTTCAAAGGCATCCACCAGAAGGACGACTCCGTCCACCATCTTGAGGACTCGCTCCACCTCTCCTCCGAAATCCGCATGTCCGGGGGTGTCCACAATATTTATCTTGTTGCCCTTATAGCTTATGGCAGTATTCTTTGACAGTATGGTGATGCCTCTTTCACGCTCGATGGCATTGGAATCCATGACGCGGTCCACCACCTCCTGGTTTTCACGGAATACGCCGTTCTGGCGGAGCAGCGCATCCACCAGCGTAGTCTTTCCATGGTCTACATGGGCAATGATGGCTACGTTTCTTATATCCTCTCTTTTACTGATCATACTCAATCTCCCGCTTTTAGTAATCTATATCAATATCCCCTTGCCTGTACCGACCTTTCGGCGTACGGGCTGTCAGGATGTTCTCCCACTATGACATCAAATATGGCGTTGGCCTCGGTGATCCTGTCCTGAGACTGAAGAAGCCTTGCCTTAAGGAACATGGCCTCAGGATCATCTCCCTTTATCTGAAGGGCCAGGTTATAATAATTTTCAGCTTCTTCAAGCCGGCCTCCGTTCCAGGAATCCGTTCCCATGGATACCAGCTGATCAAAGCCCTCGTTCTGCATGTAGGCATCTATGCCTGTAAGCATGCCAAGGAGGGGCTCCTCCGCAGCCTTGGTCCGATCCAGCGCCACGTAGTCTGCTGCCGCCGTAACTATGTCTCCCGCACTGTAGCTCTCCGTGATCCCGGTAAGCGTCCTGTACATGGAGGTAAAGGAAGCATTTTCCTCCTCAAAGGCGGAAAGCCTCTGGGATGCATCCGCATAGGCGGAGCTCATGGACTCATACTGGCCCGAGAGCTCAGCGTATCTGGCATTTAGGTCATTGAGCTCCCGGCTGTTTTCCGCGATCCGCTCATTTGCTGCCAGATTGAAGCTCCTCCTCTGAGAAGGAAGGACCAGGGCCATGAATATGCAAAGTCCCAGGGCCGCCCCTGCGGTAAGATACATCACGGTCTGGGCAGCGGTCGCCTGCTTCTTTTCCTTCGGGATGATGATGTCATCGTCCTGAAGCCGCCGGTGTGAAAAGGCATTTTTCATGCGGTTCCGCTCCACCTCGGCACGTCCCGTACGTTTCTTGACCTCATCCATCAGTATAAGGGCAAGCCTGTTGTTCCGGTCTATGGAGAGCACCTTCATGAGTGCCTTGCCCGCTTTGGTATTTTCACCGGCATCCAGATAAAGGAGGGCAAGCAAAGTCCTCGCCTTTACAAAGTCTGGCTTTTCGCGGATGATCTGATTAAGCCCGATCACCGCCAGGTCCTCTGCTCCGTGCTGAGCCTGGTGCAGCGCCTGGTTGAAGCGCTTTATGACCATGGACTCCCTGGCAAGGGCTCCTGGCTTTCTCTGCACCTCATCAAGGTAATGATCGGCCCTGTTTCCCTCAGGCCTCAGATTCAGACTTATCACCCACTGTACCAGGGCCTCGGATACCTCTCCCATCTCATAATAAATAAGACCCAGGAGATTTCTTGAGTCTGTCTGATATTTGTCGAAATGAAGGGAGCGCTTAAGGAGCTCCGCTGCTCCGGAAAGGTCCGAGAGCTGAGCCCTTTCAAGTCCCAGATTGTAATAGGCGTTGGATATCCTTGTGAGTAAAGCGTTATAATCTCTCATTTGCATTGATTCCGGATATGCTGCCGTTTCCTTCAAGGGCAGCATCCCTGATGAGCTGGAGCATGATGTCGCTCATATCCGTAAGATCCGACTTGGCTATGGCCTGCTCTATGTCACCCACATCCAAAGAAGGCTTGAATCTCTGTATCTCATCCTTGAAATTTATCATAACTCACCTCGAAGGCATATATTTTACCATAATTACAGCTTCTTGTATACCTTTGGCCTGTCTGTTCCGTAATAAAGTACATCCTGTTCATCAAAAAGCCGTATTTTTCCCGCTGAAAGCTCCGAAAGCTTCAGGGAAAATGTACAGATCCCCTCCCTGTCTGAAAGGAAGCTCATGCGGACCGTCTCGCCATACTCTTCTGACATGATCCTCACCGATGAGCCTGAGGCAACATGCTTTACCTTTGATATCAGATCATAGCTGATATCTCCGAAGGCCTCGCGGCCTTCCATAAGCTCCAGTATCTCAGACCGGCTCAGGGCCTCCCTGAGAGCATCGGAATAAGCCCGAAGCAGGCCGCCGGTGCCGAGCAGGGTCCCTCCGAAGTACCTGGTGACCACACATACCGCATCCGTGATCCCGTTTCCCTTAAGCATATCCAGCATGGGCCTTCCGGCAGTGCCCTGAGGCTCTCCGTCGTCACTGGATCTTTCAAATATCAC
>DVNQ01000097.1 GCA_018714245.1 Candidatus Avilachnospira avicola
GCAGCTTCACCGGCTCCCGGTGCTGGCAGATGTAGTCCACCATCCAGTGGACGCAGCTGCTGGATTCTTCCCCCATATGATCTGGCTGCTGCTCCTCAGGCAGTTCGGCAAAGGAGGTCTGAGCCTCCATGAACCTGCCCATAAGGGCGGCGGCGTGAGGCTCCACCAGGGCGTTGAACAGAGCCTCCTTACTGGAGAAGTAACCATAAAAGGCCCCCGTAGTCACCCCGGCATTCTTTACGATCTGCCGCAGGGAAGCTCCTTGAAAGCCCTTGTCAAGAAATTCCTGCATTGCGGCGTCCTGTATCTTTTCAAAAGTAGCAGTAGATCTTTCTTCCATATGGCAGCCTCCTTGTAACAGTGTGATATAACAGTGTTATAATACGGCCGGTCTGTAAGTTTGTCAAGCAATAAATAAAGAGTCCGGTATCTGCACACCAGACTCTCTAAGAACTCGTTATTCTGCTTTTGATATGGATAGTGCACTCATACTGTGGAGACTCACACCCAGAGTCGACAGATTATGAAGCACGGCAGATGTGGCAGGTGAAAAGATACCCGCTGCACCCAGTCCGATGAGTGCTCCATTGAAGCCTATGACAAAGTGGTAGTTATTCTGGATACGGCACATAAGAGCCATAGCCAGCTGCCGCAGGCTCACCAGTTCCCATAGGCTGTCTGCAGCTATGGTGATATCGGCAATTTCCCTTGCAATGGCCGCTCCGTCACTGATGGCTATTCCGACGTCTGCCTCAGACAGGGCTGGAGAATCATTGATTCCATCTCCCACCATAAGGACTGTATGTCCCATCCGACGCAGAGCTCCAACGTAGTCTGCCTTATCCGCCGGAAGCACCCCGGCGCGAAAATCATCCACCCCCAGCTGTCCTGCAATAGCTTCTGCGGTGCGGAAGCTGTCCCCAGTAAGCATAACGGTGTTCTTGATCCCCAGGCTGCGCAGGGCAGAAAGTACATCCTTTGCCTCCTCACGCAGAGGATCGGAAATGAAGATCACTGCCGAAAGCACTCCGTCAATGGCAAGGTAGAGCTGGGAGTACTCCGGGGGCAAAGTGTCAAACTTTTCCTGTTCATCTTCAGGGATGATCGCCTTTTCATCCTCAAAAATAAAATGAGCACTGCCAATGCGTACCTGCTCGCCGTCCACTGAGCTTGCGATGCCATGAGCCACAAGATACTCCACTCTGGCATGGCGTTCAGCGTGATCCAAGTTCCGGCGTTTGGCCTCCTCCACCACAGCATTTGCCATGGAATGGGGAAAATGTTCCTCCAGGCAGGCTGCCAGACGAAGCATCTCCTTCTCTTCTTTCCCGTTGAAAGTAACGATCTTCACGACCCGTGGACAGGCGTGGGTGAGAGTGCCTGTCTTGTCAAAAACAATGGTATCCGCTTTTGCCGCTGCCTCCAGGAACTTGCCGCCCTTGACAGTGATATGCTTTTTTCCCGCTTCCCTCATGGCAGAGAGTACAGCCAGAGGCATGGCCAGCTTCAGGGCACAGGAGAAGTCCACCATGAGTACTGACACCGCCCTAGCCACGTTTCTGGTGAGAACCAAGCTCAGAAGACTTCCTGCAAAGGTATAAGGCACCAGCTTATCGGCCAGGCTGGATGCCCTGACTTCAGCAGCAGACTTCATCTGCTCAGAGTGCTGGATCATTTCCACTATCCGATCATAGCGTCCCTGTCCTGAAACCTGCTTAACATTCATAATACACTCGCCCTCTTCTACTACAGTTCCGGCATACACCGTGCCTCCGGGGTGCTTTGCTGCAGGAACGGATTCACCGGTGAGGGAGGCCTGATTGACTGTGATCACTCCTTCCGCTACCACACCATCCAGTGGTATGATCTCTCCGGCCCGGAGGAGTACTTTGTCACCGGGCTTCACCTGATTAATGGGCATGAGAACTTCTCCGGTATCCATTTTCAGCCACACCCGGTCCACATGGAGCGACAGACTCTCCGCCAGATCAGCCACAGATTTCTTTTTCGTCCAGTCCTCCAGCAGTTCTCCGATCTCTAACAGAAACATCACCATACCGGCGGTGCCGAAGTCCCCTCGGCAAGCGGAAATTCCAATGGACATGGCATCCAGCAGCTCTACCTTGATCCGATGACGCAACAGACATCTGAAGCCTTTATGAAGAAAAGGGATCATGTGCCAGAACAGCCGGGCAGTCCGCAGGGGAATGGGTAAAAACAAAGTTGTCATCCCTTTCATCAATACCTTGCCTACAAGTTTCTCCTGGAATTCCCGATTAAGCTCCCTGGTACTGTGGCCGGGCAGTGTAACTGAGGATCCTGCATCTGCCCAGGTGAATTTTTCAAGGGCAGAAAGCACTGTCTCGCGATCTCCTGTATAGGTCACGACGAAGCATGCGGTGCGTTCGTGTACGACTGCCTCTTTTATCCATGGCTTTACTTTAAGCCAGGCCTCCAGAAGATCTGCCTGGTGTATAGTCATGTTTCTCTGCCGAAGGCGCAGACGCATCCTGCCCCGGCTTTCATGTACGATGATAGCTTTCATTGAAAATCTCTCCTCATGAAAAAAGGAGCCGTTTTTTGGCTCCATTCCGCATTTTTTCAGGCATCCTGTCCCTCTATCTGAGCTTCCTCTTCCTTAGCTGTCCGATCCTCATTGATATCCTTAGCATCTGCCAGAATGTCAGCGGCGTTCTCCTGAAGGCTGGTAACCGTTTCCATAACGCTGTCCTTCATTCTCAGACCTGCAGCGGTTACATGGGTATATACCTTTTTTGCGTCCTTGCTGGTAAGCATCTTTACCCCGGCGGAGCCAAACAGAACGCCGCCAACAAAGCAGGCCAGTTTAACGTAATGCTTCATCATTGGAATTCTTCCTTTCTTCGATATATTATTTGTGTCTGTAGCCCGTGATCATCACCATGACCATACAGATCACGGCGGCCCAGGCCCAAAAGCGATGTTGCTTCATTGAGATCTCCTCCTGTTCGGAAATAATCCTATCTCTCTGCATATTGGGAAATTATATCAAAGTAAGAATTCCATGTATCACCCAAAAAGACGAGGTTGTGCCGGTTCAGACATTTTTCGGTACTGTGCCGGAGTCATACCGTAATGCTGCCGGAAGGAAGCTGTAAACTGGCTGGCACTGCTGTATCCCACAGACTGCGCTACCCCAAGCACGCTGAGAGAGGACTCTCGCAGCAGGTCCGCCGCCCGCTTCATCCGCTGCTGTCTCAGCCAGGTATGAACGGGCAGGCCATACAAACGCCGGAAATTCTCCTTGAACGTGGTAGCAGAAAGACATGCCCGTCTGCTCAGCTCTGTAATGGTAAGAGGCTCGTCAAGATGCTCCTCCATGTACCAAAGGATATCTTCCACTGCGAAGGCGGGCTCTTTTTCTATCATCGAGGCCCGATCCTTAGGCACCTCCTCTGAAACAGAAAGAAGATATAGCAACTCCACCGATTTCCATACACACCAGCGAGCTCTTTCTGCCCGAGGAAGACGATCCAGGTCAGCAAAGGCTGCACGGCTCCAGTAAGTGGGCCCCTCCACGGCACATCCGCTTCTGGCCTCCATCCAGCAGCGCACTTGCCTGGTATTCAGGGCAATATTGCCCAGCATGCTGCAGATGGCTTTCAGACTATCCCTGGCATTTCGGGCATCTACTGCTACAAGTATCCCCTCAATGGGAGTCTCCGTTCTGGCACCGGTCAGATGACAACATGAGAGATCGGTAAGGAGCAGCACCTGTCTGGAGCCTGCTCTCAAAACCGATCCATTCCGCTGAGTCAGAGTCACCGCCCCTGTCAAGCAAAACAAAGCCTCAAAATGCAGCGTTTCCATCTGAAGAGGCAGGGAATCCGATCCCTCATTTAAGGAGAACAGGCAGACCTGTACGCCGGGCATAAACTGCATCCAAGTTCCCTTATCCGTCAAAAATTCTGTCAACAAAGCTTATCCCCCCCTCTCCGTAAACCTATGTCAGCCTTTCTTATTTCCAGAACAGGCCCTTCTTTTCACAAGGTTCCTTCACGATCTCACCCACCTCATAACCGGTGGCGCTGATGACAGCTCTAAGGTCATTTTCGTCCAGCTCTGTCTCCGAAATCACTGTGGTCTCCCTCTTTTTCCGTGACGAAGCGACTTTCTTTACCGGAAAGGCATTTCGCACTGCATTGTTCACATGGCTTTCGCACATACCGCACATCATTCCGGTAACTTCGATCATGTACTTCCACATCATTTGTTCCTCCTGCTATATGTTCATTAGTTAAAGCTAACTCAAATATACAAATAACCGGTTTTGTCCTGATTGACTCATTCAGCCAAGTGCCACATCCAGAGCCATCATCAGTGTGAAGCCCAGGGCAAAGGCCAGTGTCCCTATATTGGAATGCTCTCCCTGAGACATTTCCGGAATCAGTTCTTCCACCACCACATAAAGCATGGCCCCGGCGGCAAAGCTAAGAAGATAAGGCAAAGCCGGAATCACCATCCCTGCAGCCAGGATCGTAAGCAGGGCGCCCAGAGGCTCCACCGCTCCGGAGAGCATACCTCCGGCAAAGGCACGGGTCTTGCTGAACCCTTCCGCCCGTAAAGGCATGGAAATGATGGCCCCTTCAGGAAAGTTCTGAATAGCGATACCAAGAGATAGAGCCAAAGCGGCCATCATGCTGATCTGTCCTTCTCCGGCCAGATAGCCTGCATAGACAACTCCCACTGCCATCCCCTCCGGGATATTGTGGAGTGTAACTGCCAGCACCATCATGGTGGAACGCCGCAGTTTTGTACTGGGCCCCTCCGCCTTTTGACTTTTCTGATGAAGATGGGGGATCAGGTGATCAAGTCCCAGAAGGAAAAGGATACCTGCCCAAAATCCGAGGACCGCCGGCAGAAAAGCCCAGGTGCCCGCCCCTTCGGACTGCTCCATAGCCGGTATCAGCAGACTCCAGATGGATGCAGCCACCATGACGCCGGAGGCAAATCCGGTGAGTCCCCGCTGCACCTGATCGTTCAGCTCCTTCTTAAGAAAAAAGACGCAGCAGGCTCCCAGTGATGTTCCAAGAAATGGGGTGAACAGGCCCCAAAATACTTCCGTTCCCATTTCAGCATCCCTCCTGTCCTCTGTCTGTCGGCAATTGTCTTAATAAACTGCAATTTCAATTAAGTTAGTATACGCTAACTCATTTCCCTTGTCAATGACCCTATATTTTATGTTCTGTTCCACAAAAAAAGACCCGGGCTCAACGAGCCCGGATCTGTGTTCTGTATGGACCTGAGGGGAATCGAACCCCTGTCCGAAAACCAATTCCTCGTACTTCTACTATCATAGTCTGTCGGCATTGTTTCGCTTCCCTGCTGTGTGGCAGACACCGCTGCAGGAGAGCTGAGCTTCATTATACGTACACATGCTCAAAGCTTTGCATATGTCGTTTCCTGTCAGGTCGATGCCTCGGTCTTAAAGGACAGGTACTTTAAGGGAGACAAAGCTGCGCTTAGGCAGCAAGTGCTAAATCGTAATCTTCAGCGTTTATATTTAGGTTTGGGATTTGACGCATCACCCTGCGGATAGCTTCTCCGACTGCATGATCCCCGTCGAAACCGGTACAAGCCCATGCCCAGAGAAATCTGAGTATCTGAAGTATACCAGATATCATTGGCCGATTCAATTAAATCAATATTAAATTTATAGTCAAATTAAAGCCATTTTGCAAATAATAGGGATGCCGCCCAAGCAGCATCCCTTTAAGATAAGTTGGCTTATGATATCAGAATTTCTGCACTCCTCCCTGGAAGGTCATAGAGAGCGTATCAAGCTCCTTTATATCCCTGGTAGGATCTCCGTCAAATACCGCAAGATCCGCGGCCTTGCCTACTGCTATGCTGCCAAGGCTGTCCTCAAGCCTGAGAGCTTCTGCTGCCGTACTGGTCGCACATCTCAGAACCTCCTCCGGAGAATATCCGAATTCCTGATAGATCGAAAGCTACGTCCAGAGGCTGGGACCTATGACCGTCAGCTCGCTGGGACCTGCATCGGTTCCCGCAACGACGGGTATCCCATGTTCACGGCAGAGCATAAGTGCCCTCTTCTTCCTGTCAAGATCTCCCGGATCCGCCTTGGCTCTCATGAACTGATACCTGGGGTCCTCGGTGTGAAGTATGTTGTATCTTGTAACTATGGTGGGGCAGTAATATGCGCCAGCCCCCGCCATCATCTCAGCCGTCTCCTCATCCATCTGAACATGGTCTATGATACGTACGCCTGCCCTTATGGCACGCTGTGCCCCCTCAAGTCCGGTGGCGTGGGCTCTCGTAAATTTCCCGACTGCCATGGCTGCCTCAGAAGCCACCCTCATCTGTCCCTCCGTAAGCTGAGGAACATTGGGAATGGAGTTCTTGGTACCCATGCCTCCTGTAGCCATGAGCTTTACAAAATCCACATTTAGCCTGAGCTGTTCCCTTGCAGCCTTAAGCGTCTCAAGCTCATCATCACAGGCTACACTCATGGGCCAGCCATGTCCTCCGGTTATGCTGAGCACACGCCCGCAGGCTATGATACGGGCTCCCTCTATCTCTCCCTGTCTGATCAGGTCCCTTACATAAATGTCAGCATCCGCACCTGTCCCGCAGTTGCAGAGGCAGGTGATGCCGTAACGCCATGCATCCCTTGCCTGGGAAGCAATAAGGGCTCCGCTTTTAATCTTGTCACAGTCGTCCCTGATGGTATCGGAAGAAAGGGACGCCCCAAGATGTACATGTCCGTCAATAAGCCCGGGAGTAAGAGTTTTTCCGCTTCCGTCAATCACTCTGTCCGCCTCATATCTCTCTTCCCTGACCCCCAGTATGCCCGACTCATCAAAAAGCACCGACCATTTTTCCGGCAATGTCTTTTTACCATCAAATACCCTTATGTCATTGATAGCTGTTTTCATATGTATTCCTTCTCCCTTCTATTTATATATGATTTTCTGATATGTCCCTGAGTTTTTTCCGATCAATGATCCTGTATCCCTTTTCCTCTTTCCTTAGATATCCTCTGCTGACAAAATCGCCCAGCACGTAGAGATAATGCCTGTATGTCACCCCGAGATATTCCGAGGCCTCGGTATGCTTCTCCCTGTACATCCCCTGATTCTCGGTAAGCAGGATAAATGAAGCCAGCCGCTCGCTCAGCTTAAATGTCTGATTGCGGGTAAAGGTCACCATGGTCCTGTAGTTCTTGATCCCCAACAGCAGACACAGGTTCCTGAGGAAGCAGGCATCCTCAAGGAGCCGTTTTCGATAACTGCGAAGGGGCAGTGTCAGGCAGTAGCAGTCCTCCATGGCCATCACATCCATGACCTCATTGTCATCGCGAATGAGCTCGATCTCACCTATGAAGCAGGGTGCGGTAAAAAAGTCTATCAGGCTCACTCTCCCGTTTTCCATGACGGTATAAAGCTTTGCCCTTCCCCTGCAGAGGTAAAACAGATACTCCGGGCGTACGCCTCCCCTGATGATGTATTCACCTGCACCAACGAGCCAGAGCTCCGTGCCTTCGCTCACATCGAAGGAAAACTGCCCGAGGTAGCCCGTTTTTTCCATAAGCTCTTTCTTAAGAGCCTCATTTCCTATCTTCCTCATAAACTCTCCGGAA
>DVNQ01000098.1 GCA_018714245.1 Candidatus Avilachnospira avicola
TTTGAGCTTGACAAACCGGAGGGAGAAGCTGCGGGGGCTCCGAAGCTTCGTATAGAGCTTACGGATAAAAACGGGGACATCAGGATAGTCGAGGATTCCAATCCCTATAACCTGGCCACGGAGACGATCAATGTCCGGGACGGGCTTAAGGCGGTGACAGTATCCTATGAAAACTGCAGTATAAGGACCCTTTGGATCTATAATGAGCTGACCTTTGATCCCTATGTTTTTATATTTGCGTTCCTTCTGGCCCTTTGCGGTTCGGCGCTCATCATATTCAGAAAGTGGCTTACAAAAAGGCCGGAGGCTGTATTTGCGGTGATTGCCCTCTGCGCAGGCATCTGCATGTGCCTGTCTCTGCCAAGGGACAAGGTAGGATATGATGAGGAGGAGCATCTTAAGGCGATACTTGACATATCCGCATTTCCTGAGGGAAGGCTTTATCTTTCGGATGCCATATATGATCAGCTTTCGGTCTCCGTACGGAGCAGCTCTGATCTGATCCCCGGATCCCTGGAGGAGATGAGAGAGCTGGACCACTATCTTTCTGAAAATGGTGATTATGTGACGGGAGACAATGTCTTTGAGCATGACACCATGAAGAACAGGGCTCCGGCCTATGCCTTCCAGGTGGCGGCGGTAAAGCTGGGTATGATCCTCGGGCTTTCCTGGCCTGTGATCCTGGTGCTTGCGAGGCTTGCGGATCTTTTCATGTATGTGCTGCTTATGTATGCAGCCATCAGAAAGACACCGATCGGAAAATGGCTCCTTACGCTCATAGGCCTGTTTCCGCAAAATATATTTATGGCTTCGACCATTTCCTATGATCCCTTTGTAAGCGGATGCCTCTTTCTTGGGACGGCATATATGTTTTCCTATTTCAGGATGCGGGATGCAGGAGAAGGCAATGCTTTCCGTGAGCTTTTTATGATGGCGGCATTCTTTATACTTGGCTGTCTTCCAAAGGCGGTCTATGCTCCTATGATGCTCATGTCCCTTGCGGGGATCTCGGTGCCGGTTTATAAAATGATGAAGAGAGAGAACGGGCCTTCTTCCCGGGATGCTGGAAGGCAAAGAAGCATCGAAGATATGCTTTCGGTGATAGTTCCGATAGTCGGATTTATGGTCATGATAGCGATCTTTATCCTGCCTACTGCCTTTGCCCCGGCAGAGACCGGAGACCTGAGGGGAGGCGCCACATCTGAGGTATCACAGGTAGGCTACATACTTTCTGATCCCATC
Organism: Candidatus Avilachnospira avicola; assembly: GCA_018714245.1. Classification (GTDB taxonomy): domain Bacteria; phylum Bacillota; class Clostridia; order Lachnospirales; family Lachnospiraceae; genus Avilachnospira; species Avilachnospira avicola. Next base: position 1,243 of record DVNQ01000098.1, read on the forward strand.
GGCTATGCCCTGCTCCTTATCAGACAGATGATAAGCTGGATCCCCCAGTGCTTCATAGGGCCTGACTGCACCACCTTTATGGGTGCCCTGGTGCACGGAAGCTCGGAGTTCAGAGGCTATTATCTGCCTTATTTTCTGATGATGGTGTTCCTCTGCATCACTGAGCCCTCGGTAGAGGGAGAGAGGCTTAGGCTTGGGATCGGGCGCAGGATATGGATATTCCTTATGATAGGCGCTGCCAGCGTGCTCATATGGACCTCCATGTACGTCGCGTTTACGGTGCCCGGCTCTGATACCATAGCCGGAGTACAGGGACGGTATTTCATACCGCTCATATATCCCCTTTATCTGCTGTTTTATTCAGCCGGGAAGGAGCTTCCCGCCAAACTTGAAAGGCTTATACCGTTATGGTATTATTTAATGATGGCTGTTCCATATCTGTTTATCTTTCTTACGATATGGAAAGTGGTCATATCAGGATCCTGCCTGTAGGCATAGGATCGGTTTTGGAGGTGCATCATTATGGGAAAGATCAGTGTCACGCCCTGCAGAAAGGACGGCAAGGTCATATCGGGACTTTATGTCATAGAGCCTACCGTCTTTAAGGATGAGCGCGGATATTTCATGGAAGTATATAATAAACGTGATTTTGAGGAAGCCGGCCTTGACATGGATTTTGTCCAGGACAACCAGTCCATGTCCGTAAAGGGAGTACTCAGGGGACTTCATTATCAGAAGCAGTATCCTCAGGGCAAGCTGGTGAGAGCCATAAGAGGCTCCGTATTTGATGTGGCAGTGGACCTGCGTACCCATTCCCAGACCTACGGCATGTGGTACGGCGTGGAGCTTACGGAGGAAAACAAAAAGCAGTTCTACATCCCCGAAGGCTTTGCCCATGGCTTCCTGGTGCTTTCGGATGTGGCTGAGTTTTCCTACAAGTGCACGGATTTTTATCATCCCGGCGATGAGGGCGGACTTATATACAATGATCCGGACATCGGAGTGGAGTGGCCCATATCTGAGGGAATGGAGCTGATACTTTCGGAAAAGGACAAGAAATGGGGCAGGCTTTCGGAGACCTTCAGGTTTGAGTTTTAAGGGAAGGGACATATATGCATCTTACTTTGAAACTCCTTCGGGAGGTCCTCACTGAGAGAAAGCTCATATGGGAGCTTGCAAAGGCGGATTTCAGAAAGAGATTTGTGGGCTCCTATTTCGGCATGGTATGGATGTTCATACAGCCGATAGCTACGGTGCTGGTATATTTCTTCGTATTTCAGCTCGGCATGAAGGCAAGCCCTCCCGTACCCGGACAACCCTATGTCATATGGCTGATCCCGGGCATAATCCCCTGGTTTTTCTTTTCTGATTCCATATCGGGGATGACGGGTACCATGTCCGAATACAGCTATCTTGTAAAGAAGATGGCATTTCCGATCGAGCTGCTTCCGATCATCAAGCTCCTGTCCTGCTTTTTCGTACATTTCTGCTTTCTGGTCATCATGATAGGAGTGTTTCTGATCAGCGGCAATATGCCGAGCCTCTGCTGGCTTCAGATATTTTATTATTCTTTTGCCTGCTCGGTATTCGGTCTGGGACTTGGATATCTTACAAGCTCGATAAACGTATTTTTCAAGGATATGTCGCAGATAGTGAGCATAGCCCTGCAGTTCGGGATGTGGATGGTCCCCATCATGTACTGGGAAGGCATGTTTACCCAGGATCACCCCTGGATGGAGACGGTTTTTAAGCTCAATCCCCTGTATTATATAGTGGCAGGATACAGGGACAGCATGCTGACAGGGGATCTGTTTATTGAAAGGCCCATGAATACCCTGTATTTCTGGTGCGTCAGCATTCTGATGCTGTATATAGGCATAAAGATATTCATGAGGCTCAGGCCCCATTTCTCGGATGTGCTTTGATGTTTGGATTTACGAAGGATTTACATTTTAGGTAAAGAGACTTTACATGATAAGGATAATATTAGTTGGAGTTTTTATCGTACTTCTGCTTCTGCTGAGCCTTCCGGTGCTGCTTTTTGAAAGTATATACGGAAGGTATGATGAACGCAGGGCCCTTCTTCAGAGTACGGCCATCATAAGGTGGGCCTTTAAGGTCATACTGTTTATATCAGGGACCAGAGTCAGGGTCTCAGGCCTTGAAAACGTGCCTGAGCATGAGGCGGTCCTCTTCGTGGGGAACCACAGATCCTATTTTGACATAGTTTCCACCTATGCAGTGCTCAGGGAACCTTTGGGATTTGTGGCCAAGGTGGAGATGAACAGGATCCCGATACTCAGGCTCTGGATGAAGAGGATAGGATGCCTGCTGATAGACCGAAGTGATCCGAAGGAGGGGCTAAAGACCATACTTCGGGCCATAGATCAGGTAAAATCAGGAGTGTCGGTTTTTATCTATCCGGAAGGAACGAGAAATCCGGATCCGGACCCCAGGAACCTTATGGACTTCCATGAGGGCAGCCTCAAGATAGCCCAGAAATCCGGCTGCCGTATAGTCCCGGTGGCGATCTGCGGTACGGATGATGCATTTGAGAGGCATATACCTTTCATAAAAAAGGCAGAAGTACATATCAGGTTCGGGGAACCGTTTTATACTAAGGACATACCCCAGGATTACGGAAGGAAGCATGGGCTTTATCTGAGGGATCTGATCAAAGGCATGCTGGAGGAAAGCCTGGGCTGAGCCTGTGATGACAGGGAAACAGACAGAGGTAAGAAATGAATTACAAGATCTTTGGAGCCATATGTCTCGGGAGTGTGGAGCAGGAGCTCTGCATATACGAGGTAAGATCGGGAGGGACCATCAGGACGCTGGAAAAGGCTGCCACTGTGCTTCCTCTCAGCACTGATACCTTCGGGGGCGGCAGGATATCCCTGGAATCCCTGGATGCGCTCTGTGCGATGCTTAAGAAGTACAGGGAGGTTATGGACTCTTATAAGGTCGATGCCTATAAGGCCTATGCGACTGTTGCCATAAGGGAGGCAGAGAACTGCGACATAGTCCTGGACCGAATAAAGGTCGTGACCGGGCTTGACATAGAGCTGATCTCAAATTCCGAACAGCGTTATCTCAACTATAAGGCCCTTGCCCATAACGAGGGCGAGTTCTACGAGAGCATAAAGTCAGGAACACTTATCCTGGATACGGGTTACGGAAGCCTTCAGTTTTCCATCTTTGACAACAATGCCCTTATATCCACGGAAAATATCGGGCTCGGAGCTGCCAAGATAATCTCTGACTTAAGCAGGGCGCGCATATCCGATGATCAGATGGTATATCGTGCCGAGGAGATGATCAATTCCGAGCTGATAAATTATAAAAAACTTTATCTGAAGGGCCTTGACATAGAGACCATTTTCGGAATAGGAGAAAATATCCTTTACAGATACTGGGCCCAGGAAAAGCCTGAGCTTATGAGGACTGCAGTGGATGCAGACATTATAATCAGGGAATGTGAGGACATAATAAAGAAAAAGAGCTCCGAGATCTCGGAGATCCTTGGAAGGACCGTAGCTTACTCCAGGCTCCTTCCGATAGCTGCCATGTACTATAAGCGTATCATAGAGATTACAGGGGTCAGGACCCTCTATTTCCCGATGATAGATTTTACCGACGGCATGGCGGTGGAGTTTGCCGAGAAGGCAAAGCTCTATAAAAAGGGACGTAATTTTGAAAATGACATCATATCCGAATCCCGCAATCTGGCCAGGCGTTACCGCTGCAATACCTCACATTCGGAGGCGGTGGAGGAGTATGCACTCCTGATATTTGACGCGGTGAAGAAATTCAGCGGACTTTCGAAGCGTGACAGGCTGCTCCTTCAGATCGGCGCGATACTTCATGACTGCGGAAAATTCGTCAGCATAAAGAACGTGGATGAATGCGGATATTTCATAGTGCTTTCCACTGAGATCATAGGGCTTTCCCATGCAGAGAGAAAGATGGTTGCGGGCTCCATAAGGTTCAGGAACAGCTCAAACTTTGACTATGAGCTTGCGGCTGAGTCCGGTGATCCCATAAGGCTTGCCAAGCTTTCTGCGGTGCTTTGTCTGGCAAATGCCCTGGACCGGGGACACGTGGACAAGCTTAAGGATACAAAGGTAACCGTCAACGAAAAAACCAGGGAGCTTGTCATACTGGCTTCCTATGACGGAGATCTGACGCTGGAAAGGCTTGCAGTGGAAGAAAACGCCGTATTGTTTGAAGAGGTCTATGGACTTAAGCCTGTATTCAGGCAGAAAAAGAGGTTCTGATTATGGCAAATGACAGATATTACAACAGGGAGCTGAGCTGGCTCCTGTTCAATTCCAGGATCCTGGAGGAGGCAAGAGACAGGCAGAACCTCCTTTTTGAAAGGCTCAAGTTCCTCAGTATAACGGCATCCAACCTGGATGAGTTCTTTATGGTAAGGGTGGCCTCCCTTAAGGACATGATCCACGGCGGCTACAAGGGCACGGACATTGCAGGCATGACAGCGGAGGAACAGTTTGAGGCCGTGCAGCAGAAGACCCACACCATGGTGGATATGCAGTACAGCACCTACAAGCGTTCACTGCTCAAGGACCTTAAAGCAGACGGGCTGTATATTATTTCGGAATTTAGTGAGCTTACAGCCGAAGAAAATAAATATCTTGAAGATTATTTCAATGATAACGTATATCCTGTCCTGACTCCGATGGCTTTTGACTCCTCAAGGCCTTTTCCGCTGATACTCAATAAATCCCTTAACATAGCGGCTCTCTTAAGGAGAAAGAAGGCCGAGGCCGGAGGAAAGAAGCAGAAGGATGAGCTGGAATTTGCCATGGTCCAGGTGCCTAAGGTGTTGAGAAGGGTCATTGAGCTTCCCGCAAGGCAGAAGGAAAACGGATCCGTACTCAGGGTGGCCGTACTTCTTGAGGACCTGATCGAATTCAATATCGAAAGGCTCTTTTCCAATTATGACGTGATAGCCACCTCTGCTTTCCGTATCATGAGGGATGCGGATTTTGAGCTGGATGAGGACGAGATCGATGATCTGCTGGAGGAGATATCCAAGCAGCTAAAAAAGAGAAGAAGGGGAGATGTCATCAGGCTTGAGATCAGCGACAAGGCTGACAGGCGTCTTATAAAGATACTGAAAAAGGAACTCTGGATCGAGGAGGAGGACATATATTATATTGACGGCCCTCTGGATCTGACTTTCCTCATGTCGGTATATTCCCTTCCCGGATTTGATGAGCTCAGGGACAAGAAATATGTGCCCAGGCAGATACCTGAGCTTATGAATGATGATGACATCTTCACAAATATCAGAAAGCAGGACATATTCCTTCACCATCCCTACGAGTCCTTTGATCCGGTGGTCAATTTCGTAAAGGAGGCAGCAGCGGACGAAAATGTCCTTGCCATCAAGCAGACACTCTACAGGGTCAGCTCGACCTCTCCGATCATAGCAGCTCTTGAGGCTGCGGCGGCAAACGGAAAGCAGGTCACGGTGCTTGTAGAGCTGAAGGCCCGATTTGATGAGGAAAACAATATCATCTGGGCAAAGCGGCTTGAGAAGGCGGGCTGCCATGTTATTTATGGACTGAGAGGGCTTAAGACCCATTCCAAGATCACTCTTGTGGTGAGACGTGAGGATGACGGCATCAGGAGATATGTGCATCTCGGTACCGGAAACTACAATGATTCCACGGCAAAGCTCTATACGGACTGCGGCATCATGACCGCGGATCCCCGTATCGGAGAGGATGCCACGGCAGTATTCAACATGCTGTCCGGTTATTCTGAGCCTGATCACTGGAATGAGCTCTTAGTGGCTCCGATCTGGCTCCGCAAATGGCTGATAAAGAAGATAGAGCGGGAGACAGAATTCGCAAGAAATGGAAGGCCGGCTTCGATAGTAGCAAAGATGAATTCCCTCTGCGATAAGGAGGTTATCGATGCCCTTTACGAAGCTTCCAAGGCGGGAGTCAGGATCCAGCTTATCATCAGAGGCATTTGCTGTTTGAGAGCGGGAGTGCCCGGACTTTCCGACAATATAAGCGTTCATTCCATCGTGGGAAGGTATCTTGAACATGCCAGGATCATGAGATTTGAAAACGGCGGGGATGTGCTTTACTATATGGGCTCAGCCGACTGGATGCCCAGGAACCTGGACCGCAGGGTGGAGATAGTCTTCCCTCTGCTTTCGGAGGATAATAAAGCAAGGGCCCAGCATATACTGGATGTTCAGCTTGCAGATAATCTAAAGGCTCACATAATGATGCCGGACGGCACCTATGATAAGGCCGATCTTCGCGGAAAGAAGAAGATATGCGCTCAGGAGACCTTCATGAATGAGGCCGCAGAACGGGAGAGCCGCTATATCAAGGATAACAGCACGGAAGGAAAGCGAGTCTTCATACCGATGGAAGCAGGCGAGTAAAGAGAAGACAGAAGCATTTGCCGGAAGGCAGAGGCTGACAGGAATTTTTATTTATTATTAATATGCCCGAAAGAAATTTGTGTCGGTAATCGTATATAATATATAAAATGGCTGTTTGTGCAAAGCAGCGCTTCGGAAAGGAGAGAGCGATGCCCGATATAAATATACTGGTAGTGGACGATGAGAAGGAGATAGCCGACCTGGTGGAGATATACCTGGTCTCTGACGGCTATAAGGTCTTCAAGGCCCAGGATGCCGAGGAAGGGCTCAGGATACTGGATGAGGAGACTATCCATCTTGTACTCCTGGATATCATGATGCCCGGAATGGACGGCATACAGATGTGCCGGAAGATCAGGGAGACTTCAAACATCCCCATCATCATGCTGTCGGCAAAAAGCTCTGATCTGGATAAGATCATGGGCCTTGGCACCGGTGCGGACGACTATGTGACAAAGCCCTTCAATCCTCTGGAGCTTACTGCGAGAGTCAAGTCACAGCTTCGCAGATATACCCAGCTCAACCCCAACAACAGCCTTGGAGAAAAGGATGCAAATGAGATAACCATCCGGGGCATGACCATCAACAAGGACAACCATAAGGTCACCATAGACGGGGAGGAGATCAAGCTTACTCCCATTGAGTTTGACATACTCTATCTGCTTTCATCGAATCAGGGAAAGGTATTTACCACTGATGAGATCTTTGAAAAGGTCTGGAATGAAAAGGTCTATGAGGCCAACAATACCGTTATGGTACATATAAGACGTCTCAGGGGCAAGATGAAGGAGGACCAGAGACAGGACAAACTCATCACCACGGTCTGGGGCGTAGGATATAAGATTGAAAAATAATGATATAACGAAGCGTTATCGTACCCGCTTCATCCTTAATATCATAATCTCTGCATTTATAACATGCTTGTCTGTGGGCTTGCTCATATTGAATATGAGCAGGCTTATCGGCATTATAATGGGTTTTGACAAAGCGAAGGCAGAATCCTATGCCCATTCTACAGAGGCCATATTTTTTTATATCCTGGCTGCAGTGATCCTGTTTGCAGTGGTATTTTATCTCTTTCAGCGGGATTCCCTGAGGTATATAAACCAGATCTCGGAGGGCATAAGCGCCATTGAAAAAGGAGACCTGGAGTCCCGCATAGAAGTAAGGGGAGATGATGAGTTTACCGTTATGGCGGAAAACATCAACAGGATGTCGGAAGAGCTGAAAGAACTGCTCCGGTCTGAACGGGAGGCGGAACAGACAAAAAATGATCTGATCACCAATATAGCCCATGACCTGAAGACACCCCTTACCTCGGTCATAGGGTATCTGGAGCTTCTGTGTGACGGAAAGGTGGAGCTCAGCCGGGAGATGGAGAAGAAATACCTCCGGATCGCATATAACAAATCCCGAAGGCTGGAACAGCTTATAGGGGATCTTTTCAGCTTTACGAAGCTGAGCTATGGAAAGATAACCATGAAGGTGGGGTATGTGGATATCGTAAAGCTGCTTTCCCAGCTTCTGGAGGAATCCTATCCTGTATTTGCAGAAGCCGGTCTCTCATATGAGCTGCGCAGCAATGTGGATGAGCTGGAGATAGCTGCTGACGGCAATCTTATAGCCAGGGTCTTTGAAAACCTTATCGGCAATGCCATAAAATACGGAGCCGAGGGGAAAAGGGTCATAGTACGCATAACAGCAGAGCCCCAGAATGATGCGGTGGAGGTCAGGGTCATCAATTTCGGATATGTTATACCTGAAAAGGATATCCCCTTTATCTTTGACAAGTTTTACAGGGTGGATCAGGCAAGGAGCACCAAGAC
>DVNQ01000099.1 GCA_018714245.1 Candidatus Avilachnospira avicola
AATCTTCCTCCTCTTATGGGATACGTCTGAAAATAAAGACGATCCTCTCTTTGACTGAATTATTATGCATTATATTGCATGAATATTCTTTTGTAAAGAGTGTATATGTACTTATTCGTAAACAATGGGCCTTCCCCAAAAGCGGATCATATCCGATCTGGGTAAGGCCAAATCATTATATCACATATTCTCAGGCTGTGGGACTGTCACATCATGTATATTTATTGCAGTCCATCTGCGGTCAGTCTACCTCGATGAGCTTGCCGCTTACTACCGGCACCGCATCATCAGGCACGGGACAGAAATATCCCGCCTTCGAAGCTTCCTTAAATTCCTTCTTTGCTTTCTCTATAATCAACGGATCTTCAAACAGGTCTATCGCAGCTCCACAGATGACCTTGCCCGCAGTGATGACGCCCTTATGCCCTATGCCACAGGCTCCGCAGGAAACATTCTGCCAGCTGTGCCCGGGGGCTCCTGCAGCCTCACAGGCCACACGGATCTGGGCTGTGGGTGTAAGCCAGCTCACATCTCCTACATCAGAGGATCCTGCGCTCTTTATGCCAAGATGCTCATAGGGTAGCACATAGTCGCAGAGAGGCTTTGTGCCGTTTTCAGACATCTTCTTCACATAGGCCTTGTTTTCAGGGCTCATGTACTCTGCGATTTTGGGCATCAGGCTGCCTTTTACCTCATAACTCTCTGTCAGTTTCTTTGCAAGCTCCATGTCCTTTTCATCAAACTTCGGAGCTCCGACTTCTTCAAAGTTCTCAGCAAGCACCTTTTCCAGTGTCATATTGGGAAGTATATCTCCGCAGCCATCTATGAACTGCTTTTTAAGCTTGGTCTCAGTCATGAGGGCTGCCCCCTGGGCGATCTTGTCGACCCTGGCCTGAAGCTCAAGTGCATCTTTTGTATGTCCCGCCCTTACCATATAAAGAACCTGAGCATGAGGCTGTACCACGTTGGGTGAAGCTCCGCCTCCATCAGTTATGGAATAATGTATCCTGCATTGATCAGGCATGTGTTCTCTCAGGAAATTGACTCCCACATTCATAAGCTCCACTGCATCCAGGGCAGAACGTCCGAATTCAGGGCCTGCTGCCGCATGGGATGCTATACCCTTGAAGGCATATTCAGTCTGTATGCAGGTATTGTTGGAGCCTGTCTCCACATAGTTTGCATCCGAAGGGTGCCAGGTCAGAGCACAGTCAAGCTCTTTCCATACCCCGTCCCTTGCCATAAAGGCCTTTGAAGCTCCGCCTTCCTCACCGGGACATCCATAAAATACTACAGTGCCTGATCCCTCAGGCTTATCCTCAAGATACTTCTTTATCGCAAAGGCAGCTGCCATGGATCCGGCTCCAAGCATATTATGGCCACAGCCATGTCCGTTGCCTCCCTGAACTATTTCCTTCTTATAAGGAATTCCTGCCTCCTGGGAAAGCCCTGAAAGAGCATCGTATTCTCCAAGGATCCCTATAATGGGATGCCCTGATCCATAGCTTGCTTTAAAGGCCGTCTCTATACCGCCATAGGGGCTCTCCACCGTAAAGCCTTCTTCCTTAAGAACCTTGCAGTAAAGCTCACAGGACTTATATTCCATCAGTGAGAGCTCTGCATAACCCCATATCTTGTCAGATACATCCAGTATCACATCCGCCTTCTTATCTATATAGTCCTGATATTTTTTCTTATCCATAGCATTCTCCTTCATGTGCCGTATTTATTATATGAAAATGTCTCCTGCATCATCATGCGGCCCGTCAAAAGCAGGCCGCCTTGTTATATCATCAGTTTGTCTCTATTCCAAGAGAAGTAGCAAGCTCTATACCCTCATCTACCCATTCCTGATAGATCCCAAGCTCATTGACCTCAGCTATGATCTCATTGATGGCTTCAAGAAGCTCATCCTCTCCCTTGGGAACAAGTATACGGGTTCCCTGAGACTCATACTCAAAATAGAAATCACTAAGTGCAAGATCAGGATAATTAGTGCAGTACTGTTCTGCCACATCTACAGCACATGCCATTCCGTCTATCTTCTCCGTTATCAGCATCATGATGCCGTCATTGAGGCTGGTAATGACCTCCTCTTTAGCTTCCGGAAGCTGTTCATTGCGAAGCTGCTGCTGCAGTGATGCATTCTGCACTGCCACGGTCTTTCCTGCAAAGCCTTCTGCCGATGAAAGCTCATCAGCCCTGGATTTAAGTATCAGTATACCCTGCTCTTCCTCATCACTGGTTATATTGTATCCGTCTGATATTCCACAGTTTTCAGCACGTTCTTCAGTATATGCAAATCCGGATATGGACATGTCCACGCTTCCCATGCTGACTGCACCCTGGCAGGCATTGAAATCCATGGCCTCTATTTGAAGCTCAACACCCAGCTTTTCTGCTATATACTTTCCAAGCTCCACATCAGCTCCTGCATAGGTAGTTTCTCCGGAGGAGATGTCCTCAAACTCATAGGGAGCAAAATCCGGTGAGGTAGCCATGGTAATGACTCCGGCCTCAAGTATGGCGTCAAGTCTGGAAGATCCGCCCTCCGCTTCTTCTGCTGTCTCTGCTGCTGTGGTATCGGCTGCAGTCGTGTCTGCTGCGGCAGTACCTGCTGCTGTAGTCTCATCCTTTGATGCTCCGCAGGCTGCCAGGGAAAGCATGAGCATAGCCGCACCTATCACCGCCGTGTACTTCTTAAGTCCTGTCTTTTTCATAACTCCTCCTTTCCGGAAGGCCCCTTTATATTCTGGCGATCCGATTTGTTGTTGTTTGTATGATTATGCATAATACTGCATATTTATTTATTTGTAAATAGAGTTTTTGTATTAATATCGATACAATCCATAGTTTTTCTTTTATTTTTATGCAAAAAACACTCGCGGCACGACAGATCGTACCGCGAGTATCCGATACTGCATATAGAGGCAGAGCTTAGCAGGTATCTTGAAGGGCCTTCAGAGTAGCCGCCTTTATGGCGGACATCTCTTTTACATGCTTAAGAACTATGCTTCCCTCCTCCGTGGGCACAAGACGGCCTCCCTGCTTTGTGAACAGAGAGACGCCAAGCTCCTTTTCCAGTTTTTTTATTATATCTATGGCTGGCTCATCCAATATGCAGAGTCCATCCTCTGCCTTCTGCATATCTCCAAGCTTATCCGCCAGGCCATCCGGTATGCCCACCATAAGCTCTGTTTTAAGGAGGCTGTATATATCAAGATCAGGCATGACATTCTTTTCAAAAAGATTAATGGAAATGTCCAGCTCCCCTGATCTCAGAAGCTCATAAAGCTCACATAGGATTTGCAGTCGGAAAGGTAAATCCCATACAGATGTTGAAATTCACCATACCATACCTTATCATAGCCATAGTATCAGTCATAGTAAGCGCAAGCATCTTCTATCCGGTATACTGATGGATATGCTGATGATACCGGACATAAAAGGAGGTAATTTATGAGTCTTACAAAAGAACAGAGACAGGAACTTATAGATGTGCTTGACCGTACCGGCCAGCACAGGAAAGAGGGTGTTGCCCAGAAGGCCATCCCTGAAAAGATGTATGAGTATACAAAGCTTGTGGACAGGGAAGAACAGATCATAACCGTGGATGAGTGTGCCGTTCCCTTCCGCATCGTGATCACCAAGGCAAAGGACAGAGCTGCCGGATGCCCCCTTCTTTTCAACATGCATGGCGGCGGGTTCATCTTCAAGCAGGACAGCGATGACGACCTTTTCTGCGCAAGGCTTGCAGCTGAGCTTCATGCCATAGTCGTAGACATAGATTATGCAAGCTCCCTTGATGATCCCTATCCTGCAGCCTTTGACCAGTGCTACGGCATCATAAAGAAATTCATCGCAGAGGCCAGGGAGCTGGGTGCAGATCCTAACAAAACTGCCACTCTCGGACACAGTGCCGGAGGCTGCCTCGTCATGTCCATAGCCCTCAGGGCCAATGAGACCAGAGACTTCACGCTCGGCATGCAGGTCATGGATTATGCGGCAAATGACAACTATTTCCCCCTTGTCACTCCCGGAAACGAAAGATCCAGGGCCTTCTCCCTCCTTTATACGGATGGAGATGAGGAGCTTCTCAAGGACCCTCACGTGTCAGCTATATATGCTACTGATGAGATGCTTAAAAACATGCCACGCACCCTCATCATCAATGCTGCAAAGTGTCCCTTCTGTGAGATGAATGAGGAGCTTGGCATGCGTATGGTAAAGATGGGCAACGAGGTGACCATGAAGCGCTTTACAGAGAGCCGTCACGGCTTTACCATCCGCTTTGTGGATGAGTGGGATGAGGCTCAGACACTTATCGTGGATCAGCTTAGGACGCTCTGATCTCAGAGGGTCCGTTCCCATTGATATAATCTTTAGCAAAAATGGCTCAGAACCGTACTCTGAGCCATTTTTATATGCAGTTTATCCTGCTGTTCTTAGGTTTTATTATTCTGAACGTCTATAGCTCAGGTCCGCTATCTCTCCCATATCCGGAAGCCATATCCCTGAGGCATCTATAAATCCCTCTCTGCTAACTGATTGCTCAACTATGGTCGAGCCTATGCGTCCCTTCAGCTGTCCCCTTATGCTCTCTGCCCGGAGAATACAGAAATCCCTTATGGTGCCAACTGCCTTCAGGTGATCTTCAAATGAGCAGAATGCCGTAGGATCCTTCTCCACATAAGGGCCGATCAGTTCTTCCGTCCTTAAGATGAGTTCTTCAAAATATCCGCTTTCGAAATAATCCGATATAAGCTTGTCCATATACTTATGATAAAGGCTGAAATATTCATCCACCTGCATCAGTTTATGATAAAGGGGCCTTTTGAACATAACTTCCCCTGACGCGGGAGTATCCATGGGATAGTTTACATAAAGCTCCGCGTCATTTATCGGATCAGGCATGCCGAGGCTGTAGGTTGCAAAGGCAAGGTTATAGTCCCAGGGAAGCATGCTTATGCGTCCTTCATCTTCATAAAGAAAATAATTATGCCCAGTACGTCCAAGATAGCTGTCAAGGTTGACCACAAAGACCTGTACCGTAAAATACCTGATCACCTCATCCACATCAACAGCCCGTTCCAGATCAGTACCGCTGTCCAGTATCCTGAGGGACTCTATCAGCCTTTTCCTATCTGCCTCAGCAATATCAAATTTTGCATTATCAAAGATATTCTCATAGCTGTCGGGATCATCCCCCATATATCTGAGATGCACGTCAGCATTTTCATCACTGAGGCTCTTATAATCAGGCTTATAGAGCTGTCCATGGTCCTTTCCAAAATTTCTTCTGGCAAATGCCTCTTCAGGTTCTTCCACCGCAAGGAACAGGCCTCTGTCCTCACCGTTTATCCTGAGCCAGGTAAAGCTTCTTAATGGCGTCGGGACCTCCATATGCTCCATCATATCAAGAGCGATCCAGGTCTTCATGTAGCTGTTATCCTGAAATGAGGCATCAAGAGAAAACTTATCAAGCCCATGGTAGCTCCCATGGCCATAATGATCAAATTCCAGCTTCAGGCTGTATCTGTCAGATCCATATTTTTCAGTCAGCCTGAGGGAATTGTTGCCCTTGGCCCTGACCCCCACATTGCTGAAAGCCTCTCCGTCTATGATCACACTGCAGGAAACATACTCTTCTTTTGTCGCCTCAGCAAAAAAGGCTTCAGGATCTTCCATAAGGATCTCTATCTCATGTACCCTTGATCTGTCAAACAGTCTTGTCTCATATGCCGGAGAGGCCGTCATCCTTTTTATCCCTATCAGATCTCCATGCATGAAAAGCAGCGTAAGGATCAGCGCCGCCGTCATGATCAGAATGCAGAAAATGCCGGAAAATCTGCTCTTAAGCATAATCTCAGCTCATATAGTCCCCGTTATAGGAGACCAGTACCGTATGCAAAATGCCGTCAAGGCGCGAAAGTTCATTGATAAAGCCTGTATCAGCCTCCTTAAGTCGAAGCTCCATATCAAGCTCTATCCTTCCCGGTTCCACACTCTTTGACTTGAGGCTCATCCTTTTTACATTTTTAGTTATGAATTCCATCGCCTTCTTTTCCGCATCAGCATCACTGCAGTGAAGGACAAGTATATAGGGACGGTCAAAACCCTTATAGCCTGCACAGAGAATAAGGATGATGCCTATGAAAATGCTCCCGAAGACCGCAAGGGGGATGAATCCTGCCGCAAGCACTATCCCCGAAGCTATACTCCAGAAAAGAAATGCTATATCCGAGGGCTCCTTGATTGCAGTACGGAAACGCACGATGGACAGGGCTCCCACCATGCCCAGGGACAGCACGATATTAGAGGTAACCGCAAGTATGAGCAATGATGTTATCATACAGAGGGCAATGAGAGTAAGTCCGAAGGATGCTGAATACATTACTCCCATATGGCAGCGCTTATAGATAAAAAATATAAATAAGCCCAATGCAAACGAAAGCAGCATGCAAAGAACCATGTCCAGCATCGAGATCGCTGAGACATTTTCCAGAAAGCTTGATCTGAAAATATCCTGAAAACCAAAAACCATATTCACATCCTCTGCATCTTATCCATATCTTCTGCAGGATACATATTTTGAACAGGAGGAGGGCATGAGCCCATAGCCTTTCATAACTTCCCTGACCATGTCCGGCAGAAATCCGTCGTATTTAAGCTCCAGCACATCATAGTTTCCCATAAAGGGGATATCGTGTCTTCCGGCATCAAAAAATCTGTCTATTTCTCTTGATCCTCTGATATGCCTGTCTATCGTGATCCTCACATTTCCCGGGCCATAAATGAAGGCCTCTCTGTCATAGCATACAATGGCTGAAGGCCGGATGATCCTGTTTCTGATCCTCTCAGCATATAAGTTTAACGGTCCTGCAAAAGGCCGTTGCCATTGGTCCGTATCGCAGGCTATCAGCTTCTCCCCTTCAGCTTTTGAAAGCTGCTGCTGGAGCTTCGCGCAGAGCCCGGATCTCTTAAGCTTAAGTTCGAGCCGGATATAGTCTGTATCCTCATTATAATAGCGCAGCCTCAGCTTCTCTCTCTGATCCGTACCGTTTATTTTTTCCCTTAGGGCCCGGTCATAAAGATCATCAAAGTAGAGACTGCTCACACGGTAGATGCCGTGTGAGCCTGCATTGCTGTCTCTTTTAAAGATTTTTCCCAGATGTCCGGAGATAAGATAGCCTTTTTCTCTTCCGATCTCAAACTTCAGCTCATGTCTCCACTTCAGCTTCGCAGCGGTATCAGTCATCGTATCCGCTGTCTCCGTACCCGGAGTTTCCGCCTCCATAAGCTGAATCTCCATAACCGGAATTTCCGCCTCCGTAATTACTGTTGCCATAATTACTGTTTCCATAGTCACTGTTTCCATGGGCAGGTGCAGGTGCAGGAGCGGGTGCGGGAGCGGGTGCCGGGGTCGGTGCAGGGGCCTTGGTCTGAGGAACATCTATGCTTACCCCATAATCTGTATATCCGTAGTCCGTCACTCCATCATTGTCGGTGCCGTAGTCCGTGTCGTTATAATCTGTCACTCCATCATTGTCGGGGCCGTAGTCCGTGTCGTTATAGTCCGTTACTCCGTCATTGTTGGGGCCGTAATCCGTGTCGTTATAGTCCGTTACTCCGTCATTGTTGGGGCCGTAATCCGTGTCAACGTAGTCCGTCATCCCATAATCGCTTTCATTGTGTATATCAAGAGGCGCCTGCCAGTGATGAGTATTCACACATGCCTTTACCCCATTTACAACATCGTCTACAAAGCTGTCATAGGGAATAGCGGAGCCTTCTTCTATCTCTATGATTATCTGCCTTCCGCTTCCGTCCACGTCCTCAACAAAATAACCCGCGTCTCCTATGGCAGTCACAAGTTTTGCAACCGCATCATCTGTCGGAGCTCCGATCAATCCTTCACATTTATTGATGATATCAAAGGCTTCATTATTTCTTGCTGTAACTCCGGTCACTAAGCCGTCTTTGTCATATTCTACGGCTATCTTAGGATTTACGCTTATAAGGAGCGTGCCTCCGGAAGCAGGTGCGGAAGTCTCCGTCTCCATGACGATCTCAGTGCTTGTCTCTTCTGCTGAGGCCACGGCTTCCGTAGTCTCCGAAGCGGCTGTTTCTTTTGCGCCAGCCGCGCATCCGGTAAGGCTTGAAAGGCCCATCACCATAGCCATCACTAACAGGATCAGATTCCTCTTTTTCATAATATCCTCCTTCATCCATTATATGTTTTAGTTGTGATGTGGGTATTTTTGTCTTACACCTATAATATACGCACCGTATATTTTAAAATCGGGGTAGTTTGGAATATTTATCAGTCAAAATCGCTGTCTCCGTCATTGCTGCCATATTCGCTGTCACCATTGCCATAACCGCTGTTTCCATAATTACTGTCTCCATAACTGCTGACTCCATAGCCGCTGTCTCCCTGGTCAGGTACGGTCTGAGGCAAAGCAGGCTGCGTCGGCAAAGGTGCAGCACTTGTCTGAGGAACAGTATGGGGCCTGGTTTCCTGTTTCGGAGCAGCGGTCGTCTCTGCGGGAGGCGTCACATCCGCGCTTTCCGAAGGCCCAGTCTCCCCCGAGCCTATCGGGATAACATATCTATGCTGCCCCTCAGACACGGCTGTTGGCTCTTCAAGGACTTCTTCAGGTTTTGAAGGTGCCTCCATGATTATATCTTCCATATCATCAAAGCCTATCTCTATGGTGACCGATATCCTTTCAGAGATATGATCCCTAAGGCCTTCTCCCAGGCTTTTTCCGTGCTCACCGCTCCAATCCCCATGATCTGAAGAAAGGTCCAGCCTGATCGTTCCTCCATCACTCAGATAGCCCTGATCTATCGCCCTGTCACTTATCTCATCTACCACCCTGTCAAGGTCTTTATTTTTATGGCTGTAGCCTGAGATGAGCTCCTTTCCATCATCATTAAGCGGCTCAAGGGAAATGACTCTGTCCCTGCTGTTTACATTTATGCATATGTCAGGATTGATGGACATGTATACGGATCCCCATGTCATGAACTCTGTCCTGTATACGGATCCTGCCGTGACCATGACAGCAAGGCCTGCTGCGGCGGCCAGATATCTTAGCGCAGATCCCTGTCTGCGTTTACTCTTTACTGCAGTCTCCCTCAGCTCATCAGTCCCGGATACGCCGTCATCTATATCCTTATCTCCTTCCCTCTCCCTTGTCGTCTGCATGGGAAAGACTTCGGTGACAACCTGTCCTGTCTCATAACGGAGATTCGCCACTTTCATGAAGCTCCCATTTTCATCCAGGACGACTGCGAAAGCAAGGTGCGTTTCCATAACCAGATATTTCATCCTGCAGCACCTCCTTTCACCTTCAGCACATGTCTGAGGTGGCCTCTTATGATTTCATATCCGTTAGTCTGTATGAGCAGCATTGCCAGCAGATACTTCCTGTGCCTTTCCAGAGTCTTTCTTTCTACTCCCGACCCTTCTGCTATCGCCGACAGGGGCAGCCTTCCGCTCTTCAATATATCCGAAAGCAGCTCTCCGTCCTCTGCAGCAAAGTTAATTGCTGCAGCAAGGGCTGCTCTGGTTCTGTCCTGCTTAGGGCAGTTATCCGCCACATCCGAAAAGCTGACTCCATATCTCTCCATGACCAGGGAAAGCTCCTCTATTTCCTGTTTTGTTGCTTCAAGTCCAAGGCTCTGTTCAATATGGTCCCTGTCATCCGCGATATCATCTATCAGAGTCTTCCCATCCTCACCGGTCTCCGAGTAAATGGACAGGTGTCCGCTATGGCGTTTTTCTTTTCTCCCATAGTCTATTATCCGGCTTTTTATAAGCATGGAGGCATAGCTCAGAAATGCACCGCCTTCCTTTCTATATCCCATGATAGCCTCATAAAAAGCCATAAGCCCTATGCTGTATTCATCATCCTGCTCGGTACATATCCTATGTATGCACTTGGAGGCCTCCGATCTGATAAAGGGTATATAGGCCCTTATCAGATCGTCGGCCTTATTTATATCCTCCTTAGCCTCATAAACATGTACTGAAATGTCCTGTTCCCTAAGCATTTATCTGCTCCTTTATATACAGGATACGCAGCTCAAAAACAAAAATCGGTGTTTCTGTACTTTCTGCCACAAAATTAATAAACCATGTTTATCAATCAGTGTCGAGTAAAGCTTAGGTAAATGTTGTGTATAGTTTTTGTAATGTTTTCTGGCTCTTTGGACCCTGCAGAGCACAGATCTGAACACAGCAGATATAAGAACAAAAAAAAGAGATGCTTCCCTGATGATCTCAGAAGCACCTCTTTGGCGGATCCATTACTTAAGATATTTATCGAAGAAGGCCCTTATCTTATCCTTTACCTCATTCTGGAATATCTCTCTTGTACCATGTCCGCCATGCCTTACGATATAGAGCTCTGACTAGCCCTCAAGCCCTGCCTCACAGAGTTTCTCATAGAACTCCTCGCTGGTCTCAACGGGTACCAGGGGATCCTCATCTCCGTGAATGATGGCTATGGGACAGGTCTTTTGAATCACAGATTCCCATACATAAG
>DVNQ01000100.1 GCA_018714245.1 Candidatus Avilachnospira avicola
TCACCTCTGTTTTCTGATAAAATACGGAAAGTTTTGAAAGAGAGGTATGGAATGAGATCACCAGTTTATCTGACAGATCCATATGCAAGCTTATAGGCCTTTAGGTAAAATCTTCTTTGATTTTATCGGGGCCTATTTTTTTGGGATCTTATCCCAGCAGCAACATTCACTTAAACATACGTTTATACGGGAGAAGACATGAAACAGAAAAAGATCGTAATGGAAAACGGCAGGGAATTTTACGGTACCGGCTTCGGCGCAGACCGTGAAAGCATCGCGGAGATCGTATTCAACACATCAGTGGTTGGATACCAGGAAGTCCTTTCTGATCTGTCATATACCGGACAGATCGTTGTCATGACTTATCCGCTTATCGGCAATTATGGTATCAACGATGATGACTATGAGTCAAAATCTCCTTCCATGAGCGGAATGGTCGTTCATGAGTACAATGATTCCCCTTCAAACTTCAGATATACAAAAACTCTTTCAGAGGCAATGGAGGATAATGGCATCCCCGGCATCAGCGGAGTGGATACGAGAGAGCTTGCCAGGATCATAAGGGATGAGGGCGCACAGAAGGCCATCATCACTGATGCTGACACCCCCCTTGAGGATTGCCTTAAGAAGATGGCTGAGTGGAGTTTCCCCTCAGACTGCGTAAGCCAGGTAAGCTGCAAAAAGCGCTGGTATTCCAGGACAGCAAATCCGAAGTACAATGTGGCAGTCATTGACTGCGGCATCAAGCTCAACATTATCCGCGAGATGAATGAGATGGGATGCAATCTTACGATCCTTCCCTATGATACGGATGCTGAGCAGATCATGAGGCTGAACCCCGACGGAGTATTCATTTCAAACGGCCCCGGAGATCCGGAAAATGTGCCCGAGGTGGTAAGGACCCTTAAGGAGCTCCGCGGCAGAGTGCCTGTATTCGGGATCTGCCTGGGCCACCAGATCATGGCCCTTGCCGGAGGTGCCCATACCTATAAGATGAAATTCGGGCACAGGGGAGGAAACCATCCGGTCAAGAACCTTGAGACCGGAAGGATCGAGATCACAAGCCAGAACCATAGCTATGCCGTGGACGAGGAGAGCCTTAAGGGCACCGAGCTTACGGTTACCCACAGGAATCTTCTTGATGGCACTGTAGAAGGTATAGAGGATAAGGAGGGACTGATGTTCTCCGTACAGTATCATCCCGAATCAGCTCCCGGACCTCAGGATTCCAACTATCTTTTTGAAAAATTCCTGTCCATGATGGACACAGCTAAGAAGGAGAGGGAGGTACGCAAGAATGCCTAAGAGAACAGATCTTAAAAAGATAATGGTCATAGGATCAGGCCCCATAGTCATCGGACAGGCTGCCGAATTCGATTATGCAGGCACTCAGGCCTGCCTGGCTCTTAAGGAGGAGGGCTATGAGGTGCTGCTCGTAAACTCCAACCCTGCAACAGTTATGACTGATACAAAGATTGCCGACAGGGTATATATGGAGCCCCTTAACCTTGAATATGTTGCAAAGATCATCCGTAAGGAGAGACCTGACGCCATAGTTCCCGGACTCGGGGGACAGACTGGACTTAACCTTGCAGTCCAGCTTGCAGAAAAAGGAGTGCTCAGGGAGTGCGGAGTAGAGATACTTGGCACCTCTTTTGACAGCATAAAGAAAGCAGAGGACAGAGAGCTTTTCAAGGAGCTCTGTGAGGAGATAGGGGAGCCCGTGCTTCCTTCTGAGATCGCAACCACCATCGAGGAGGGCATCAAGGCTGCCAATGACATAGGATACCCCGTGGTGCTACGTCCTGCGTTTACCCTTGGAGGAACAGGCGGCGGATTTGCTGACAACGAAGAAGAGCTTATAGAGCTCATGGAGAACGGACTCAAGCTTTCTCCCGTTCATCAGGTCCTTGTGGAAAAGAGCATCAAGGGCTATAAGGAGATCGAGTTTGAGGTAATGCGTGATGCAAACGATACTGCAATCACCATATGCTCCATGGAAAATGTGGATCCGGTCGGAATACATACCGGAGACTCCATAGTCGTAGCTCCCTGCCAGACCCTGGCAAACAGAGAGTACCAGATGCTTCGTGACTGTGCCCTCCGTATAATCAGGACCCTTAAGATCGAGGGAGGCTGCAATGTACAATTTGCGCTGGATCCCTTCTCATTCAAGTATTATGTGATAGAGGTCAACCCCAGGGTTTCAAGATCCTCAGCCCTTGCATCAAAGGCAACTGCATATCCCATAGCAAGAGTCAGCGCCAAGATTGCGGTAGGCCTTCACCTTGATGAGATCCGTATAGCCAATACACCTGCAAGCTTTGAACCTACCGTAGACTATGTGGTTGCAAAGCTTCCCAGGTTCCCCTTCGATAAGTTTACAGCTGCTGACAACCGTCTTTCCACTCAGATGAAGGCTACCGGAGAGGTCATGAGTATAGGCCGCACCCTGGAGGAGTCCCTGCTCAAGGCTGTGAGGGGACTGGAGATTGGTGCAAATCACCTCTGGCTTGCAAAGTTCGACTCTATGAGCTTTGAAGAGCTTTACAGATATGTATATGAGTGCCGTGACGACAGGCTCTTTGCCATTGCTGAGCTGATCAGAAGAGGAGAGGATCTCGGAAAGATATATAATGTTACCAAGATCGACTTCTTCTTCCTTGAGAAGATCAAGAATATCATTGATTTTGAGGCTGTTGCAAAGACCATCGACTTCGACAGGCTTTCCGAGGAGGATGTTGAGAAGCTCTGGACCGCGAAGCGTATGGGTATAAGCGATGGCTACCTTGCCCATATATCCGGCAAGACTGACTGTGAGATTTATAAGATCAGGGAAAAGCTGGGCATCCTTCCCGCATACAAGATGATAGATACCTGCGCTGCCGAGTTTGCAAGCTGGACTCCCTATCTTTATTCAACCTACGGAGAGGCAAATGAGTCCCTGGTTTCCGATAAGAAGAAGATCATAGTGCTTGGCTCAGGCCCCATAAGGATAGGACAGGGCGTAGAGTTTGACTTTTCCACCGTACATGCCATCTGGGCTATCAGGGATGCAGGCTATGAGGCCATCATTATCAACAATAACCCTGAGACGGTCTCCACTGACTATACGACATCAGACAAGCTGTACTTCGAGCCTCTTACCATAGAGGATGTTATGAATATCATACATCTGGAAAATCCTGAGGGCGTCATAGTGACCCTTGGAGGACAGACTGCCATCAATCTGGCAAACCGTCTTGACAGCCTTGGGGTAAAGGTGGTAGGAACCTCAGTAGATGCAGTTGATCGCGCTGAGAACCGTGACCGCTTCGAAAAGACACTTGAGGAGCTCCACATTCCTCAGCCCACCGGTGAAGCAGTGACCCATGTTGAGGATGGAGTTAAGGTTGCCAACAGGATAGGCTATCCCGTGCTTGTCCGTCCTTCTTTCGTACTTGGCGGAAGGGCCATGCAGATAGTATATGATGACGATCAGCTCCGTACCTATTTCAAGGAAGCGATCGTTGCCTCCGCTGAGTCTCCCGTACTGATAGATAAGTATATAGAAGGAAAGGAGCTTGAAGTAGATGCGGTATGTGACGGAGAGACTGTCCTCATACCCGGAGTCATGCAGCACGTTGAGCGTACCGGAGTACATTCCGGTGACTCCATAAGTGTATTCCCTACCTTCAGCCTTGGAGAAAAGCCCTTAAATACCATCATAGACTACACCACGAGACTGGGACTGGGCCTTAAGATGAACGGACTTTACAATATCCAGTTCATAGTGGACAGAAATGATGACGTATATATCATTGAGGTAAATCCCAGATCCTCAAGGACCGTACCTTTTATTTCAAAGGCAACCGGACTGCCTCTTGCAGACATTGCTGCTGAGATAGCTCTCGGACACAGCATAAAGGAACAGGGCTATGAGGGAGGACTTCAGAGGACACCCGGCAGATGGTATGTAAAGGCTCCCGTATTCTCATTCTCAAAGCTTAAGGGTGCCGATACCGTGCTTTCTCCGGAGATGAAATCTACCGGTGAGGCCATGGGCTACGACAAGGATCTGAACCGTGCCATGTATAAGGCCCTGCAGGCTTCAGGCATGAACCTTAAGAACTATGGAACCCTGTTTGCAACACTTGCCAGAAAGGACAGGGAGCAGGCCCTGCCTCTGATCAAGCGTTTCTATGACCTGGGATTCAATATCGAGGCTACTGAAGGCACAGCCAGATTCCTGAAGGAAAATGGCATCCGTACAAGGATCAAGAAGAAGATATCCGAAGGCAGTGAGGAGATACCTGAGTCCTTAAGGGCCGGACATGTGACCTATGTCATAAATACCGTGAACCCTGACAAGATAAGCACTACCACCGACAGCTTCATAATCAGAAGAGTAGCGGTAGAGAACGGGGTAACCGTATTTACTTCTCTTGATACTGTGGATATAGTCCTTAACGTGCTTGAAGAGATCACCATGAACGTATCAACCATAGATGAAAATGAATAAGTGATCCAGGAGCTGAGTTCTTTGCAGAACTTGTAAGGGAAAGGCTTCCTAAGTAAAATCGTTTACATCGTTTGCCCTCAGACCGTGGTATGAGATTCGCCTGTGCTACGGTATCTGAGGGCATATTTGATTTATCGGTATACTTATTAAGACATGATAATCTGAAAGCTAAATCAGGTTTTACTTTTAAATCCATCCCTTCCATGGTATACTTAACAAAATGAAAAATAAGCGGAGGATACTGCTTTGAAGAATAGACGTGTCATGCTCAAGCTTTCCGGTGAGGCATTGGCAGGAGATAAGCATATGGGCTTTGATGAAGCTACGGTCACTGAGGTGGCTAAGGAAGTCAAATCGGCCTACGATGAAGGCGTGGAGATCGCCATCGTCATAGGGGGAGGCAACTTCTGGAGAGGCAGAAGCTCCAATGCCTTCGACAGGGTAAAGGCTGATCAGATCGGCATGCTGGCTACTGTCATGAACTGTATCTATGTTTCCGAGATATTCAGAAACTGCGGTATGGAGACCAGGATCTTTTCAGCATTCAACGTGGAAGGCATAGTTCCGGTGTTTGATAAGGATGAGGTCATGAAGGCACTTTCCGAGCATAAGGTAGTGTTCTTTGCCGGAGGCACGGGACATCCCTATTTCAGTACGGACAGCGGGATCGCACTCAGAGCCATAGAGATCGGAGCTGACTGCATCCTTCTTGCCAAGGCAGTGGACGGAGTGTATGACAAGGACCCTGCAAAGTATCCGGATGCAAAGCGTTTTGACAGACTCAGCATTTCCGAGGTGGTTGAGCGCAGACTTCATGTCATAGATCTGACTGCATCCATACTGTGTATGGAAAATCACATGCCCCTTTCCGTATTTTCTCTTAATGAACCGGGAGCCATTACCGATGCATTAAATGGCAAAAACTGCGGGACTTATGTTTCTGCTGACTGACGGAGGAAGATATGACTGACGAATTAAAGATCTATGAAGAAAAGATGAAAAAGTCCTACGACAACATGCTGGAGGAGTTTTCCGGGATCAGGGCAGGAAGGGCCAACCCTCATGTCCTTGATAAGATAAAGGTGGATTATTACGGTACCCCTACTCCCATTCAGCAGGTCGGAAACATCTCCGTTCCTGAGGCAAGGATCATCCTTATCCAGCCCTGGGAGAAGAGTCTTATAAAGGAGATCGAAAAAGCCATAAACATGTCCGATATCGGCATTAATCCTACAAATGACGGATCTTCCATCAGGCTCGTATTTCCTGAGCTCAATGAAGAGAGACGTAAGGACCTGGCAAAGCAGATCAAGAAGCTTGGTGAGGAGACCAAGGTAGCCATCAGAAATATCCGCCGTGATGCCAACGATAAGATAAAAAAGATGGAAAAGAACGGCGAGATGACCGAGGATGACGTAAAGAAGGCTGATAAGGATGTCCAGAAGATGACGGACAAGTTCATCGAGGACATAGATAAAGCCGTTGATAATAAGACTAAGGATGTCATGACCGTCTGATCATCAGCTGAACTGACATTTTGAAGGTGTGATGCAGGCCGTATTTTGCCTGCGTTGCACTTTTCTTTTTGAGATGGAGATAAATATATGGAAGATATTAATGGGCTCAGCATACCTTCATCTATAGCCATTATCATGGATGGAAACGGAAGATGGGCACAGAAGAGAGGGCTTTCCCGGAACATGGGCCATAAGGAGGGCTGCAGGACCGTGGAACAGATCATTGAGGACTGTGCCAGACTTGGAGTAAAATACCTTACGGTCTATGCTTTTTCCACGGAAAACTGGAAGCGCTCCGAAGACGAGGTGACCGGACTCATGCAGCTTTTCAGGTACTATGCGGGAAGGCTCCTTGCAAAAGCAAGAGACAATAATGTCCGTGTTCTTATGATAGGAGACAGGAGCAGATTTCCAAAGGATATCATAGCGTCCATAGACCGTCTCGAATCCGAGACTGCTGGAAATACCGGCATGACTTTTGTCATGGCAGCTAACTATGGCGGAAGGGACGAGATAAGACGTGCTGCTGCAAGATATGCCATGGATGCAAAAGACGGAAAAACTGATCCTTCAGAGCTTACTGAGGAGGAGTTTTCGGAATATCTTGATACAAAGTCTATCCCTGACCCTGACCTTCTTATCAGGACTTCGGGAGAGCTTCGCCTTTCCAACTTCCTCCTCTGGCAGTGTGCATATTCTGAGATCGTTATCACTGATGTCTACTGGCCTGATTTCGACAGGGATGAACTGATCCGATGCATAACTGAATTTAATGGAAGAAAAAGAAGGTTCGGAGGTGTCTGATGTTCATAAAACGCCTTATAAGCGGCATACTGCTGCTTATACTTGCCGTATTTTTCATATATACGGGCGGGCTTCCGCTTCTTCTGATCACGGCTGCCATATCCTTTATCGGCCAGTTTGAACTCTACCGTGCTCTTGGAATTGAGCATAAGGGGCTTGCCATTATCGGATATATGGCCACAGCAGCTTATTATGTACTCGTGTATTTTGGCGGGGTCTACTATATGGCCACAGTTATCGTGGTCACTCTTATAGTGCTTATGACAGCTTATGTCATTACCTTTCCCGAATACAGAACAGAAGAGGTCACCGCTGCCTTTTTCGGCATGTGCTACGTGCCTGTCATGCTGAGCTACCTCTACCTTACCCGCAGCCTTCCTGAGGGTGTGTATTTCGTCTGGCTTATACTCTTGAGCTCCTGGGGCTCGGATACACTGGCCTATTGCAGCGGGATGCTATTCGGAAAGCACAAGATGGCTCCGAAACTGAGCCCCAAAAAGAGTATTGAGGGAGCCGTAGGAGGGGTCATGGGAGCCATGCTTCTGGGAGCCGTATACGGATATGTGGTTACCAGTAGCCTTTTTTCAGCAGAAATCTCACTTTTTACCTGTTCAGCTGCCTGCGGCATCGGAGCATTGATATCAATGATAGGAGATCTTGCTGCTTCAGCAATAAAACGTAATCATGGCATAAAGGATTACGGCAATCTGATACCAGGCCATGGGGGAGTGCTGGATCGTTTCGATTCCATGCTTTTTACCTCTCCGGCTGTTTATTTTGCAGTAAGATTACTGGAAGAAATGATATGAGTAAAAATATAAGTATTTTGGGAAGCACAGGCTCCATAGGCAGACAGGCCCTGGAGATCGTAAGGTCTGATTCGGATCTTCGGGCTGTAGCCCTGGCGGCAAGATCCGACATCAGGAAGCTTAAGGATCAGATATATGAATTCCGTCCCAGGATGGTCTGTGTCTATGACAGGGATAAGATGGATGAGCTTTATCAGGAGCTGAGACAGGAGGCAGTCCTTTCCGCAAAGGACATGCCTGAGCTGGTATCAGGGATGGAAGGGCTCTGTAAAGCTGCATCCTTTGATGAGGCTGATACCTCTCTGATTTCGGTGGTAGGCATGATAGGAATAAGACCTACCATAGCTGCCATCAGAGCACATAAAAAGATAGCGCTTGCAAATAAGGAGACCCTTGTATGTGCCGGACATATCATCATGCCCATGGTGCGCGAAGAAGGCGTTGAGCTTATGCCCATAGACTCTGAGCACAGCGCTATCTATCAGTGCCTTATGGGAGAAGAGCATGAGAGCATAAGCCGGATACTACTTACCGCATCCGGAGGGCCTTTTCGCGGAAAGAAACGGGAAGAGCTTTCAAGCGTAGGCCCTGAGGATGCACTCAGGCACCCCAACTGGTCAATGGGCGCAAAGATAACCATAGATTCTGCCACCATGGTAAATAAGGCTCTGGAAGTCATGGAGGCCAGATGGCTTTTTGATGTAGGAATAGATCAGATCGATCCCATAATCCAGCCGAGATCCATAATACACAGTATGGTGGAGTTTCGGGATGGAGCCATAAAGGCTCAGCTTGGAGCTCCCAGCATGCTGGTACCCATAGCATTTTCACTTTATGCGCCGAAGAGACCTCCGATCCCCTCTGAGCCGAAGCTTGATCTGCTGGAGGTCAGCAGTATATCCTTTGAAAAGCCTGATATGGATACCTTCAAGGGCCTTGCCCTGGGCATAGAAGCCGGAAAGCAGGGAGGTCTTATGCCGACCGTCTTCAATGCTGCAAATGAAGAGGCCGTTTCTCTGTTCCTCGGTAAGAAGATAGGCTTTTTGGATATAGCGGACGGTATCGGGGCAGCCATGCAAAGAGCCACGGACAAAAGAGATCCGGAGCTTTCGGATATACTTATGACTGAAGAGTGGTCAAGAAGCTTCATCAGACAGTATTTTAACATTGGAGAACAGAGGATTTGATAAGTTTCATAATCGCAATCATTGTACTTGGCCTTATAGTTACTTTTCATGAGCTTGGACATTTTCTCTTTTCCAGGCTCTTTTCCGTAAAGGTGATCAATTTCTCCCTGGGGATGGGACCGGAGCTCTGGTCCTTTGTACGGGGCGACACGGAGTACAGCCTGAGGGCTGTCCCCTTCGGCGGATCATGTATGATGGATGAGGATGATTTCCTTGATAAGGCTCCCTGGAAAAGGTTTTTCATCGTGCTTGGGGGACCTTTATTCAATCTTATATTGGCCTTTCTCCTCTCACTTGTTCTTACTGCAGACATTGGCGCCGACATTCCCTTTGTGGCAGCCGTGGAAAAGGACATGCCTGCTTATGATTCGGGGCTTTCTGAAGGAGATATAATTACCTGCATCAGCTTCGGGGAAGCTTCGGCGGATATCCATGTATCCAGGGACCTTTATCTTTTCCTTTATATTCATGGCGCCGATCTCACTGAGGATACGGTTATAAATATCAGATATATGGATCCTGCAGACGGAGAGGAAGGATGGGCTTCCTTCAGGCCCGCATACAGTGAAGAGACCGGCAGCTATCGTATGGGTATCTCATACAATATGGCCTATCTTCCTATCGATAGCCCTATGGAGGTCATAAGATACGGAGCCTATAATCTGAGATATAATCTTGTTTCCGCTTTTGAATCAGTGAAGCTCCTGCTGTCAGGAGGAGCTGAGAGGACTGATGTGATGGGCCCGGTAAGGATAGTCGGTACCATAGACGATACCGTTTCAGAGGCAAGCGACTATGGGATCAGGTTTACCCTGATGACCATTTTCAATATAATGATAGTCATATCGGTCTCTCTTGGGGTGATGAACCTGCTCCCGATACCTGCTCTTGACGGAGGCAGGCTGATATTCATACTTATCGAGCTTATATTCAGAAAGCCAGTTCCCAGAAAACTGGAGGCTGCCATACATATGGGGGGAATGGCCCTTCTTTTACTGCTTATGATGCTTATACTGTTTAATGATATCTCTCTTTTGGCATGAGGTGATTTATGAAAGAACGCATGAGGACACATGAAGTACATATAGGTGACCGGGTCATAGGAGGCAATAATCCCATACTGATCCAGTCCATGTGCAACACCAGGACTGATGACGTAAATGCCACAGCTGCACAGATAAGGAAGCTTGAGAGCCTTGGCTGTGACATTATAAGGGTGGCGGTACCGGATGAGGCTTCGGCCAAGGCCATTAAGGAGATAAAAAAAGAGATAAGGATACCGCTGGTTGCGGATATACATTTTGACTACAGGCTTGCCATCATGGCTGTGGAAAATGGTGCGGACAAGATCCGCATAAATCCAGGGAACATAGGCGGTGAGGACAGGCTTCGCTCAGTGGTATCAGCCTGCCGGGAAAGAAATATACCTATAAGGGTAGGGGTCAATTCCGGTTCCCTTGAAAAGGATATACTGGAAAATCATGGAGGGCATGTGACCGCAGAAGGACTTGTGGAATCTGCTCTCAGAAACTGCAGTCTCATAGAAGACATGGGCTATTCCAACCTTGTCATAAGCATAAAGTCTTCTGATGTACTCATGTGCATAAGAGCCCATGAGATTATAAAGGACAGGACGGACCATCCGATCCATGTAGGGATCACCGAATCCGGCACTGTTCTTACGGGAAGCATTAAATCCTCTGTAGGTCTCGGCATCATCCTTTATAACGGTGTGGGCGATACAATACGTGTAAGCCTTACCGGAGATGTTGCAGAAGAGGTCAGGGCAGCAAAGGAGATCCTTGGAGCCCTTGGTTTACGCAGAAAGGGGATAGAGGTAGTAAGCTGTCCTACCTGCGGACGTACTCAGATAGACCTTATCAGCCTTGCAAACAGGGTCAATGAACTGGTGTCTGAGGAATGCTACCAGGGACTTACATTTAAGGTGGCCTGCATGGGATGCGTCGTAAACGGGCCCGGTGAGGCTGCCGAGGCAGAGCTTGGCATTTGCGGCGGAAAGGGAGAGGGCCTTATCATTAGAAAGGGCAAAGTACTCAGAAAAGTAAAAGAGGAAGAGCTTCTGTCAGAATTCAAAAAGGAACTTGATACATATTTATGACCAAAAGGTTTTTGAATGTATTTGACAATATTGATATAGATGAGGATCTTCGGGAGCTGATGAGGGAGACTGATGTGGTAAAGATCAGTACCAATCCCATTAAAAACACGCTCCATGTAATAATTTCCGGAGGAGAGGAGCTTAAGGGAGAAAGGCTCTTCCGTCTTCAGTCTGCCCTAAAAAAGGGCCTTTTCGGCGATAAAAACATATTTGTCAGCATCCTGAGAGAAGATCGCATCGACCTCAGGAGAAACAGAGAGATGAGCGGAGGAGAGACATCAGGCAATGTCAGGACTCATGCTTCAGCTGCTGTTTCAAAGGATAATTCCAGTTCTGATAAAAAACAGGTTTATGCCCAGAAAAAGCCCGGGCAGAACGGCTTTTCGAAGTCCAACTCATGGACACCGAAGCGTTCAAAGAAATCTGATGATCCGGATGTCATATATGGATATGATTTCAGCGGCAATGTGACGGACATAGCTTCACTTGAGACGGATATGGGAGAAGTCCTGCTTCATGGAGAGGTCTTTACTCCTGAAGCAGTCAAGACTAAGAGCGGAAGATACGCCTTTAAATTCAATCTCTACGATGGCACTGATTCCATATCCTGCTCTGCATTTATATCCGAAGAAGAGATGGCTGTCCTTGAACCTGAGATAAAGGACGGGAAAACCCTTATTGTCTGTGGAAAGGTGATGCCTCC